>DATEVB010000055.1:0-35196 GCA_035282865.1 Acidimicrobiia bacterium | reverse complement strand
AACTACGTGGCAGCGGCCGACGCCCTGGGACTCAGCCGCGATGATCTCGTCGTGCTGGCCCGGAACTCATTCGAAGGCGCCTTTCTGCGCGTCGAGAAGCGCCGTGGGTTCCTGGCCGAGCTCGACCGGTACGTAAAGGCGTTCGCCTGACGTGATTCGGTGTACGGAGGGCTCAATCAATCACCACACCATCCCGCCAGGGACAACGTCCCCGGTCATCACATCTAGGCGCGTTCTTCTCCGATCAGCAGACCCTCTCCGGTCACGATGGAGGGGAGTCTTTGCAGGCGCCGAACCGCAGCAACGCGACCCAGGTGAAAAACCTCGATCAGGGTGCGTCGTTTCCGTTCGTGCTTGCCCCGTTTGGAATCTTGCATGTCGCTGGTCTCCTATCCGCCTTCCTCCCATGTCGGCAGGGAGCCGGTTCGATCTGGAGGATGGTTTGGGTGGAACCCAAAAGGACTAGTCCGTAGGCCGGCCCGCTCCGATCAAGGCCATGCTCACCGCTATGCGACCCGCCTCCCTTTGCTCACCGGTGCGTGTGCATGTTGAGGTGACGGTCGAGCAGGTTCCACACGTCCGGTCTGGCCAGCATGTTGCGCAGCGAGGCAAGGGTCCGCACAAAGGTAGGGACGGCTGCGGCCGGTTCCATCGGGTTGGGCCTCATGGCCTCGAGCACCATCGGGGAGGGCCGCAGCACCAGGATGTCGGTGTCGGGCCAGGCGGCGCCGATGGTTTGCAGCTCATCGTTGAGGGCGGTGCGGCCGACGCGGTCGAAAAGCCCCTCGTAGAAGTGCGCGCCTGTCCGGGGCTCGTCGGCTGCCATGGGAGCCAGCACGAGCACCAGGTCGAGAGGGTCCGCGTTGCCGAGGAGAAGGTCGGCGTGGGTGCCGGAGACGACCCCGCCGTCGACGTAATACCGTTTGTCGATCTCGTAGGGGCTGAAGATGACCGGTACCGCCGACGAGGCGGCCACTGCGTCTTTGAGTGCCACGTCGGGTGCATCCTCGGTCCCGAAGGCCACCCGGACGCCGCCGGCGATGTCGTAGGCGACGATCACTGTGGCACGGTCGGGCCAACTGTTCGCCATCTCACCCGTTTGCTCTTCAACCCAATCGGCGATCCCACCGGCGTGATGGAGGGCAGGGGTACCCAGCAGCATCGTGACCCCGGGCTTGCGCAACCCGGGCAGCAAGCCGCGATGGACCCAACGGACCACCCCACCCGGGCGCTGACGTTGGTAGATCTGGTTGCGAATGCGTTCGGCAACTTGCTCTCGTCCCTCATGGGGTCTGACGATCGAGTCGATGCTGAGGTCGCCGGCTCGAACGGTTGAAGCGACGAAGGACCCCGCCGATGTCCCAACGATCACCTCCGCGTCGTTCGGGTGCCAACCGGTGGCCATGTTGATGGCGAGGAGGGCGGCGAGGTGATAGGAAGCTCCGGTGATGCCTCCACCGCCGAGGACCAGACCAACTCTGCTCACGGCCGGACAGGTTACCTCCTCGACCGGCTCTAGGGTTGCTCCATGAAGGTCCGGCCCGTTCGCCACCCTGATGACCTGGACGATCTCCGTCGCCTGTTCGAACAGTGTCGGATTGCCGACGGCCATGCGCCGATCGGTGAGCACAAGTACGTCGACCTGATGGCCGGCACTTCCGAAGGTTCGATGGGGCGCGTCTTCTTCGTCGAGGACCAACTCATCGCCTATGTGCACCTGGGGCGGCGCCGCAAGGACTCCGGTTGGGTGCTCGAGACGGCGATTCAGCCTGGCTACCGGCGGCCGGGGTTCATCCGCAGTGTGCTGCAATCGGCCATTGATCTGGTGGCGGACAAGGACGGGGGCACGATCCGCGTGTGGGTGTACCACCCGGCGGTCGCCGAGACCGTCAAAGACCTCGGATTCCACGAGGAACGGCAGTTGCTGCAGATGCGCTTGCCGCTTCCTCCCCGGCAAACAGCGACTGTACCGGCCGGCATGCGCCTGGCACCCTTCAGAGTGGGGAGAGACGAGGAACGCTGGATCGAGGTCAACAACCGGGCTTTTGCCGGGCATCCGGAGAACGGGGGGTGGACACCGGAAATCCTGGCAGATCGGATCCGTCGGGAGTGGTTCGACGCCGACGGCTTCTTGATGGCCTGGCAGGGGAGCAACCTGGCCGGGTTCTGTTGGACCAAGGTCCACCCCGGAGCCCTGGGCGAGATTTATGTGATCGCGGTCGACCCGGATTTCCAGGGAAGGTCGCTGGGACCGTGGTTGACACTCGAAGGGCTCTGGAATCTGTACCGGCGCCGCCAGGCAACTACCGCCATGCTCTACGTAGATGCAGCCAACGGGCCGGCAGTCGGTATGTACGAGCGGCTCGGATTCGAGTTAGATCATGTCGACGGGTCGTTTGTCCGGGCTCTGTGAGCCGGTCGGGTAGGTAGGGGGGAGCCGAACACGCGTGCACACGACGGGCAGGCGCGGTCGGTCTCGCGGGTAGGCGACTGACACCATGGACAGGGAAGGTCGCCGGCTTCGAGGTAGCCGTCCTGCCAACCACTGCTATCGAACACGAAGGCGCTGCCCTGAGCGCGGAAGCGCCGCGACGCGAAGAACACCAGAGCGGTGATGATCGACGCGACAGTAACGAGTTCCAACACGGGAGTTCCTCCATCTCGTCCGTGGGCGCAGACTAGAACGGTGCGCGCGGATAGCGAAGGATTTCGCGACCTCAGTGCGAAAGCACTCTCCGCAGCTCGTCGACCATGTAGCTCAACGAGTCGAGGCGGCCGTCTCGGGTCTCCGCCTCGCGAAGCAGAATCATCCCGGCGTGATAGGCAATCCAGGCGACGAGGTCGGCCTCCGACAGGACCGCTCCGTAACCCTCTGCCAGAGCCGCGGCCGCACCGGGGCCGGCCTCGACGCGCAGGAGCCAAATCGCCAGACTGAAATCCCACTCGGGTGGTGCCAGGGTGGCCCATTCCCAATCGATGAGGGTGACCGCTCCTGTTTCGTCGACGAGGAAACTCTCCGGGCGCGGATTGGTATGAGCAGCCCTCGGTTCGCCGCACGGGGGTGGATCCACGCGGAGGGCTTTGCCGAGCAACTCGGGCGGTATCTGCAACCGGCGGCGGTAGCGCCCGAGGCGCTCAAATGTCGATCGGAAATCTGAGGCCAGCCACTCGGCGTCCATCCCGCCGGCCAGGTTCGAGAGCAGCTCCGGATTGGCCCGATGGACCGCATGGAGGACCTGCCCCGCCCGGCGGGCGGCCCCGGGACTCTCGGGCAGGTTGGCCAGCGACCAGGTGCCCGGGTCGTCGAACCTGATCCAGCTCATGTCCTCTTCCGAGCCGCGCTCGACGACCTGGGGGACGCCTTCGATCCCCTGCAGAGCCTCCAGGGCTCGCCGCTCGCGGCGTTCGTGCGATGCTGAGGAGTACACCTTGACGAGTGAGACATTTCCGTCACTGGTCCAGATGCGGAACACCCGGTTCGCTTGACGGGTGACCTCTTGGACCCGTCCGCCGCCGGCCAAACGTTTTGCGATGTCGGCAGGTTGCATTACTGCTCCCCGGATCGGTAAATGATCGTACGGTTGATATTCGGCATCAGTACGCTACCCGCAAAAGGCTACGGGAGAGAGTCAACGTGTCCATAGAAATCGTATTCCCCGATGGTTCCGGACAGTCATTTCCAGACGGAACCACCGGGCTACAGGTCGCGGCAAGTATCGGTTCAAGGCTCGCCAAAGGGGCGGTGGCCGTCAAGCTCGACGGTTCCTGGCTCGATGTGGTGACGCCGCTGCCGGGTGGTGGGCATCTGGAGATCGTCACCGACCGAAGCGAAGAGGGTCGGGGCGTGCTGCGCCATTCCTCCGCACACGTCCTCGCCCAGGCGGTGCTGAGCATTTTCGAAGGAGCCTTGTTTGCGATCGGCCCTCCCATCGAAGACGGCTTCTACTACGACTTCGACATCGGGCGACCTTTCACCCCGGCCGACCTCGAGAGGATCGAGGAGAAGATGGCCGAGATCATTGCAGCCGATCAGCCCTTCGTTCGGAGCGAGATGTCGAAAGCCGAAGCCCTGGAGGCCTTTGCCGGTCAGCCGTTCAAGACGGAGATCATCGAATCCGTCGATGAGAGCGAAGTCGAGGCCGGTCAGGTGGTGAGCGTTTACAGCAACAACGGGTTTCACGACCTGTGCCGCGGTCCCCATGTGCCTTCGACCGGCCGGTTGTCAGCGGTCAAGCTGCTGCGGAGCGCCGGTGCCTACTGGCGGGGCGACGAGAACCGTCCCCAACTGCAACGTATCTACGGCACCGCCTGGGAGGACAAGAAGGCTCTCGGTGAGTATCTGCATCGGCTCGAGGAGGCGGAACGGCGGGACCACCGCAAACTGGGTGCCGAACTGGACCTGTTCTCTTTCCCGCCGGAGCTGGGGAGCGGGTTGGCCGTGTGGCACCCCAAAGGCGGTCTCATGCGGATGATCATCGAGGACTACAGCCGCCGTACCCACCTCAGTCACGGCTACCAGATCGTTGCCACCCCACACGTAGCCAAGGCCAAGCTGTGGGAGACCTCAGGGCATCTCGACTTCTATGCCGATGCCATGTACCCGGAGATGGAGCTCGACCACGGTGACGGCTACTACGTCAAGCCGATGAACTGCCCATTTCACGTGCTGATCTTCAAGAGTCGCAGCCGTTCCTACCGGGAGCTTCCGCTGCGCCTCTTCGAACTGGGCACGGTCTATCGGTACGAGCGGTCCGGGGTTGTGCACGGCCTGCTGCGCGCGCGCGGGTTCACTCAGGATGACAGCCACATCTTCTGCAGCCGCGCCCAACTCGGTGGTGAACTGCAGAACCTGCTCGACTTCACGCTGATGGTCATCCGGGACTTCGGATTCACCGAATTCGAAGCCGAGTTGTCCACCCGGCCCGATAAGTACGTCGGTGAGGTCGACCTGTGGGATCAGGCCACCACGGCGCTGGCCGCCGCGCTGGCAAACGCCGGACTCGACTACGCAGTTGCCGAGGGAGAGGGCGCCTTCTACGGGCCCAAGATCGACGTGCATGTCAAAGACGCCATCGGGCGGAAGTGGCAGCTCTCGACCATCCAGGTCGACTTCTCGCATCCCAAACTCTTCGATCTCGAATATGCCACCGCCGATAACACCCGGGAGCGACCGGTCATGGTCCACCGAGCATTGTTCGGTTCCGTTGAGCGCTTCTTCGGCATCCTGGTTGAGCATTACGCCGGAGCTTTTCCCATGTGGTTGGCGCCGGTTCAGGCGACGATCGTCCCCGTGGCCGACCGGCATCTCGACTACGCGGCGGAGGTCGGCGGCATGTTGCGTGAAGCAGGATTGCGCGTGGAGGTGGACGAGACCGGCGAAACGGTCGGCGAAAAGATCCGCAGGGCGCTCACCGACAAGCATCCGTCGGTGCTGGTCGTAGGCGACCGGGACGCGGAGGATCACACCGTTGGGCTCCGGCTCTACGGTGAGGAATCAGAGCAAAGGGGTCTCGGGTTGAAGGAAGCCGTGGCGTTGCTGGTCGACGCGGCGCGCCCGCCAAGATGAATCGGCAATCGGTCTAAACTGGGGACCCCGGTTGGCAGCGCCTTCCCTGCCTCAATGTGAATCTCATTAGGGAGAATCCGTGAAAGCTCTGGTCCACTTTCTGTCCGGCGCCGCCCAGCGCGCCCCGATCTTCATCGTGGTCGTCGTGGTAATCGCCACGTCGCTTTTCGGGGCGCTGAACTCACAGATGGTCCGGGAAACCGGTCAGGCGGGGTTCGCTCCGGACACTCCGGAGATCCAGGCTTCCGAGCGGATCGGTGACCTCTTCGCCAGCGGCGCTTCCGAAGAGGTGCTTCAGGTCGTCGTCAAGGGGGACGACGTGATCTCCGCGGCGGGTCTCAGCGCCGTGCAGGAGATCAACCGGGTGGTGGCCGAGAGCAGAGCCGGCGCCTACCTGTCCGCACAACCCGAACGACCGGCGGTGGTCAGCTTCCTGGACGGCGTCCTGGGGTCTGTCGCCCAGCAGGGAATCCCCACCGACGCTCTCACGGATGCCGACGTGAAGCGGCTCTACCAGGAAGCCGTCGCATCCGCACCGGCCGAGCAGGCAGGTTTTCTGACCCAGCTGGCCTCACAGAACTCCGATCTCACCGTTCCCTCCGCCCCGGCCGGTCTGGCCATCATCTTCCTGGACGCCTCCCGGTTCAGCGAAGAGGACGAGTCATTCAACGAGCTGGTCGATCTGGAAACCGAGCTGGACCAGGCATTACGTGACATCGGAGCCGGGGCGGACATCAGCGTCGAGCCGTTCAGCTTTGCTCTGCTCTTCGGAGGGGATACCGATTTCCTGGCTGAAGTCGGGAGACTGTTTGCCTACGCCATCGCCATCATCGTTGCCATCCTCGGATTCGTGTATTTCCTCCGCCCGACCGGCCGCCTGAAACTGGCCGGGGCCGTCCGGCGAAGTGGGGCGGACATCGTGCTGACCATGGCAGTGATCCTCATGGCCATCATCTGGGAACAGGGGATCGGCGTCCTGCTCGGGCCCGGCTACCTGGAAGTGATCGGACCCTTCAACGAAATCGGCCAGATCATACCGATCCTCCTGGTCGGGCTGGGCGTCGACTATGGCATCCACCTCACGGCCCGCTACCGGGAGGAACTCGGTGAGGGGCGCGACGTGGCCGGAGCGACCGGCCGGGCGATCAGCACCGTGGGGGTGGCACTCATCCTGGCGACGGTGACCACGGCGGTCGGTTTTCTCACCAACGTGTTCAACCCGGTCCCCGCCCTGGTCGATTTCGGCATCCTGTCGGCGGTGGGAATTCTGGCCGCCTTCGTCTTGATGCTGACCTTTTTCCCGGCCGTCCGCCTCCTGCTCGACCGTCGCGCCGAACGAGCCGGTCGCCTCCCCAACCAGGCTCTGGCGGCCGGAGCCACGGAGCGGTCCCTTCCCAAGGTGATGGCTCGCACCGCCGTGCTGGCCGAACATGCTCCGGTTCCTACCCTGATAGTCGCTCTCATCCTGGGCGGGGTGGGATACTTCGGCCTGACACAACTCGACACGAAGTTCAGCTTCACGGACTTCCTGCCCCAGGACTCACCGGTCGTGAGTACCTTCAACACGCTCGCCGAGGAGTTCGGGGGTGGCTTCGGGGAATCCACTTCTGTGCTCATCGAGGGCGACGTCGCTACCCCGGCCGCACACAACGCCATGCTGGCGGCTTGGGGCAACCTGGCAGACACGAAGAACGTCACCGCCTTCGGAGGCTTTGCCGCCGCACAGTCTCCAGTGTCCGTCATAGGGACGTTGTTGCAGCCAACCGAAGGGTCGCAGGGACCGCCGGCCGCGCCGGAATTCGCGGCGGTCGCCTTCCCGAACGGGCTTCAACCGGATCTCTCTGTGTCGGCGGACGCCGATGTTGATGCTATCTATGCGGCTGCGCTTGCCGCCGCCCCCGATGAGATGGGCCAGGTGTTGTCCGGTTCGGCTGGCAGCTTCGCGGCTGCTCAGTTCACGATCCAGACAAGTGCGGGCGAAACGGGAGCCGCCACGCTCCGGTCGGACCTCGAGGTCGATTTCGCACCTGTGGCCGATACCGGCCTTCAGGTGGTCTCGACCTCGCAGGAGATCATCTCGTCGGTCATCATCCAGAGCCTTTCGGACTCACAGGTGCGATCTCTCTTCATCACCCTGGTAGCTGCAATGCTGCTCCTGGTCTTGAACTTCTGGTCCGAGTCCCGCCGGCCCTTCCTGGGGGTGATCACCATCCTGCCGGTGGTGCTGGTGGTGCTGTGGACGTTCGGGATGATGGCCGCCACCGGCATTCCTTTCAATCCCGTCACGGCCACCCTGTCTGCGCTTGCTATCGGTATCGGTGTCCCGTTTACAATTCACGTGACGCACCGCTTCCAGGAGGACAGGGTACGTTTCGGCGAGCTCGACGAAGCCATCCGCTCAACCGCCCGCCATACAGGTGGGGCGTTGGGCGGGTCGGCATTCACCACTATGGCGGGGTTCGGTGTGCTGATGACCTCATCGTTGAAGCCGTTTGTGCAGATGGGGCAGGTAACCGTGTACGCCATCGGGTTCGCCCTGATCGCTTCCGTGTTGGTGTTGCCGTCGATGCTGGCGCTGTGGGATGGCTGGCATCGCCGGCGCGGCGATGCGGTTTTGGACCGGGCCGCCTTGAAGGCAGTCGAGCTGGTTGAGGAGTAGACCGTGGACGGTATCGAGATACCCAGGGAGATAGCCGACGCCCAAGGCGTGCCCGAGGATCTCGACGCCAATGTGATCGGGCCATACGAGTTTCCGAGTCCCAGTCGACGCCGAACTTCCGGTCTGACGTTCGTTGCGGGAGCGGTGCTGGCTGCGCTGGGAGCCGCTCTGGGGTTACCGGCCGGTCTCTACCTGGTGGCGGGGTTGTTGTTGATCATCGGGTCGTTTCATTTCTCATCCGCCTGGAAGCTCAACACGACCGCCGAGGAAGCACTGGCGGCAGCCGGCCGGGAAGTATCGTTCCCGGTCGGGCACGCCTCGGCGGCGGTCACCTTCATGGGATGGCGGGCCCGACCCGTTTGGCACGTGTTGGTCTACTCGGCCGACGACCCCCCTGTGACCCGCGGTCTGGTCCGGGTCGACGCGATCACCGGAACCGTGCTGGGAGACCCGTACGAAGAAGCGGTCACCGGTTAGCGGCCGGCAGTTTGCAGTCGGCCGTTGTCCGGCTGGAATAGTCGCCAAGTACTGCCCGCCTCGAATCACAGACTCCAGAAACATCGACCTTTCTTCTACGGCCGTTCTGTGATTGCTTTCCAGTCCCGTTTCGTTTCACCCACGTAGATCTGGCGGGGACGGCCGATCTTGGTTGTGGCATCTTGCTTCATTTCCCACCATTGGGCGATCCAACCCGGCAACCGGCCGATGGCAAACAAAACGGTGAAGAGGTTGGTGGGGAAGCCCATCGTCCGGTAGATGATGCCCGAATAGAAGTCGACGTTCGGATAGAGCTTCTTCTCGATGAAGTAGTCGTCCTCGAGAGTGACCTGCTCGAGCTGCAGTGCTGCATCCAAGAGCGGGTCGTTCTTGCTGAGTGTCTTGACGACCTGCTGGGCGTACCGTTTGAGGATCTGGGCGCGGGGATCGTAATTCCTGTAGACGCGGTGGCCGAAACCCATGAGCCGGAACGGGTCTTCTCTGTCTTTGGCTCGAGCCACGAAAGGGGCGATATCTCCCCCGGCCGCCACAATCTCTTCGAGCATCTCCACCACCCGCTGGTTGGCTCCGCCGTGCAGGGGTCCCGAGAGCGCGTGAACGCCGGCCGCCACCGACGAGAAGAGGTTGGCGTGTCCCGAGCCGACCACCCGAACGGTTGTGGACGAGCAGTTCTGCTCGTGGTCGGCATGGAGGATCAACAGCACGTTGAGGGCCTTGGCAATCGCCGGGTCGACTTCGTACTCCTCAGTCGGGAACGAGAAGATCATGTTGAGGAAGTTGGCCACGTAGTCCAGATCGTTGCGCGGGTACACATAGGGTTGGTTGCGGCTGTACTTGAACGACCAGGCGACCATCGTCGGCACCTTGGCCAGCAGGCGCTTCATGCTGATATCCGCCGCCCAAGTATCCCCGGGATCCACAGCATCGGGGTAGTAGGTTGCCAGGGCGGAGATGGCCGAGGCAAGGATCTGCATCGGATGCGCTTCTTTGGGGAATGCCTCGAAGAGGTACTTCATGTCCTCCCGCAGCATCGTGTGATGGGTGATCTCGTCGACGTAGTCGTCGAGCTGGGGCCGAGTCGGTAGCTCACCTTTGGAGAGTAGGTAGGCAACTTCGAGGAAGGAGGCCTGCTCGGCGATCTGTTCGATCGGATAGCCACGATACCGGAGGATGCCCTGCTCGCCGTCCAGGAAGGTGATGGCACTCTCGGTCTCCGCCGTGTTGGCGAATCCGCGATCGAACGTGACTATGCCGCTCGTCGTGCGGAGCTGGTTGATATCAACGGCGATCTCGCCTTCGGTGCCGACGATCACCGGCAGCATGTACTCCTGGCCACCGACGCGCAGCACCGCATCCTCACCTGTCATCTGAATCCTCCCGGGTTGGTTGGCACACCCCGCCGGCGGGGGACGCCCGTCGGCGACCCCTGAAGCGGGGTGTGCTCGTTGCTAACTGGTGATACCGGCCGCTTCTTCGAGCATGGCCGTTGTCACCGACTTGGGCCGTTCGATGGGATATCCGAGGGCCCGATCCCAGATGATGTTGGCGAGCACTCCGATGGAGCGCCCGATGCCGAACAGCACCGTGTAGAAGTCGTATTCCTGCAGACCGTAGTACCACTGAATCACACCCGACTGAGCGTCGACGTTCGGCCACGGGTTCTTGGCCTTGCCGTGCTCCGCCAGGATCGGCGGCACGACGTGGTACAGCATGTCGACGAACTTGAAGATGGGATCGTCCGGCAGGTACTTCAGGCAGAAGTTCCGCTGCTCGGCGTAGCGGGGATCCGTTTTACGCAACACCGCATGGCCGAATCCCGGAACCACTTGTCCGGAATTCAGAGTCTCCCAGACGAACTCCTTCATCTTCTCTTCCGTCGGCAGCTGGCCGCCCATTTGCTCCATCACGTCTTGAATCCAACGCAGCACTTCCTGGTTGGCCAAACCGTGGAGGGGGCCGGCGAGACCGTTGATCATGGCACTCGCCGAGTAGTACACATCCGACAGCGCACTGCCAACCAGGTGGCCGGCATGAGCGCTCACATTCCCGCTCTCGTGGTCGGAGTGGAGGATGAAGTACAGACGAGCCACCTCGTCGTACGGATCGTCGATCCCCATCATATGGGCGAAGTTGCCCCCCAGATCCAGGTTGGGATCCGGGGCAATGGGGGTATCTCCTTTGTACTTGAGCCGGTATATGAAGGCACCCAGCTCGGGGAGCCGGGCCCAGAGGTTGAGCGCATCGTCGAGGGTTGGCTGCCAGTGATCCATCTTCCCGAGTCCCTCGTTGTACGCCTTGACGTATTCTGATTCCCTCTGCATGGCCAGGATCCCGGCCGAGAACATCGTCATCGGGTGGGTGTCGATCGGCATAGCCCGCAGGGTGTCGAACACATAACCCGGGACGCCGAGCCGACCCTTGATGTCCTCAGCCAGCTCGGCGACGTCATCTTCGGTCGGTATGTCACCGGTGAGGAGGAGGTAGATATGGCCCTCCACGTACGGCATCTCCTTGCCAGGCACCTTGGGGAGCATGGTCAGGGTCTCGGGGATCGTGTAACCGCGAAAGCGGATGCCTTCATCGGGGTCCAGATAGGAGATGTCGGTCACCAGGCATCGGACACCCCGGGCGCCCCCAATCGCCTGCGAGATGGTTACCTCGGAGACCTTGACGTCGCCGAACTCCTTGATCAATCGTGCGGTCCGAGGTCGCCATGCCTCGACCTTTGCTTCGAGCGCTTCCTTCAGTGCCATCCCTGCCTCCTTCGGCATCTGCTCACGACCTGGGGAAGAGTTCCGCGACCCTTGGTTGTGAGCTGCTTCGATTCCGTCTCCCTCCTCAGTCCTCTGCGCGGTGCTTGGCCGCGGCTATGACCTTGTCCGCTTCGTTTTGCGGTACTTCCTGGTAGTGATCGAACTCCATCTCGAAGGTTCCGCGACCACCAGTGATCGAGCGGAGATCGATGGCGTAGCGCTGCATTTCGGCCAGCGGCACCTCGGCGGTCACCACCCGCAACCGTCCGTCCGAGTCCATGCCCAGCACCCGGCCACGTTTGGCGTTGAGATCGCCGATCACGTCGCCCATGTACTCCTCCGGCACGCTGATGGTCGCCTTGACGATCGGCTCGAGCAACACGGGCCGCAGGTTGGCGGCGGCGGCCCGAACAGCCAGGATGCCTGCCATGCGAAACGACAATTCGTCCGAGTCGACCGAGTGGTACTTCCCGTCGTAGACGGTGGCCCGGACATCGATCGTCGGATAGCCGGCCAGGATGCCACGGTCGAGTCCTTCCTGAACACCCTTGTCGACCGCCGGGATGTATTGACGGGGAATCGCACCACCCTTGATGCCATCTACGAATTCGTAGCCGGATCCACGGGGGAGGGGCTCGAACCGGACGAAGGCCACCCCGTATTGCCCGCGGCCGCCGCTCTGCTTCTTGTGCTTTCCTTCGGCCTCGGCTGTGGCGGTGATCGTTTCGCGATAAGGCACCGTTGGCACGGCCGTGTCGACATCTACGCCGAATTTCCGGGCCAGCCGGGCCACCGTGACGTCGAGATGTGTGTCACCCAACCCAGATAGCACGGTTTCTTTGGTTTCGGATCTTCGCTCGACGCGCACGGTGGGGTCTTCCTCGGCGATTCTCGAAAGAGCCGTCGACAGTTTCTCCTCGTCCTGAGCCGCCTTGGGGAACACGGCCAGGCTCATGACCGGTTTCGGGAAGGGAACCCGGGCAAGCTGGACGTTGACTCCGTGGCCGCGCAAGGTGTCGCCGGCCACGACCGACTCCAGCTTGGCGACCGCCGCGATGTCGCCTGCGACCACCTCCGAAGCATCGTGGTGGTCCTTGCCCTGCATGAAGAAGAGGTTGTGCATCCGCACTTTGCCGCTGTGACCAGCCTTCTCCAGTTCATCGTCAGCCTTGATCCGCCCCGAAAAGACTCGAAACAGGGACACCCGTCCCACATATGGGTCGGAGATGGTCTTGAACACGTAGGCAACCGCCGGCCCATTCGGATCGACGGCGTACTCCCCACCATCCGCGAGCGGTGGTGTGGAGTGTTCGAGGGGTTTGGGCCCGAAGTCCACGATGAAGTCGGCGAGCGTGTCGATTCCAATCAGCCCGGTAGCTGAGCCGATGAGCACGGGAAACACTTCGCGATCCAACATGCCTTGATGGATCACTTTGACCATCTGCTCGCGGCTTGGTTCCTCCCCTTCGAAGTATTTCTCCATCAGCTCGTCGTCGGTCTCGACGACCGATTCGACGAGCGCGGTGTGGGTCTCCTGAACGGTAGAGGCGAGGTCGGCGGGAGGATCGGTCGGGGTGCCGATCGGGTTGCCGCCCGAATACGTGTGGGCCCGATTGGAGACGATGCGAACCAATCCGGACAAATCGTGTTCCGAGCCGATCGGTAAGTGTACCGGAGCGATTCTCTTCCCGAATGCATCCTGCAATTCGGCCAGGGTGCGGGCATAGGAGGAGCGTTCCCGGTCGAGTTTGTTGATGAACAGGGCCCGGGGGATGCCCTCCTCGGTAGCCAGATCCCACAGGATCTCGGTCTGCACTTCCACCCCATCGACACCCGATATCACGAATAGGGCCAGATCGGCTGCCCGCAGCGCGGACCGGGCATCGCCCAGGAAACCCGCGTAGCCGGGGGTGTCGATGATGTTGACCTTGTGGTCCTTCCAGGTGAACGATGCAAGCGCCAGGCTGAGAGATATCTGTCGCTCGATTTCCTCGGGTTCGAAGTCGGTGACGGTGTTGCCGTCCTCGACCCGGCCTGCCCGGGTTGTCACTCCGGCAGTGAAGAGGAGGGCCTCGGCGAGCGACGTCTTTCCGCTCCCTCCATGACCGACCAGCACGACATTCCTGATCTTGTCCGGGATCACACGACCTCCTCGGGCAGCTGGGTTTGCTCGAATTGTAACGAGCGGGAACGAGGCCAGATCAGTGTGGTACCTTCCAGGGCCCAAGGAGCGCACGTGATCGAAACCAGGGTCCGCCCGCTAATCAGCGGAGCACTTCAGGCAGCGGGCCGCCTGCTGGCTATGACCGGCCTCAAACCGACCCATTTGACGGTCCTGGGTCTCCTGTTGACGGTGGGGGGTGCCTATCTGGTAGCCCGCGGCTCATCCATTGCCGGTGGTTCGATGATTGCCGTCGGATCGTTTGTCGATGCACTGGACGGGTCGTTGGCTCGTGAGCTGAATAGCGCCGGCCCACGGGGAGCCTTCCTTGATTCGGTCACCGACCGGATCAGCGAAACCGCCATGTTCGCAGGCGTCGCCTACGCGGTGGCCGACGAACCCCTGCTGGTAGTCCTGGCGGTGGCCGGCCTCGGAGCATCGCTCATCACCTCCTACCTGCGAGCCAAGGCGGAGGTGGGAGGAGCCGACGGTCGGGCCGGGCTGATGGGTCGGGCCGAGCGCGTGATCCTGTACTGCGTGGGGGTCATCACCGGTTGGATAGGTCCGATGCTGTGGGCGATGGTGGTCTTGACCTGGCTGACCGTCGTCCAACGGTTTGTCTCGACCTGGCGACAGCTGGCGCCATGAGGGAGCTGCTCGAGTACTTCGGCTACCGCCTGGCGGCCGCCCTCTTCGGCCTGTTGCCCGAGCCCCTGATGCGGCGGGTGGGGAAGGCGCTGGGTTCTATCGCCTATTGGAGAGCAGACCGTCGAAAGCGCATGGCGATCCGTCACATGACCCGGGCACTCGGATCAGAACACGACATAGAACAAGCTACCCGAGAGGCGTTTGCCGCCTACGGACGCTACTGGGCAGAGGTATTCTGGGTGCGGCCCCGGAGGGTGCCGGCCATGCTGGCCCGGATCGTGGTCGAAGGTCTCGACCGGGTGAAGCAAGCACAGGCGACGGGTCGGGGGATGATCTTCGTACTGCCCCATATCGGGAATTGGGAGGTAGCCGGCAGCGTCGCCCGCGCTCTCGGTCTCGAGTTGATCGCGGTGGCGGAGGACCTACCCAATCCGCGACTGGCCCGCTGGTTCGCGGCGGTCCGCAAATCGTTCGGCATCGACGTGGTGTTCGCCGACGGAAGCCGGCGGGTCATGGCGGTACTCGCCGACGGTTTGCGCCGTGGCGCAGCGGTTGCCCTCGTCACCGACCGGAACGTTCGAGAGGGTGGACTAGCTGTGAGGTTCTTCGGCGAGGAGACGGAGTTGCCGGCCGGGGCAGCCGTCCTCGCCGCACGTTCCGAGGTACCGGTATTTCCCGTGGCAGCGTTCTTTGCCGATGGGCCCGGTCACCACGTGGTCATAGAATCCCCGGTTGAGATCCCCTCCCAAGGGGTGAACCGGGTGGCCGTTGGGACGCAGCGGATCGCGGCCGCCCTGGAAGGGTTGATTCGGCGAGATCCGGCCCAGTGGCACATCGTTCAGCCGAACTGGCCGTCGGACCGCGCCGTGTCATGAGAATCGCCGTCGTCTGCCCGTATTCCATCGAAGAACCTGGAGGCGTTCAGCAGCAAGCCGCCTCCCTGGTAGACGGCATCCGAGCGGCCGGCCACGAGGCGTGGCTGGTGGCTCCGGGAACGGCGGGGCCGCCCGAAGCGAGGCTGTTGGGTCGTCCGGTCAGGGTGCGGGCGAACGGGTCGGTTGCGCCGGTCGCATTGCGTCCAGGGACGATCGGGGAGACCCGCCGGGCAGTTCGGGACGCCGACGTCGTTCACGTTCATGAGCCGCTGTTGGCCCCTACCTCGCCGGCCGCCTTCCTGGGGGATGGCCCGCCGGCGGTGGGAACCTTTCACGCCGATCCTTCTGCCTTGGTGCGGAACCTCTACCGGCTGGCGGGTCCGGCTCTCAGGCGTATCCTCTCCAGGCTGGGGGCCGTCACGGCCGTGAGCCAGGCCGCCGCCTCCGCGATCACCGGTCTAGTGGGTGAGGTGGCATCGATTCCCAACGGAATCGATGCTGCGTCATTTTCGATGGACGTGGCCCGCCAGCCGACCCGGGTCGTGTTCCTGGGCCGTGATGAACCGCGCAAGGGCCTGGATGTGCTGCTGGCTGCCTGGCCGATCGTTCGCTCACAGGTGGTGGAAGCGGAACTCGTCGTGCTTGGTGCAGATCGGGGTGGTTCCCATCCGAGTATCCGTTACCTGGGCCCGACGGGCGGCTACGAGAAGCGCCGGCAGTTGGCCGGGGCGGCGGTGTATTGCGCGCCGAACCTGGGCGGAGAGAGTTTCGGGATCAGTCTGGTGGAGGCGATGGCGGCCGGATGTGCGCCGGTGGTCAGTGATCTCTCGGCTTTCCGGCATGTGGCCGGCGAGGTTGCCCGGTATGTGCCGGTGGCCGATCCGGATAGGCTGGCCGGCCAATTGATAGGCGCCCTGCGTGATAGAAGCGGAACCGAGGTGCGGGGCCGGGCGGCGAGCGAGGTGGCGGAAAGATACGACTGGCAGAAGGTGCTTCCCAGGTACCTCGCCCTGTACGAGCGAGTCGCGCGTTAACCTCGGCTGTCGTTCCCATGCAGACCTTACGTGACACATTTGCGTCGTTGACCTGGCGTCAACGGTGGTGGCTCGGTGGTGGGGCCGCGGCAGTGCTGGTGCTCTTGGTTGTGGTCGTCATCGTGGCCGGTTCGGGTGATCAACTCCCGGACACAACGACCACCTCATTGCCGACCACTACCACTTCCTCGACGACTTCGACCTCGATCACAACGACAACCACCACGGTGGACGTGGCGGAAATATGGCCGCTCACCGGGCTTTCCGTCGAGGAGGGCACGCCCACCGCCCCGATCCTGGCCGTCAAGATCGACAACACCCCCGATGCCCGACCGCAGGAGGGGCTGGAGATGGCCGATGTCGTCTTCGACATACCCGTGGAGGGTGGGATCTCGCGGTTGTTGGGGCTGTACCAGTCGCGGTTGCCTCCCGAAATCGGACCCGTACGAAGCGTGCGCGAAGTGGACCCCAAGTTGCTGGCTCCCTTCGGAGCGTTCCTGGCCTACTCAGGTGGCAATGACGCGGTTGTCGGCTCTCTGCGGGAGGTGGCCGTCGATCTGGGGGATCCGGTGCTCGGTACCCTTGCATACCGGCGGGCCGCCGATCGTCACGCGCCGTATGACCTGATGCTCGACCCGGAAGCCGCCCTCGCCACCGTCGAGGACGCAAACGGGACGGCAGGGTCGTGGCTGCCCTTTGGAGACAGCTCAGCGGGCGAAGTTGCCCGCACCGTCGAAATCAAGTCTTCGAACCTGCATGAGGTGGTCTACGGCTATTCGGCGGTCGACGGTGGTTACCTCCGGTTCCACCGCTCGCAACCGCACCTGGCCGCCTCCGGCGATCAGATCGTTGCCGCCAACGTAATCGTTCTGGTGGTGAAACAGCTCCAGACCGGTCGCACTGATTCGAGCGCGGCGCCGGTTCCCGACTTCGACGTGCTCGGATCCGGACCGGCGGTCGTCTTCAGGGACGGGGTCGCCCTGGAGGGTCGCTGGGAACGGGGCCGGAGCGCCGATTTCTTTCGTTTCTTCGACTCGTCCGGAAACGAGATCAACCTGGCGGCAGGCACCACGTGGGTTCATCTGGTTCCCGAGGACCGAACGTACGAGTGGAGGTAGAATTGACAACGAGCAAGGAGAACACGGTGGAAGCAGGAACTGATCGAGTGAAACGCGGGTTGGCCGAGATGCTCAAGGGCGGTGTCATCATGGACGTCGTCAACGCCGAGCAGGCCAAGATCGCTGAAGAAGCAGGCGCGGTGGCCGTGATGGCCCTCGAGCGGGTCCCCGCCGATATTCGCAGAGAAGGCGGAGTCGCTCGGATGGCCGATCCGGAGAAGATCCGGCAGATAATCGACTCGGTCAGCATCCCGGTCATGGGCAAGGTGCGCATCGGGCACTTCGTCGAAGCACAGGTCTTGCAGTCCCTCGGTGTCGACTACATCGACGAGAGCGAGGTGCTCACTCCCGCCGACGAAGAAAACCACATCGACAAGTGGGGGTTCACAACACCTTTCGTTTGCGGAGCGCGCAACCTCGGCGAAGCATTGCGCCGGATCGGAGAAGGCGCCGCCATGATCCGCACCAAGGGTGAAGCCGGCACCGGCAATGTTGTCGAGGCGGTTCGTCACATGCGGACGATGAACCGGGAGATCCGGGCCCTCTCCACCATGGACAGCGCCGAGCTGATGGCCGCCGCCAAGTCCATGGGCGCGCCATTCGATCTGGTCCAGGAAGTAGCCGCCTCCGGGCGTTTGCCGGTCGTCAATTTCGCCGCCGGGGGTCTCGCAACTCCGGCCGACGCGGCGTTGATGATGCAGCTGGGGTGCGATGGGGTCTTCGTGGGATCCGGGATCTTCAAGTCCGAGGACCCGGCGCCGCGGGCGCGAGCCATCGTGGAAGCGGTGACGTTCTACGACACCCCCGAGACGATCGCCAAGGTCTCGCGCGGTCTTGGTGAGGCGATGGTCGGCATAGAGATGGGTACCCTGAGCGACGCCGAGTTGCTGCAGACCAGGGGCTGGTAGGCGTGCCCAAGGTCGGGGTGCTCGCCCTGCAGGGCGATGTGCGCGAACACGCCGGGGCCGTAGAGATGGCCGGTGGCGCGTGGATGTCCGTGCGCCGTCCCGAGGACTTCGAGACCATCGACGCCCTGATCATCCCGGGTGGCGAATCAACCACCATTGGGAAACTCGCAACGATCTACGGGCTAATCGAACCGCTGCGAACGGCCATATCTGAGGGGTTGCCGACCTTGGGGACCTGTGCCGGGATGATCTTCCTCGCCGCCGGGGTCACCGAAGGGGTCCAAGCCCAGCTGGGAGTTCTGGACGTCATCGTCGAACGCAACGCCTTCGGCCGTCAGAATGAGTCGTTCGAGGCGAACCTCGAGATCGCCGGACTCCAAGAGACCTTCCGGGGTGTGTTCATCCGTGCCCCGTGGGTCAGCAAAGTGGGTGGCGCCGTCGAAGTGATGGCGGCGGTCGACGGGCACCCGGTGATGGTTCGGCAGGGCAACATCCTGGCGACGTCCTTTCACCCCGAGCTGACCACCGACGTTCACATCCATACAATGGTGCTGCAGGCTGCCGAAAGCCGCCACCATCTCGACGGGGAACCCTGATGTCCGGACATTCGAAATGGTCGACCATCAAACACAAGAAGGGCGCCAAGGACGCCAAGCGGGGCAAGCTCTTCGCCAAGCTCGTCAAGGTGGTCGAAGTGGCGGCCCGGGAAGGCGGAGGTGACCCGGCTGCCAATGCCACGCTTTCCAACGCGATCGACAAGGCCCGTGCCGCTTCGGTGCCCAACGACAACATCGAGCGAGCCATCAAACGAGGAATCGGCGAGGTTGAAGGAGCCCACTACGAGGAGTTCTACTACGAGGGGTACGGCCCCGGCGGAGTAGCACTCTACGTGCAGATCCTGACCGACAACCGGAACCGGGCGTCATCCGACGTGCGGGCGGCATTCAGCCGCAACGGAGGCAATCTCGGGGAACCCGGTTCGGTTTCCTACCTCTTCGAGCAGAAGGGATACCTGCTGGTGGCAGGCGGCGAAGATGAGGTGATGCTGGCCGCTCTCGAAGCCGGGGCCGAGGACGCGCGGGAATCTGATGGGCTCTTTGAGGTGATCTGCGCAGCATCCGACTTCAACGCCGTCAAGCGCGCATTCTCCGCCGCGGGGCTGGCGTTGGAAGACGCCGAGGTCACGCACCTGCCAACCACCAGCGTCCCGGTCGACGAGAAAACGGCGCCGAAGGTGCTGAGGTTGATCGACGCCCTGGAGGACCTCGACGACGTCCAGAGCGTCTATTCGAACTTCGACATCGCCGATGAGGTGATGGCCGAACTGGCCGCCCGCAGCTAGCGAGACCGCAGGCAGCCAACCAGCTAACGCTCGAGAGCGCCCGGGTCGGCGGGCACGTCGACGGCGTGCTCCTCGAGAACTGGCAATGGGATCACCTCGAGAGCACGCTCGTGGGTGGAGGCCAGTACCACCGGTGCGGCCATACCGTCGTGGTGGGCTCGCAGCCAGTTCACTGCCGTCACGCACCAACGATCGCCGGGGACCAGTCCGGGAAACCGGTAGTCGGGCATCGGGGTGCTGAGGTCGTTGCCGATGCGGCGTTGGTGCTCGAGGAATTCCCGGGTAACGACTGCGCACACTGTGTGAATGCCCAGGTCATCCGGTCCGGTATGGCACGAACCGTCGCGGTAGAAGCCGGTCAAGGGGTCGGCCCCACACGGTTCAAGTGCGGCGCCCAGCACATTGCGTTCCATCACGTCGCTCAGTATCGCGTATCGCGGGATCCATCTCACTCTCATCGTTTGGGCGTGTGTCCGGTTGCCCGCCAACGGCGACCAACGGCAAGGGCCCGTCCCCAAAAGCCACCGCCACGTCTCACTCGGTGCCTACACTCCCGTACATATGTTCGTACTCGGAATCGACCCGGGGCTCACCACCACCGGCTACGGGCTAGTCACCGCCGGGCCGCGCGCGGTGATCGCCGGTGTGATCCGCACCAGCCCCAAGGCTCGAGTCGCCCAAAGGCTGCTCGAACTGCATCGCGACCTGGCTGAATTCGTTGCCGAACACCGTCCGACGGTCATGGCCATCGAGCAGGTGTTCTCGAATCGCAACCTGCATACGGTGGCCAACGTCGGGCGAGCTGCCGGGGTCGCCATGCTGGTCGCAGCTCAGGCGGGCCTCCAAGTTCATGAATACACCCCCTCCAGCGTCAAACGGGCGGTGGCCGGCTACGGCAACGCCCCCAAGGAACAGGTCCAGAGAATGGTTGCCCAGCGGCTCGGGCTGGCCGGACTGCCCCGTCCGGCCGATGCCTCCGACGCCTTGGCCGTGGCCCTGTGCCATCTGCAGGGCGCCGCCCTTCTCGAACGGCTCGAGGCGGCCCGATGATCGGTCGGCTGCGCGGGACGCTCGTCTCCCTACGAGCAACGGGAGTCCTCCTGGACGTGAGCGGAGTCGGCTACGAGGTGGTTGTCACCCCCCGCACCATTGCAGACCTGCCCGGCATCGGCGAAGAAGTTGTGCTGCACACCCACCTGGTGGTGCGGGAAGATGCCATGCTCTTGCACGGGTTCGGCCGCGAGGCCGAGCGCGATCTCTTTCGGGTCCTCCTCGGCGCGTCCGGGATCGGACCCAAGGTGGCGATGGCCGCACTGGGCGCGCTGCAACCGGAAGAGCTGCGTAGGGCGATTGCCGCCGAGGACGTCGACGCACTCACGACGGTGCCGGGGATCGGCAAGCGAGGTGCGCAGAAGATGGTCCTGGAACTGAAACCAAAACTCACCACCACCGATGCCGACTCGGTGGTGGGAACGAGTACCGTTGCACAGGTTCGAGATGCCCTCGAAGGGTTGGGCTACCAGGGGGCCGAGATCCGCGAGGTCATGGCCGATATCGAGACCGACGCGCCTGTTGCCGAGCAGCTCCGACAGGCGCTCCGCAGTCTGGGAAGGCGATGAGAGAAGACCTCCTCACACCGGCGGCTCTGCCCGACGACGACGTTGTCGAATGGACCCTGCGCCCCCAATCCATCGACGAGTTCATCGGCCAGGCGAAACTCAAAGAGCGCCTGGCCATCTCGATTGAAGCTGCTCGCAGCCTCAACCGCCCGCTCGACCACGTATTGCTGTCCGGGCCTCCCGGGTTGGGCAAGACGACCATGGCCGGCATCCTCGCCAATGAAATGGGATCGAGATTGCGGGTCACCTCGGGACCGGCCCTCGAACGGCCGGGTGATGTGGCTTCGATCCTCACTAATCTCGACAAAGGGGACGTGTTCTTCATCGACGAGATCCACCGGTTGTCGCGTGCCGTGGAAGAGGTGCTCTATCCGGCGATGGAGGACTTCCAGCTGGACATCGTGCTCGGCAAGGGCCCGTCTGCCCAGTCGATCCGTCTGGATCTGCCGCATTTCACGATGATCGGCGCTACCACCCGCAAGGGGAAGGTCGCCGCCCCGCTGAGGGACCGGTTCGGCATCGTCGACAAGCTGGACTACTACACCCAGGAAGAACTCGGCCGGATCGTCCATCGGTCGGCGATCATCCTCGACGTTCCGATCACCGAGGACGGCGCCGACCTCATTGCCCTGCGCGGCCGTGGCACGCCCCGCATCGCCAATCGCCTGCTCGCCCGGGTTCGCGATTACGCCGTTGCCCGGGCCGACGGTGTCGCCGACGCAGCCACCGCCAACGCCGCCCTGGAGGTCTTCGAGGTCGACGGGAGAGGCCTCGACAAGGTCGATCGGGAGATCCTGGAGGCGATAGTGGTGAAGTTCGGGGGCGGGCCGGTCGGGCTGTCGACGTTGGCGATAGTGGTGGGGGAGGAACCCGAGACGGTGGAGGACGCCTACGAGCCTTTCCTGCTCCAGATCGGTTTCCTGAAACGCACCCCGCGGGGACGGGTCGCCACTCCGGCCGCCTACGCTCACCTGGGTCTCGAGCCCCCGGCTGCCGCCCAGCAGACGCTGCTCGACTGACCGCGCCTGTGCGGACCGTCGACTTCTCCTATCTGCTACCCGATGAGGTGATCGCCCAACAACCCGTCGAGCCGCGTGACGCGGCCCGGCTTCTCGACACGCGTGACATGACCGATCACATCTTCCGGGACCTTCCCGACCTCCTCGCCCCGGGTGATCTCGTTGTCGTCAACAAGACGCGGGTCAGAGCTGCGCGGTTGCGCGGGACGAAACGGGAGAGTGGAGGTGCAGTAGAGGTGCTCCTGCTTCGGTCCACCGCCGGTCCCCGCTGGGAAGCCCTCATCAAACCTGCCCGCCGGATCAGACCCGGTGTCGTGCTGGATCTCGACAACCTGGTGGCAACGGTCACCGTTGCGCGGTCCGACGGGGTGTTCGAACTCGACCTGGCCACGACGGACGGAGCCACGGTGGAACAAGCCATTGCCCGGTCCGGCCAAACGCCGCTGCCGCCCTACATTCGCAAACCGCTCGATGACCCGGAGCGGTACCAAACCATCTTCGCCGACCGGGTCGGCTCGGCGGCTGCACCGACGGCGGGTCTCCATTTCACGGATCCGGTCGTTCGCTCCCTGGAGGAACGGGAGATCGGCATTGTTGCCGTCGAGCTCGAAGTCGGGCTCGACACATTTCGACCCATCGGGGTGGACCAGATCACCGACTATGTCATGCATTCGGAACGGTTTTGGGTACCAGTCGGGACCGCCGAGGCGATCGCTCGTACCGGCCGAGCCGGAGGGAGGGTGGTTGCGGTGGGGACGACCGTGGTGCGCACGCTGGAGACGGCCTTCGATGGGAGGGGAGTAGCAGCCGGCGACGGTTCCTCCGACCTGTTCATCACCCCCGGCTACCGTTTCAGGGTCGTGGACGTCGTGGTCACCAACTTCCATGTTCCCGCCTCGACGCTGGTGGTGATGGTTGCCGCCTTCATGGGGCCGGAATGGCGGTCGGCTTACGCGCACGCCCTCGCGCGCGGGTACAGATTCCTGTCCTTTGGCGACGCCATGCTGGCGGAGCGGAAGTCGTGACCGGACCCGTTGTGCACCGAATTGAAGCGACCGACGGGGCTGCCCGGTTCGGGGTGCTGACCACTCCGCATGGAGAGGTTGCCACTCCCAATTTCATGCCGGTTGGGACCCGGGCGGCGGTTCGGGCCGTCGATTCGCGGGACCTCCTCGAAGTCGGTGTGCAGATGGTGCTGACCAATACCTACCATTTGATGCTACGACCGGGCGCCGAAGCGCTCGCCGCACTCGGAGGGCTCCACAGGTTCATGGGGTGGACCGGGCCCATCCTCACCGACTCGGGCGGCTATCAGGTGTTCTCTCTCGACCCGCGAGTCGATGAGGAGGGAGCGACGTTCCGTTCGACCTACGACGGCTCCCGCGTCAAGCTGACCCCGGAGGACGCCGTTCGAATCCAGGAGCAGCTCGGTGCCGACATCGCCATGATTCTGGACGTTTGCATCGGTCTTCCGGCCCCCCGCCCCGAAGTTGAGGCGGCGATGGACCGAACCCTGCGCTGGGCCGAGCGGGCACTCGAGATGCACCACAGGCCGGATCAGGCATTGTTCGGCATCGTGCAAGGCGGGGTCGATGACGAGTTACGAGCCCGCAGCGCAGCGGCCACCGCCGCTCTGGGCTTCCCCGGGTTCGGTATCGGCGGACTTTCCGTGGGGGAATCGGCGGACGACCGAAACCGGGTGCTCGAGGTGGTTGTGGCGGAACTGCCTCCCGGCAAGCCCCGTTACACGATGGGATTGGGCGATCCGGAAGGCGTCCTCGATGCAATCGCCCGAGGCGTCGATCTCTTCGATTGCGTTTGGCCGACCCGGTTGGCCCGGCACGGGCGTGTGTTGACCGCCGATGGGGATTACAACCTGAAGCGATCCGAGCACCGGCTTTCCTCACTACCGCTGCAACCCGCCTGCCCCTGCCTCACCTGCTCCACGTACACGCGGGCCTATCTTCGGCATCTGCTCACCACCCGGGAACTCGGCGCCCACCGGCTCATCACGGTGCACAACCTGGCGTACACGATGCGGCTGATGCAGGACGTGCGATCAGCCATCGCCGACGGTAGGTTTGCCGAGTTCCACGCGTCGACGGTGGCGCGCAGACTTTCACCCAGCGCGGAGTAATGGCTACCATGTCGCGACGCCCGCCAGTCGCGGGCCGGCATTTCGAAGAGGGTGTTTTCCGTGATTCTTTTGCAAGCTGAACCCACCGCCGCCAGCGGGTATTCATCACTGATATTTCTGGCCCTGTTGGTGGCCATGTTCTACTTCTTGTTGATACGGCCTCAACGGACCCGGGCCAAGAAACAGGCGGAGATGGCTGCATCGCTCCAGATGGGCGACAGAGTGCAGACGTTTGGCGGGGTCTACGGCATCGTCGAGTCCATGGATGAAGACTCCGTTGTCCTGCGGCTCGAAGACGGCAAGATGCGCGTTTCCCGGCGGGCAATCGGGTCCAAGACCAGCGAGCAGGATTGAGCGGTGCGACGGCATCTGATCACGTTGGTCGTGGTGCTGGCGATCGCCTGGGGAGGCGTCGCCGCGGCCCTCGCCTTTGGAGTAACCCCGATCCTCGGTCTCGATCTCAAGGGCGGGACGTCGGTGGCGCTGCGGGCACCCGACGGCACCGATCCCGAAGTACTCGCCAAGGCCGTTGAGGTGATGCGACGGCGGATCGAGAGTTTCGGGAGCGTACAGGAACCTGAGATCCAGATCTCCGGCGAGACCAGTGTGCTGGTGCAGCTCCCCGGCGTAACCGACCGCCAACGCGCCCTGGCCGCCATCGGCCAGACGGGACAACTGTCATTCCGGCCGGTCCTCGAAGCCAGCCTGCTGGTAAGCCCGCTCCTGATCCCCGACATCGAATCGGCCACCACCACAACCGGGGCAGGTGACACGACGACTACCGCCGGAGCAGATGAGACCACAACGACGTCCGAGCCGACCACCACTACCACCTTTCCGTCGGGAGTCGACCCGGCCACCGGGTTGACGATCGAGGATGACCCCACCCATGAGGCGTGGCTGGCCGAGTACGCCGAAGACGGGTCGGTGATCTGGGTGTACCACGTTGGACCGTCTCAGCTCAGCGGGGCCGATCTCGACAACGCCTTGGCCGGGTTCGGCGGGGGCGCCACCGCCATCGGCCAATGGCAGGTGCAACTTGATCTCTCCACCGAAGGTGACGACAAATTCCAAGCGCTGACCAAGACGGCCGCGGCCTACCCGATAGGCGATCCTCGCCGGCAGATCGCCATCGTCCTCGACGGCGAGGTGGTTTCGGCTCCCCAGGTGGGTGAAGATGTCGATCCGAACGTTGGCATCAGTGGCGGGTCTGCGGTCATCACCATGGGAACCGGCGACAACCAACAGCAGGAGGCCCAGGACCTGGCGGTGGTCCTCCGATACGGATCGCTGCCGGTGGCTTTCGAACGTGACCAGGTTCAGAATGTCTCTGCCACCCTCGGCGCCGACTCGCTCAACGCAGGCTTGGTGGCAGGCGCCGGGGGCCTGATCCTGGTGGCGTTGTTCGTCGTGTTGTACTACCGGTCGCTCGGCCTGGTGACCGTGGTGGGCTTGAGCGTTTTCGGTTCGCTGCTGCTGGTGGTAATCGGACTGCTCGGCCGCTACATGGGCACTGCGCTCACCCTAGCCGGCGTGACCGGCATCATCGTCTCGATCGGCATCACCGCAGACTCATACATCGTGTTCTATGAGCGGGTCAAAGAGGAGATCCGGAACAAGCGGACGCTCCATGCCGCAGTTGAAGAGGGATTCAGCCGGGCCTTTCGAACCATTCTGACGGCGGATACGGTATCGATGCTGGCTGCCGTTCTTCTGTGGCTGCTGGCGGTTGGACCTGTAAAGGGCTTTGCCCTGATCCTGGGGATCGCGACGTTCTTGGACATCGTCGTTGCGTATTACTTCACCCGAAACGCGGTCTGGATCATGGCGCGCACGAGGATGGGAACCGGGGGATGGTTCAGCATTGAAGGGGCCGGCGGGCGGCCGGTCGGCGAGGCGGCGCTGTGAGCTTGTTCGGTCGTCTCTACCGCGGTGAAACGTCGTACGACTTCGTCGGCGCTCGCCGTAGATTCCTCGTGATCTCCTCCGTGTTGCTGGTCGCCTCGCTGCTCAGTCTGGCGATCCGCCATGTCAACCTCAGCCTTGACTTTCGCGGCGGGGTTGCCGTGGAAACCCAGAACCCGGCGGGAGCAGGAGTGGGTGACGTGCGAGCTGCCCTGGCGCCGCTCGGCCTCTCGAATGCTCGGATTCAGCTGCTGGCAGACGGGGATGAGTTGCGCGTGCAGACGGAAGCGCTCGATGCCGACCGGGCCGATGAGTTAGTGCGGGCCGTGGCGCAGGTGGCAGGGACGTCCGTGACGGAGACCAGTGTCGATGAGGTAGGCCCGACGTTCGGAGCCCAGATCGCCGAGCGGGCCTTGCTGGCGCTGGTCGTATTCCTGGGGGCGGTCGTCCTCTTCATGACCTGGCGGCTCGAATGGAAGATGGCGCTCAGCGGCATTACCGCTCTCTTCCATGACCTCATCATCACCTTCGGTGTCTATTCGATCACCGGATTCGAGGTCACCCCGGCGACGGTGATCGCCATACTCACGATCCTCGGCTACAGCCTGTACGACACCGTGGTTGTGTTCGACAAGGTGAAGGAAAACATGGAGGCCTCCGACCGGGGGACCTTCACAGACCTCGTCAACAAGTCGATGAACCAGGTGTTGATGCGCTCGGTCAACACCTCGCTCACCAGCCTGCTTCCCGTGGGAAGTTTGCTGTTGGTTGGCTCATTCCTCCTCGGTGCCCGGACCTTGCTCGATTTCGCCCTGGCGCTGTTCGTTGGCATCGCGGCCGGGACGTACTCGTCGATTGCGGTCGCCTCCCCGCTCCTGGCGGTCTGGAAGGAAGGGGAAGAGGAGTGGACGCGCATTCGTCGTCGGCTCGACCGGGTTTCAGGCGAGGCCGCCCTGCCGAGTGGCCGGGTGACGCCGACGCTCGAAAATGCCCGTCCTCGCCCGGCCACCGGGGCCACACCCCGCCCGCCCAAGAAGCGCAGGCGCTGAGCCGGGACCCATCCCGGGGCTTGGAGCCCGGCGATGTACAATCCGGCGGTGGATATTCCCGATTACGCAAAGCTGGTGCGAGACGTTGCCGATTTCCCCGAGCCGGGAATCGTGTTCAAGGACATCACTCCGGTGCTGGCCGATCGCCGGGCGTTCACCGGGTTGATCGATGCTCTCGCCAAACCATATGCCGGGGCCGTCGACAAGGTAGCCGGGATTGAAGCGCGGGGCTTCATCCTGGCAACCCCGGTTGCCGAGGCGCTCCGCACCGGGTTCATTCCTATTCGCAAACCCGGCAAACTCCCGTGGAAAGTGGTCCGGGAGGAGTACGAGCTCGAATACGGCAAGGACGCCCTCGAGATACATCAAGATGCCGTGGCACCGGGCGACCGGGTGCTGGTCGTCGACGACGTACTCGCCACCGGCGGAACGGCGGCGGCCGCGGTGCGACTGCTGCGCCACATCGGCGCGGAGGTGGTGGGCGTTGCGGTTTTCATCGAACTGGGATTCCTCCATGGGCGGTCGGCGCTGCCGGATGTCGAGTTGCATTCGCTGGTGAACTATGACGGCGGCTGAGCCGGCTGTCCGACCCGACGACGCGGTGGCCGCCGAACTGGCGCCCATCCTGGCAGCCTTCCGCTCGCACTATGCCGAGGCGCCGGATCGGACCATCCACAAGGCCTACGCCTTGGCCCAGCGCCAGCATCTCGGTCAGTTTCGCAAGACCGGGGAGCCCTATATCATGCATCCGTTGGCCGTTACCCAAATCCTGGCCGACTACGGGCTCGACGCCGACACGTTGGGGGCGGCGCTCCTCCACGACACGGTTGAGGACACCGATGTGACCCTCGAGGAGGTCGAAGCTGAGTTCGGGCCGGCGGTCGCCCAGATGATCGACGGGGTAACCAAACTGGACCGGATCCGCTTTGGCACTCGCGAAGAGGCGCAGGCAGCCACGATCCGCAAGATGGTCGTCGCCATGGCCCAGGACGTCCGCGTGCTGCTGATCAAGCTGGCCGACCGGTTGCACAACCTCCGAACGATTGCTCCCTTGCCTGCGGAGAAACAGGAACGGATCGGCCGTGAGACCCTCGAGGTGTATGCGCCGCTCGCTCACCGGCTCGGGGTACAGGAGATCAAGCACGAAATGGAGGATCGCTGTTTCGCCATCCTCTATCCGAAGCGGAACGCCGAGATCGACACGCTCTTACAGCAACGGGCACCCGAGCGTGACGCACAGATACGAACCGCCATCGAGGAAGTCGAAGGGTTGTTGCTCGGGGCGGCGATCCGGGCCGACGTGACCGGCCGACCGAAGCATCGCTACTCGATCTACCGCAAGATGGTGACCACGGGGCTGCCGTTCGAGAAGATCCACGATCTCATCGGTATTCGAGTCATCGTCGACGATGTCCGCGATTGCTACGCGGCCCTGGGGCTCATCCACTCCGTGTGGCCACCGGTGCACGGCCGGTTCAAGGACTACATCGCCATGCCCAAATTCAACCTCTACCAGAGCCTGCACACCACCGTGATCGGGCCGGACGGTAAGCCCCTCGAGGTGCAGATGCGCACCGAAGAGATGCATCAAAGAGCCGAGTTCGGTATCGCCGCCCATTGGCGCTACAAGGAGGGTATTTCTGACGAAGACCCGCCGTGGATGGCCGATCTTCGCTTCCTACAGGACGAGTACGCCGACCCGAATGAGTTCCTCGCCAGCCTGAAACTCGACCTCTACCAGGACGAGGTGTTCGTGCTCACCCCCGGCGGCGATGTGAAGACGTTGCCGCGCGGCGCCACCCCGGTCGACTTCGCGTACACCGTCCACACCGAAGTCGGCCACCGGTGTGTTGGCGCCAAAGTGAACGGCCGCCTGGTGACCCTGGGTACCCGGCTCGAATCGGGCGACATCGTCGAGATCGTGACCTCGAAAGCCCCGGCTGCCGGACCGAGCCAGGACTGGTTGAGTTTCGTCCGGACGACCCGGGCCAAGGCCAAGATCCGCCAGTGGTTCACCAAGGAACGGCGCGAAGCGGCGATGGGCGACGGGCGAGACCAGGTGATGGCCGCCCTCCGCAAAGAGCGTCTGGGTCTCACGGCAGCCGGGCGGGACGCCTTCCTGGCCCAGGTTGGCGACCAACTCGGATTGCAGGACCTGGAAGCGCTGTTCGTAGCCGTCGGCGAGGGGACCATCGGAGCGGTCACCGTCGCCGGGCGGGTAGCCCGGCTCGCCCAACCGGAGGACACCGAGCCGGAGGAAGACGTCCTACCGGAACTCCCAACGGAGCGGGCAGTCCCAACCGGTACCGGGGTGATTGTCGAGGGCCTGGACGACGTGTGGGTGCGCATCGCCCGCTGTTGCGCGCCGGTGCCGGGGGACGACATCGTCGGCTTTGTGACGGTGGGGAGGGGGGTGTCGGTGCACCGGTCGGATTGCACCAACGTCGAGGCGATGGGCGACCGAACCGAACGGATGATCGAAGTTGGCTGGGCTCCGGAACGGGTCGGCCGGTTCTCGGTGTGGGTTCAGGTGGAAGCGCTGGACCGACCCAAACTGCTCCGCGACGTGACGTCGCTCATCTCCGACATCGGCGGCAACATCCTGGCCTCCTCCTCGTCGGTGGGGCGCGATCTGGTCGCCAGGTTGCGGTACGAAATCGAACTGGGCGATCCCGGCCAGGTCAACACGCTCCTCGCCTCCCTGCGGGGCGTGGATTCGGTGTTCGACGCCTACCGGTTGTTGCCTCGCGCCACCTAGGTTCAACCGAGGGAATCCGTCAAGAATCGAGGTTGTTGGGCCGATGGATCGGCATGGCAAGTATCCGCGTTCGACCGAGGATGACTAGTCAATCGGGAAGTCTTCAGATAGGCATGCGGTTTGGGTCCCGAAACGCCGATGTATCCTCCATGAAGAAGGTTTCCGATCGCTTCGGTGATGAGGGCGGCTTCACGCTGGCGGAATCCCTCGTCGCTCTCACGGTGCTGACCATAGCCATCGTCCTCACCGTCACTCCGGTGCTGGCCGGTTTCGACGTGCTCAACCAGGCCAAGCTGGCAACTATCGCTGCCAACCTGGCTCAGGGGAGGGTCGAGGAGCTTCGCTCGCTCGACTACCAGGACATCGGATTCCCGCTCAGCCTGCCCGAGGGCATCCTGCAAGCCAGCGAAACGGTGACCGTGCAGAATGTGGACTTCATCATCACGACCGACGTCAAGTACTTCGGCAGCATCAACGCAGGGGAAAACGTCATCCCCCAGGGCGGAGACGGAGTCGAAGGATTGCCCGACATGGGTATCGACTTCAAGGAAGTGACCGTCACCGTTAGCCACCACGCCGGCGCAGTCCGCCCGGTCATGATGCAGACGATCGTGGCGCCTCCCAACATCGCCGCTCACGATGGCCAGTCCAACGTGATCGTCGAGCTGGTCAAGGTCGAGCCGGCCACCAAGCCGCCCAGCCCGGTCGATTATCCCCAGGTGGTGCTTGTCAAGGACACCGCCTTCTACCCCTTCCCGGGGGCTCCGGCCCAGTCCCAGGCCTTCGTCGGAGTGCCCGCCAACGAGTCCGGAGTGACCGATTTCTACTACTACGCACGGCTCGGAGCGACCGTCACGTCCTTTGAGGCCAACGGATGGCGAATTCATCCGACCGACATCGACATCGAGACAGACCGGGTACACATGGGCCCGACCGAGACCGCCACCGTGCCTCTCCGGATCTTCCGGCCGGCCGAGATCGTTGTGGAGCTGTTCGATGACGCGACGCTGCTCCCGATCGTCACCGACGTTGATGTGACGATCGAGTACGAGGGCACGTTGTATGCCTTCACCGAAGCCGACCCGGAGTGGACGGGCACCGGCTTCCACATCACCAATATCAACGGCGCCCCGGTGATCCCCGGTTCGTACAACATCACCGCCACCGGCCTCGGATACAGCCTGGAAACCAGATCGGATGTGGTTGTCCCCCAGGATTACCCGTCCGACCTGGTCCACGAAGAGGCCTTCTACCTCCAACAATCGACCAATGCGTTCCTCGTGGTTCGGGTCGTCGACGACACCGGAGCTCCGATCCCCGGGGCCACCGTCACCATCACTCCCGAACTCGAGGCCCCCTTTACGCTGATCACTGATGCGGACGGGTACGTCGATTACTCATGGGCCTACGACGGATTCGATGTCACGATAGATGTCACCTCGCCGAGCGGGCACGATCCGGGCGGTGACTTCATCAGCAACATCATGGGGATCAACACCCGGATCATCACACTCACCTCACCCGCCAACACCGGGGAGATCACCTTTCATGAGGACAGGCCCAGTTATGTGCAGTACTTCCGGTACCGTCCCGATGGCGGTGCCCCCGACGACTGGGCCGATGTCTACCCGATCGGCTCCTCCGGGGAGGCATCCGTGACCGTCGAGGCCGGTGCTTGGGACGTTCAGAAGGTGTGCGTCAAGATGCGCAGGGGCAACCCGCAGACTGTAAATGCGACCATCAACGTGAGTGTGGGCGGCAACGTTGTGTGGTCCAGCAGCTCAGACTGCCCGCGACCATGAGACGGATCCTCAATCGCCTCCACCGCGACCAGCGGGGTCTCACCCTCAGTGAGATGACGGTGACGGTGATGGTCATGGCCATCGCCCTCGGCGCCTTCGCCTCGCTGTTACTCGGTTTCTTCGACAACGTCGGGGTTCAGCTGGCATTGAGCGACGCAGAGCGCGAGGTGAGACCGGTCATCCGGGAGATGGTGGTCGAAGTTCGTCAGGCGGTGCCGCCGTCGGAGGCCGCTACCGCACAGCCGGTGCTGGAGATGGCGTGGAACAAGCTGGTGTTCCACAGCGACCGGCTTCCCCTCGACGGCGTTCCCGAGAAGCACATCTACGAATTGGTCAACTGCACCAACGGCTCCGACGGGGGTATATGCGACCTGCAGAGGACCGTGGTCGAAGCCGACGTATCCTCGGTGCCCCCGACCTTCACCTACGTCGACAACACAGTGGAGCGCCAGGAAATAGTGCTCACCTCGGTGCTGGCAGATCCCTACCTGACCACCGGCCCGCTCTTCCACGGCGTGGCGTGGATGGGCAGCCCGGCGGCACGAACCACAGTGGCTTCGTGCGACTCGATAAGCCGATGCAGGTTCCCGCTGGTGATCATCGACCTGAGGGTTGATCCCAGCGTCAACGAGAACCCGGGCAACTATGAGGTTCACGAAGAAGTGAGGTTGCGCAATGCGCCGCCTGCGTGACGATTCGGGCCTGGCGCTGGCAACGGTGCTGGTGGCCATTCTCCTGCTGACAATGTTCACCACCCTTCTCCTGCGGGAGGCTGTTACGCAGCGCCAGCAGTCGGAATTCCAGGCCCGCGAAGATATCGTCGTGGCCGGGGCCGAAGCCATGCTCGAGCGGTACGCAGCCAAGCTGACCGTCGACCCCCTCTACTTCATGCACTGGGTGGACGAAGGCGAGCGTGCCCGGGTGTGCGAAACGCCCACCTCCGCCGGGTACGGGCAGCCGGCCGTCCAGCCGGGCAACGCATGGCCCTGGCCCGACTGTGAAGAGTGGACCTACCAGGACCCCGACCGTGACGGGGACGGGAATCCCGATGCCGATTGGTACGTGCACCCCATTCTCGACGGAGCTTTGGCTGCCACTCGGGACGACATCGGCGTGCTCATGGAGGTCTACCCGCCTGCCGGTCAACCGCTCGAGGTACTGGTGGTCGGTCGGCGGGGCGAATTCGTGCATCGACGTGCAATCTCCGCCACCGTACAGGCGACCGCGCTCTCGGAGTTCTACCGGGTCACCGAGAACGACCTCAACTACGGAGCGAACCGCGAGACCTGGGGCCAGGTCTATTCGGGCGGTCACGTCAGCTACGGAGCCAACGGCAAGGCACACGCTGACGTGTTCGCAGAAGACAAGATCACCAGCTCGCCGGATTGGCTGGACGGAGCCGAAGGGTGGGAGAGTACCCCGACCGGGACCTACAACGACATCCGTGATGCCTTTGCCCAGCCGCTCGATTTCAACGACTTCTGGGACGATCTCGACACCCTTCAAGCCGCGGCCTGCTCCGGCGGAGGATTGTGTCTGGACGACGCCGATGCCAAAGGATGGCGGATTCACCCCTTCGTGACCGCCGCCGGCGAGGGGCAGCTGCGGGTATGCAAGTCCACGACCAATGAGAACGAAATCTGGTGGTGGACCAACGGGCAATCGTCGCAGTTCAATACCTGCCGTACGGAGCCCATCCCTACCAACGGAACCGTGTGGGCCAACCAGCATGTTGTTATCGGGGATCGGACCTTCACCGATGGATACGACAATGACCGGATCCTGGGCGACGGGTTCAGCGAAGCGATCCTGAGAGGGTCGCTGACGATCTATGCGGGATCCGTTACCGACAAGAAGAATGTGGTCCTCAATGCCGACACCACGTATGACAATCCGAACTCGTTCGACGTCCTCGGGTTGATCGCCTCCGACGAGGTCATCGTCAACGGAGAGGCCACCGGCGCCGACAAGAAGTTCTACATCAACGCTGCTCTGCTCGGTCAGTTCAGCAGATGGATCGCGCATGGTCTCACCCCGAACGGTTCGACCTTGATCACCATGGGGTCGATTGCCACCCGCAACACCGGGGACATCTCGGGCGCCTTCCCGTTCGCTCAATACGGGTTCGACGAGCGGTTGAATTACGTGCGGCCGCCCTTTTTCCCGCTGCTGGTCAATGACTGGTCCTACGAGGACTGGACCGAGTTGCCGCTCCCGGCCTGGGCGCAACCCTAGATCGCAACGTCCGAACTACGCTGATCCCGGTTCCGAATCGGGGAGTGCCCGTGTTGATTGCCGGCAGGTCGTTGTGGATGGCTGAGACCAACTGCTGGGTGGTGGCGCCCGAGGAGGGCGGTCCCGGGGTGCTCATCGATGCTCCGCCCGATCCCGAAGGTGTGTTCGGTCTGCTGGCCGAGCACCGGGTTTCGCCGGTGGCGTTACTGCTGACCCATGGGCACATCGATCACACCGGGGGAGCAGGCGTCGTGGTGGGAGCAGCCGGGATCGATGCGTACGTCCATCCGGACGACGATTTCCTCACCCTCGACCCGCTCGGCCAGCTGCGGATGCTTTTCGGCATGATTCCTCCGGGCGATTTTGCGCCCCCCGCCCGGCTCGAGCAACTCGGCGATGGGCAGGTCCTGCGCCTGGGCGGCGTCGCCCTGGAGGTCGTCCACACCCCCGGGCACACCCCCGGGCACTGCTGCTTTCTGATCCGCGGGGAAGGCGTCCTGTTCTCGGGCGATCACCTCTTCGCCGGCTCGATCGGCCGGACCGACTTGCCGGGAGGTGACCACGCCACGCTGATGAAAAGCATGCGCACCAAGGTGCTCCCCCTCGATGACCGGGTCGTGGTCTATCCGGGGCATGGGCCCACGACTACCCTGGCCCGCGAACTGCGCACCAACCCCTTCCTCCAAGAGTTGATCTGAATGACCTTCCGCGCACCAAAAGGAACCGACGACATTCTCCCACCTGCCTCACGCGCCTGGCGCAGGCTGCTGCTGACCTGGGAGGACTGGGCGGCCCGCTACGGGTACGACCTCGTGCTCACTCCACTATTCGAAGCGACCGAGGTGTTCGCCCGGGGGGTCGGGGAGGGCACCGAAGTAGTCCAAAAACAGATGTACACCTTCACAGACGGGGGAGGAAGGTCGCTCACGCTCCGTCCGGAAGGGACCGCACCGGTCGTCCGCGCATTCCTCGAAGCCGGCGCGAACGGAATCATGAAATTGGCCTACTCCGGCCCGATGTTCCGGTACGAGCGTCCCCAGGCCGGGCGTCGCCGTCAGTTCTATCAGGTCGGTGTCGAGTATCTCGGTTCCCGGGAAGCCGCGGCCGACG
>DATEVB010000054.1:0-10271 GCA_035282865.1 Acidimicrobiia bacterium | reverse complement strand
CCGAGGATCTCGACCTGCTTCATGGCCACGCTCGCGTCGGCGGCCCGGCGAGGGTGGGGAAGGTCGATCTCCATGTCGTCGAAGATCCTCCCGCCGTGTTCCATGATGATGACCCGGTCGGACAGCTGCACCGCCTCGACGACGTCGTGGGTGACGAAAACCACCGTCTTGCGGGTCTGGCTCCAGATCTCCTGGAGCTGCAGCCGGAGCGACCGGGCGGTGATGGCGTCGAGGTGGCTGAACGGCTCGTCCATCAGCAAGATGTCGGGACTCACCGAGAAGGCCCGGGCGATGCCGACCCGCTGCTGCATGCCGCCGGACAGCTGCCTGGGAAAGAGGTCGTCCGAGACCGGGAGGCCCACCATGTCCAGGTAGACGCGAGCGTTCGTACGGGCTTCGACCTCCGGCAGGTCGGAGACGTAGAGCATGTTCTGCATCACCGTTCGCCACGGGAGCAGCCGCGGATCTTGGAATACGTACCCCCGCTGGGCCGGCCTGCCGTCCTGGGTGACCTCGACCGATCCCGCCGAGGGTGTGTCGACACCCGAGAGGATGTTGAGCAGGGTGCTCTTGCCGCACCCGGAAGGCCCGACGATGGAGACGAAGACCTGTCCCGACAGCTCGAAGCTCACATCGTTAATTGCCCGCACCGGCGGGCCACCCTTCTTGGAGGACGGAAACACCTTGGAAAGGTGCTTGACGCTCACCGTTGCCATGTCACACTCCTGTGCTCGTCGTATGGGCTCCTCGTCGCCGCGATGGGCACGTTCATGCGGCGCCCAACGCCTCTGGACGCTCCTGGATGGTGATCTTGTCGCGGTGAACGTCGCGCCAGCGGAAGGCGCGCCGCTCCATCGGCGCCAGGATCCACTGATCGATCAGGATGATGATGACGAGGAACAGGAGGACCCAGCCGACGAAGCCCTGGTAGCGGGCGGCGTCGTACCAGTAACGGGTCCGCCACCCGACCCCGTCGGCCGACCCGAACCACTCGGCGAGCAGCACGCCGTTCCAGCCGACGATCACGGCGAAGCGAAGCCCGGCGAAAACGTAGCCTGTGATGGCCGGGAGGATCAGGTGTCGGAGTCGGCGGTACGAAGAGACCCCAAAGGAATGGGACATCATGCGCAGGTCGGGGGTGATCGCCTGCACGCCGTGGACGATGTTGACCGACACGAACGGGAAGGCCGTCAGTACGGTGGTCCATACCGGCGCCTGGTTGCCGAGCCCGAACCAGATCACCGTGATGAATGCCCAGATGATCGCCGGTAGGGCCAGGAAGACCATCAGGGTGTCGTTGAGCAGGGCGTGCGCGTAGCGCGACGACCCGATGAGGACGCCCACGGCCAGGCCGATTACGAAGGAGATGACCAGGCCGATGCCAAACCGTTCCATGGTGATCGCCACGTGGTGGGCCCACTGGCCCTTGAGCACGCCGCCGTGCGACCCTCCGGTCAGCTCGATCCACAGGAACTCGAAGACCTTCCAGGGGGTGGGAACCCGGGGGCGCAACGCGGCGAGCAGCATCCATCCGAGGAATGCCGCCAGGTAGGCGGCCGGCCTAGCCGCCCGCGGCGAGCTCACCACCTTCCACACCGTGCGCCAGGGCCCACCGGTCTTGCGTGCCGATCCGAGGGAAGCGGTGTCCACGGTCATGAGAACTCCGTTCCCACCGTCCGCCACCGGAACAGGCGACGCTCGAGACGCACCAGGACCACACGCTCCACGATGATCATGAAGATGATGAAGAGGAGCACCCAGGCGAGCACGCCTCGCACCGAGAACCTCTGGAACGACTCACGGATTCGGAAACCGACGCCCTTGGAGGAGCCGAACACCTCGGTGAGTTGCTCCACCTTCCACGCCAGAGCGAACGACAGGCGCACTCCGGCGAACACGAACGGGAGCATCGACGGGAACAGCACATGGCGAGCTACCGCCCTCGGCTTCCGCCGGAATACCTCGGACATCTGCAGGAGGTGCGTGTCGACCCCTTCGAGTCCCTCGGCTACGTTGAGAGCGATGTACGGAATCGAGACCAGGGTGACCGAGAGCACCGGGCCCCACAGAGCGATCCCGAAGATGACCAGGGCCATCACCGCGTAGGTGAGCCCTGGAATGCTGCCGGAGGCCATCACCGGGTCCTGGAAAAAGGCCTTCCAGTACCGGCTTCGCCCCATCAGGTACCCGATCCCGGTGCCGAGGACGATCGAGAACAGGAACCCGTAGAGAACCTTCAGGATGCTGGCTGCAAAATCCCCGAAGAAGACGCCCGAGCTGACGATCTGCCACATCTCCTTGCCGACCGAGATCGGACTCGGCAGGCGAACTTCGCCGATGATGCTGGTCATCAGCGCCCAAAAGCCCAAGAAGCCGAGCCAACCGGCGGCAACCATCGCGGTCTGCCGCCAGCGTCGGCTGGCAGCAGACCGCATGGCCTGCAGATCGAGATCTGCGTCCTCGACTCGGTTAGCCGTTGGTTCGGTCATGCGCTAGGGATTGAGGACTTCCATACGGGGATCGGCCTCGTCCTCGCCCATGAATCCGGTCTGGCGCATCAGCTTGTAGACCTCTTGCGCCGTGGTGATGAAGTCGTCGGTCAGGTACACAGACCCCACGAACCAGTCATGTTGGGCGATGTAGTCCTTCATCCACTGGATTTCTTCGGGGGTGGACACCGCGAAGTGCTGCGGATAGCTCTCGATGATTGTGTCCTTATTGGCGGCCCACTCGTCAAGGCCCCGCTGCCACACGGACAGGAAGAACTCCACCTCCGCGGTGTGCTCGTTGTACCACTCCTCGCGGGCCATGAAGATGTTGTCCAGTGGACCCTCGTATCCGGCGCCAACGATGCCCGGCAGGATCTCCGGTGTGGGCCGGCCGTCGTTGAGGACCTTCAGGTTGCCGCTCATCATCTGGGGCACCGAGAAGTCGGGCAGCGCCTGAGCTACGTCGACCTCTTTGTCGAGCGCCAGCTGGGCCACGTTGGTGATGTCGGCGAGGACGAGTTCGTAGTCGCCGCCGTCCGACCGGTAGTCCGTCCCGCACTGCTCTTTGGCGATGACACCCCACTGGAGTGTCGGCCCCACGGTGCTGTAGATGGCGATCTTGGAGCCCTTAGGGATGTCACAGATGGATTCCCAGGGGTTGTCGACGTGAGTAACCAGCACGTTGCGGGACAGGTTGTACTTGCCGAAGACGACCGCTTTGCGGGCAGACTCCAGCTCGAGCAGCGGGACTTCCATGTCCCCCACCGAGACGATGTCGGCGTGTCCGCCGGCGTAGATCCCGAATTCATCCCAGGTCGGGGCGGCCAGGATCCGCATGCCGTCGGAGGCTGCCTCCATCTCCTCCTTGATGCCCGAGTCGTTCAGGTAGTCCCAAACTGGATCCGGCGCAAAGGTGAACCGAATGATTCCTTTCGGACCGCTGGCGGGTTCGCCGTCGCCGGGCGCGGTCGTAGTGTCCGTTGTATCAGCGTCCCCGCAAGCGGCCGCCACCATGGCCAGCGCCAGCAACAGCGCGATGAAGTAAAAGACTTTCCGTTTTCGCATAGTTCTCCCCTCCTCCACGAAGAAACCTCCCTAAGGGCGCCTTCGTCGGTTGCCAAGTGTCTTTGCTGCGTTCGGACGGTCCCCGAGCCCGAATCTGCTACAGCTTAGTAAGAATTGCTGGCCTCTAAGAACCGCCAACATTCGAGGCCGTGGTGCTCCTTCACCGAACCACCCATCCGCAGACTATCGTCGATCAACACACGAGACGGGAGTCATCGATGAACGTACGGCTGGGTTCCATAGGCCTTGGATGGTGGGGAAACGAATTGGCTTCGGCGGCAACCCGGACCGGAAAAGCCGAGGTCGTGACGTGTTTTGCTCCGCCTGCTGAGGAACGCGCTGCCTTCGTTGCGAAGCACGGCTGCGCGGAAGTGAGCGAGCTCGACGATCTGCTGTCCGACCCGGACATCGACGGCGTGCTGATCGCCACTCCCCACAGCACCCACGCCGACCTCATCGTGCAAGCTGCCGCAGCCGGAAAGCATGCGTACACGGAAAAGCCGTTCACTCTGACGGTGGCCGACGCCGATCGAGCTATCGCGGCCTGCGAAGCAGCCGGGACCGTTCTCCAGGTCGGTCACAACCGGAGACGCTTGCCCGCCAACCGCATGATCAAGGCCATGATGGATCGGGGAGAGCTTGGGCAGATCCTCTTCTTCGAGGCCAACCACTCGTTCCCGGTCATCTTCAAGGAGGTGCTGGGATGGAGGGCCAACCCTGCGGAGCTTCCCGCCGGTGGCATGACCAACCTGGGCATCCACCAGGTCGACTCCTTTCACTATCTGACCGGTCCGGTGGCGCAGGTGTCGGCCTTTAGTAAGCGGCTGTTCTCGACGGGTGAAATCGATGACACGACCACGATCAATCTCGAGTTCGAATCGGGAGCCCTCGGGCATCTCCTCACCGCAACCGCTACCGGCCCCGTTATCGACCTCACCGTCCACGGCACGGAAGGATCGGCATTCAATATCAACGACGGAGAACGGCTCCTGCTGGCCAGGCGCGGATCGCCGGACCGGGTTGAAGCCGAGCTGGAACCTCTCGATACGGTGGTCGACGAGCTGGCCGAGTTTGCGGCGGCCATCCAGGGACGAGGAACACCGGAGGTAGGTGGAGCCGAGGCACGTGAGGTGATCGCGGTGCTCGAAGCGGTGGTGGCCAGCATTGAGCGCAAACAGCGGGTCGACGTAGACGAGTTCCGGTAGAAAAAGGTCAGGCAAAGCGGATCGGCGGGAATGAGGCCGCGATTCAGTCGGGTAGGTCGGCCGGGCTCCAGGCTCGCCACCGGTCACCACGGCGTTCCAGCTGCAGTGGCAGGTCGAAGGTGTCGGATAGGGCCTGGCTGGTCAGCACCTGGTCGATGGGCCCGGCGGCTACGACCTCTCCCCCGGCCAGCATCAGAATGTGGCCGAACCCGGGAGGGATCTCTTCAACGTGATGGGTGACGAGTACAACGGGAGGGGAGCCGGGATCCTTGGCGAGAGCGGCCAGCGACTCAACCAGGCGTTCTCGAGCTCCCAGGTCGAGGCCGGAGCCCGGTTCGTCGAGCAACACCAGCTCGGGACGCGTCACCAGGCTCCTGGCGATCAAGACTCTCTTTTGTTCGCCGAGCGACAACGTGCCGAATTCGCGCTCGGCGAGCTCTTCGGCGTGGACCGCCCGCAGACACTCCCGCGCGAAGTCCCAGTCGGTGTCTTCGTAGTGATGCCAGCGGGTCGCCACGAAGCTGGCGTGGCGACCTGTGACGACGATATCGAGTGACGGGAAGTGTTTCCTGACCAGCGAACTGGGAACCGACCCGACGAAACCGATACGAGGGCGTACCTCGCGCACGTCGACTTTTCCCAGCCGCTGACCGAACACCTCCACCGTCCCGTGGGTAGGGAAGAGGTAGGTCGAAACCACTTCCATCAGGGTCGTTTTCCCTGAGCCGTTTGCACCGAACAGCACCCACCGTTGTCCGGGCTCAACGACCCAATCGATCCCTTCGAGTATGGTCGTCCCACCCCGCACCACGATGATGTTCTCGAGGGAGACGACTGGTTGCTGATTCATGATCCTCCGCTGGCCCCCACCTCGGTTCGCGCGCCGGTCGGCGGACGTGCATCCTATAGCATCGACCCGACCGAGCCGAAGGAGCAAAGGTGAAGGCAGTACAGGTGGTGGCACCGTCAGAGTTGGTCGTCGCCGACCTACCCGAGCCGATTGACGATTCTCAGGTGCTGATTCGCCCCCAATTGGTTGGCGTGTGCGGCACCGACGTAAAGGTGTTCACCGGCAAGATCCCGGTGAAATACCCGCGGGTAATGGGCCACGAGATGGTTGGCGTGATTGATTCGGTCCCTGCGGACAGCCACCTTCGTCCCGGCATGCGTGTGCTGCTCGATCCCGCCCTTTCCTGCGGATACTGTGATCTGTGCCGGAAGGGCCGGCCACACCTTTGTCGCAACGCCGGCTTGATGGGTCGAGAGGTCGACGGAGTGTTCGCCGAGTATGTACGCGCTCCGCAAAACGCCCTTCTCCCCGTTCCGGAGTCAATCTCCGACACAGCCGCAGGAGTCCTCCAGGTGTTGGGAACGGTTGTCCACGCCCAGCGGGCAGTCTCGGTGTTTCCCGGGCAAACGGCGGCAGTGATAGGCCTGGGTGTGGCCGGCCAGCTCATGGTGCAGCTCCTGGCCGAACGCGGCGTGACCGTGGTCGGAATCACCCGCTCGGAATGGAAGCTGGACCTGGCAGCAAGGATGGGTGCCGCGGCTGTTGCTCCCCCGGATCGAGCTGCTTCGGTGCTGGCGGAGCTAACCGATGGGCGTGGCCCGGACTTGGTGGTCGAGGCGGTCGGCACGGAACAGACCCTATCTCAAGCCATCGAGTTGGTGACCGTTGGTGGTGAGGTCCTTGTGTTTGGAACACTCACGGGCGGGAACCAGGGTCTCCCCTACTACCAGCTCTACTTCAAGGAATTGACGCTCTACAACCCCCGCGCCGCCCTGCTCGGGGACTACGCCCTTGGCATCGAGCTGACCGCCGCGGGCCGGCTGGACCTCGAACCGATCGTCTCTCACCAACTAACCCTCGACGATGCCGCACAGGCGTTCGAGCTGGTCCACGACCCGGCGTCAATGAAGGTGCTGATGCGGGTCAACTGAGAGGGATCGATTCTGAATCCTCACCGATGGTCGGCATCCTCCACCCGTTGGCCGTCAACCGGTCGATCCGATAGGTTATGAGACCACAGCGGATTCGTGGAGGACACATGGCCGACGTAACGGTCAAGGGAGGCGTTGTGGTTACCGGGATGGGCCGGCAGCGGGCCGATCTAGGAATCCGCGACGGGGCAATCGAGACGGTCAGACCCGACCTGGCGGCCGTGGGGACCACCATCGACGCTTCCGGCCTGCTGGTTCTCCCCGGAATGGTGGACACGCACGTCCACCTCATGGATCCCGGGCCGACCGAGCGCGAGGACTTCCCGACCGGTACCGCAGCCGCGGCCGCCCGCGGAGTGACGACCATCGTCGAGCACACACACGCCCACCCCATCCGCCGGGCAGATGATCTGATGGAAAAGCGCCGCTACCTGGCCGGTCGCTCGCACGTCGACTTCGGTCTGGCCGCCCATGTCTGGCCAGACCGGATCGATCGACTGGCCGAGTTGTGGGCAATGGGCATCACCTTCTTCAAGATCTTCACGTGTACCACCCACGGGGTGCCCGGCCTCGATTCCAGCCGTCTCCTCGGCACGCTGCGGGCGGTGGCAGGGTTTGGAGGCACATGCCTCATCCATTGCGAGGACGAGCTAATCACCTCGGAAGCGGAACGCGCCCTCAAGGAAGCGGGTCGGACCGACCCCGGGGTGATCATCGAGTGGCGAAGCCGCGAGGCCGAGCAAGCGTCGATCGCACTGGTCGCCACCCTGGTGAGGATGACGGGGGCCCGTGCCACGATCGCCCACGTCTCAACACCGGAGGCCGCCCGGCTGATCGGTGAAGCGCAGGCGGCGGGAGGGAACCTCGCCGCTGAGGCATGCCCACAGTACTTCGCGCTGCGAGAGGACGAGATCCTGGAGCACGGTGCGTTCCGGAAGTTCACCCCACCTGCCCGGGTCCGTTCGGACTCGGAGCAGCAGGAGATGCTGGACCTATTGGCGACCGGTGCCTTCTCGCACGTCTCCACCGACCACGCCCCCTCCACCGCCGAACAGAAGAGATCCGGTGACATCTGGGAGGCTCCCTTCGGGTTGCCGGGTCTCGATTCCACCTTCCCGTGGCTGCTTGATCTGGCGCTGACCGGCCGGATTCCACTCGAGAAAGCCGTCGCTCTCTACGCTGAGGCACCGGCTCGCCGGTACGGGTTGGCGCCCCGCAAAGGACGGTTGGAACGTGGAGCAGATGCAGACTTCGTGCTTATCGATCCCGAATCGAGCTTCACCCTCACCGACGACGGGGTGATCTCCAAGGCCGGATGGTCGCCGCTTGCCGGACGCACATTCCGGGGGCGGGTGGTCGCCACCTATCTGCGGGGCGACGAGATTGCCCGCGACGGAGCGCCCCATGAGACCAGGAAGGGGAATTTCCTGCCCGGTGCTGGTGCGCGATCAAGCATGATGGCCTGACCAGATCCTGAGGAGGCAGCGGCCCATCTCATGGAGCCAAGCGACCCGGGACAGAATCAGGCGTCCTCGCTTCGCCCAGCTTCAAGCAGCAGGAGTTGGTGGATCCGAGCGAGCGTCCCCGTACTCTTCATCGCTCACTTTCCTCCCCCACTCGGTCGGTCCTTTGGTAGTGAGCGATAGGTGCAACATGGGAGAGTCCGGTCGCGCACCGTGCCAGTGCAACTCGCCCGGCGGCGCGTGCGCCGTGTCACCAGCCGAGATCTCAATGGTCGTTCCGTCCTCCGTTTGGACCAAGCCGGCGCCGGCGAGGACGTAGAGAATCTGGCCTCCCGGGTGTCTGTGCCAATCGCTGCGAGCGCCGGGCGCGAACTGAACCGCAATCATCGTCAACCCGCCCTCACCCTCGGCGAGCCTGCTGTTCCAGACCGAACCGGTGAAGTGCTCTTCCCCGGAATCTCCCCAGACGGTCTTCCTGCCGGGCTTGTGCTCCATGGATCCAACCTAGCGGAACAACGTTCACGCAGCCACAACGACCACGTAAGGCGCCCGAGTTGCCTCTAGTGTTCGGCGAGCTCTTCGAGCAACTGGTCGATGTGTTGGTCGGCCAGCTCCTCCATCTCTGCGTCGCTCAGGCTCTGAATGGGGTGGTGGACGTATATGACCGCTGGTTTGGTGCCGAGGGCGACGCTCTGCGCCGTGGCCGCAGATACGAACTCCTCAGACGCAACCAACACCGACGGGAGCCCGGACGATTCGTATTCGGCGAGGTCGTGCAAACTGCACGACACGCACGACCCTCAGTCGGCCAAAGCCTGGATAACTGCAGTGGAGCGGGTTGTGATCTCGTGACGAAGATCCGCCGGGGCGGGTCGAGTGTGGGTGGGTTTGGTGAAGCGGAGCACCTCGATACCCCTAGCAAGCAAGATCGATTCGATGCGATCGAGAAAGACATCGCCGCGCGGTTTGGAGATATCGACCAGAGCGACGACCCGGCCGGTCAGGTCTTGGAGGCGCGGTGCGGAAGGGCGGTGGCTTGGCAGCGTCTCTGCCGTCGGATCCAGAACGGTCAGTTTCTCCATCTCAGTCCTCTTCGATGGGGATGGTAACCATGGTGCTGCCCTTCGGTCCTGCCACCCATCCGGAGATGATCCCGGACGAGCCGCCGGCGCCGCCTCCAACGTGCACGAACCACAGGTTCTCAGGTTTGAACTTGGCAACAACGGCTCCCGTGGCAGGGGCAGCCAACCCCTCGTCCATACCGCCGGCACCGGCGACCAATTCTGTGTCCGGTATCGAAAGCAGATCGATGATCTCCCCCCTGAGCCGTTCCTTGTCCCATCCTGCAGCGCCGAAGATCCGGGCATGCTCGGGGGCAACCGCCACCAAGGCAGCCACCGGGCCGGCCGCTTTGGGGTGCCGAACCGTTCGCAAGCCCGCCGCAAGCGAATGGGTCAATGAGTCCGGCCCCCGGGACTTCTGGTCGGAGATGGGAGTTGGTCCCTGCCCCGCGAAAAGCGTGACGGCCGACCTACCCTGCGGGACCCCCCGCTCGGTTGCCAAAGAAGTCCACGGTGAGTCATACTCCCGCTCCGCGAATGCCATCGTGTACTTGGTTGGATGACCCTGGGTGGATCGATCGACCTCACCCGGGCGAGAGCCCCCAACATTGCGCACAATCAGATTGAGTGCCCGCCCGATCGAAGCGTTGGCCCGGTTGCCGGGACCAAACGCATTGTGCTCGGAGTTCATCCCGATCCGCGTTGCGATCGGCCCATTCACAACCACCACCGGTCCCGAATACCAGGTGGTAGCCGCCACACCGTGGGCATTGAACGGCTCCGCCGCCAACGCTTGCACGGCGGCGAGCACCACCGGCAGATACTCGGGACGGCAACCGGCCATGACCGCGTTCACCGCTGCTTTTTCCACGGTGCATTCCCGGTAGTCCGGAGGGATGATGCCGATGACCTCATCTGCGGCGCGTCTCGTACCACCCAACATTGCATACACCCGCTCCATAGTGGGAGGAACCACCGGCAACCCGTCGGTCCAGCCCCTGGCAAACATCGCCTCGTGCTCGTCTTCCATGGCACCGAACTCGATCC
>DATEVB010000053.1:0-3500 GCA_035282865.1 Acidimicrobiia bacterium | reverse complement strand
GCCCCCGGTGGGTTCGGACGCACCCAACCGCTGGCTGACCTCCGATCCTCCCGGGGACATCGATGCCCTCCGGTCTACGAGTTCGCTCGGTCACCGGACCCGACCCACCCGCGGGGCGCGTACCCGGTTCCGGATCGGGGTCGTGCCGATTATCGCTGTCATCGTTGCCGGTGCCGCCCTGGCCGTCTGGCAGATGGGTTTGCTCGATTCCTTCTTCTCCTCCACCCCCGACCTCCAGGCGGCGCTCAACAACGCCGGCTACAACTCCATAACCGCAACGGTCGACGGCGACGCGGCCACCCTGACGGGGGCGGTGGGATCCCAAGCAGATCTCAACCAGGTGGCCACGGTGGCGCTCAGCGTGGACGGAATCCGCCAGGTCGACAACCAGGTGATCGTGGAGGCGACCGACGAGGTCGAAACCCTCGAGGGTCGGATACATGCGGCTCTCAGCGCGGCCGGTTTCGGTGACCTCACCGTTGCCGTCAACGGCGACATCGCCACGATCGCCGGAACGGTGGCCGACGAAGAGTCGCTCGATGCAGCGGCCCTTGCCATCCTGGACGTGCCCGGGGTGGCCCAAGTCGACAACCGCCTCGTTGTCGGGGCGGTTGTGCCTTCGGCCGATGTACAAGCGGCGCTGGCCGCAGCATTGGGCGCCGACGAATTCGTATATGTGTCGTTTGAGGCGCACGACGGATTGGTCGTGTTGAAGGGCGCGGTAGCGACCGAAGAAGCCCGCTCCCAGGCAGCATCCTCCGTGCTGGGCGTGGAGGGGATCGACAAGATCGACAATCGGCTCACCATCGATGGGAGCCTGCCCATCGGACCCGCCCTGCCACCCGAGCAGCTGGAAGCGGCTGCCGCCACAGCCCTGGCCTCGGCCGGCATCCGGACCGTGACCGCCACTGTCGATGGCAGGCGAGCCGTTCTGGACGGGACCGTACCGCTGGAAACCCTTGGATCCGGGTTCTTTGCCTTCGTGGAGACGGCCGAGAAGGCCGTTCTCTCCGTTGACGGGATAGACCAGGTGTCGAGCCGCCTTACGCTGCGCGGCGACGGGGCCATCCTACGGAACGATCTCCAAGCCCTGCTCAAAGCAACACCGGTCGAGTTCGCGCTCGGTTCCGCCGACCTCACGGCCGATAGCCAGGCCGTGCTCGACCAGGCCGCCCTCATCATCCAGTCCCAGCCGGGCCTGCAGGTCCTCATCGCCGGACACACCGACGCGGCCGGCAGCAACGAGACCAACGAGGCACTCGCCCGCCAGCGAGCCGGGGCTGTGCTCAACTACCTTCTCACCCGTGGCGTGCCGCCCTACCGGCTGGTTGCGGTTTCCTACGGTGAGCTGTTCCCCGATCAGGAGTCCACTGCCGAACAGAACCGCCGCATCGATTTCGAGGTCGGACCATGAGCGCCAACCTGCATCCTTTCCGCTCTGTCATTATCGTCGCGGTGGCTCTCACCCTGGCCGCGTCGGCCTGCACAACTACCGGCGGCAGCAGGGATCCCAACACGACGACTCCACCCTCGTCGACGACCTCGACCACCGGTGGACTGGTCGTCAACACCACCGTCGCTCCGCCGGCAGTCAAGACCGACGGTGTTACGGTGACCGACGACACCATCTACTTGGGGCTCCTCGCCGACGTCACCGGCCCCTTCTCCGGCACCGTGATCGACGTCCTTGACGCGCAGACCGCCTTTTGGTCAAAGGTCAACGAAGAAGGCGGCATCGCCGGCCGAAAGATCGAACTGATCATCGAGAACACCGCGTACAGTCCTCAGCTGCATGCGGAGAAGTACGCGGCAATAGCCGACAAGGTGGTCATGATCGCCCACTCCACCGGCTCTCCCCACACCCTGGGCATCCTCCCGGACCTGATCGCCAACAACCATCTGGCCGTGCCCGTGACCTGGTACTCCGGATGGTCTGACCCGACCCTTGGAGGCAACCTCCTCGAAACGGGCTCGAACTATTGCATGGAGGCCATGAACACAATCAGCTGGCTGGCAGCCGATTTCGAGCAGCGGACCGGCGAGAAGCCGACGCTGGCCATTGCCACCTTCCCCGGTGACTACGGACTGGACTCCTTCGCCGGTGCTGCCTATGCCGCAGAGCAGCTGGGCCTTCAGATCGTCTACAACGGAGCCGGAGCCATCATCCCCGGCACCGATCTGCTGCCGGTTGCCTCCGGCATCTCGCAGAGCGGAGCCGACTTCACCTGGTTGGCGGCCGATCCGCTCACCCTCACCACCGTGGTCGGGACCTCCCTGCAGCTGGGTTACACCGGACAGTGGTCCGTGTCGATGCCTACCTTCAGCGACCGCTTGTTGGGAACGGCCCTCGGGGACTACATCGCCGACAACATGTACATGTCGGCATTGATGGCCCCGCTCGGCGCCGATGTTCAGGGCATGGCCGAAGTGCTGGAGGTGCTCAAGGAGAAGTATCCCAACCGGTATCCGGCCGCCGGGATGGTCGAAGGGTATCTCGAATTCTCGGTCACCAAGCGGGTACTGGAGTACGCGGTCGAGCTGGGCGACATGACACCGGCCGGCGTGGTGGCTGCCTCCCGCGGTATCGGCTCGTTGAGTTACGGGGGCTTGTCCCCCTCCAACCTATTCAGCGGCGACGCTAACGCCACGGTTACGAGGGCGACGGCGATCTACAAGCCTGACAAGGGGATGTTCGATGCGCAGGGAGGCCTGGGCGCCAGCCTCGGTAGCGGTGGCATCTCCGCCTTGGTGAAGATCACCGATTTCTTCGCCTCGGATCTCGCCGCGAACTACGACTTCCAGGGACCTTGCTACGTCTTGGGCAGCTAGATCGGGTGCTCACTCGATGCCGGATCGCCCGGGCTGAGATCCACAAACAGACATTCAAAACCTTGCATGACTGCGCCACACGGCTAGGGTTCGTTTGTCACTGAACGGCGCCGCCGCTCCGCGGCGACAACCGACTCAAGTTCTTCCCTCGATTATTCCGATATCGAATTGGAGATGCTTACGCACACATTCGAAAAACCCGGACTGCGCTCTCTGGCCAGGCAAGGCCTGCCTGCCATCTTCGAAGGCACCATCATGCCTCTTGCCATCTTCTACTCGGCCCTCTGGGCAATAGGGATGTGGGGCGCTCTCATCGCTGCGCTGACCTGGTCCTACCTGGCTGTCATCCGGCGCATCGTCAGCAAGCAGCCCATACCCGGTCTCGTTCTCCTCGGCGCACTGGCACTCACCTTTCGGACTGCTCTGGCGCTGGCCACCGGCAACGTCTTCATCTACTTCCTGCAGCCCAGCCTGGGAACGGCTCTCCTCGGGTTCGCCTTCCTGGCTTCGATGACCGCCGACCAGCCGCTGGTTCAGCGCCTGGCCAGGGACTTCTTGCCGGTTTCGCCCGATTTCTTCACCAACCCCTTTGTGCGGCGCTTCTTCATGAGGATCTCACTGCTGTGGGCCGTGGTCATGTTGGCCAATGCCGCGGTCACTACCTGGATGCT
>DATEVB010000052.1:0-2322 GCA_035282865.1 Acidimicrobiia bacterium | reverse complement strand
CCGGCGCGAGTTCTGGAATTCCCGGTACGCTGACGGCTATGACCAAACCGCACACGTTCCTCGCCGACCTGATCGCCACGACCGAAATCCCGGCCGAGGGGACCCTCAGCAAGGTGGTGTTCAAGGACGACCGGATACGCGTGGTGGTGTTTGCCTTCGACGAGAATCAGGAACTCACCCAACACACCGCGGCGAAACCAGCCGTGGTGCAGGTTCTATCAGGACGTCTTCGATTGACCATGGGTGAGGAAGCGGTCGTGGTCACGCCGGGTGATTGGGCCCACATGGCCGCCCACCTGCCGCATTCGGTCGAGGCGCTCGAGCCGAGTGTGATGCTCCTCACCCTGCTGCAGGACGGGACCTGACCGCGCAGATCGAGGCCGATGCCCATGATCGGCTCGAGGTGCCATTCGGTGGGTACGCCGCCCGGACCACCGCCGCTATGGTCGAACCGGAAGGGGTCGTTTAGTGCTATCACCGCAACCTGGGAGGCGCCTATTGACCTCCGAGTCGGCCCTGATCGTCCCCGTTCCGGAGGCTGAAAGGGTGGTGAAAGAGCTCCGGGCCCGTTACGACCCGGCCGCCCCGGCCGGCGTTCCTGCCCATGTCACCGTGCTCTACCCGTTCATCGCACCCGAGGCACTATCCGGATCGATACTGGCCGAGCTGGAAATGATCTTCACCGGTGTGGCTCCCTTCCCGTTCAACCTCTCGGGAATCGCCCGGTTCCGGAAGGTGGTCTACCTCGCTCCCGACCCGGCCGATGGTTTCTCCCGGCTCACCGCGGCGATCGCCACCCGGTGGCCCGAGGCACCACCGTACGGCGGTATCCACAACGAAGTCGTCCCGCACCTGACCATTGCCAACACGTCGGATGCCCGGGCGGCCGAAGAGATCCAAAGGATCATCGAACCGGCCCTGCCGGTGGCCTGCACGGCCCGCCAGGCCTGGTTGATGGTCGGCCGGGAGGGCGGCTGGTCCCTCCAGCGTCGTTTCCGGTTCGGCGGCACTCCGCCCTGAGGTCCCCTACGTCATCGTCCCGGCGACGAGTGAGGCCCCACCCAGATCATGGAAGATCGCTGTCGCGGCAACGGAGCGGTGACCCGGCCGGTGGAGAGGATGTAGGGCCTAGACGCCCACGACCGAACTGCGCCGCTCCAACAGCACCACGTCACGCCAGCCACCATTCATGGTTCCGAGCCGCTTCCGCACCCCGACGACGCAGAACCCGCACGCCCGCAGCAATGCCAGGCTCGCTTCGTTCTCCGGAAACACGCCCGCCTGGAGTGTCCAGATCCCGGCTTCCTCCGATGCCTGGATCATCTCGTCGAGCAGGGTCCGGCCGATGCCTTTGCCACGGGTCGCGGCGACGACGTACACGCTCACCTCGGCCACGCCGTTGTAGACGCACCGATCGGACACCGGGCTGAGTGCCACCCAGCCGAGCACATCCCCCTCGCCGTCGGCGACGAGGCGCGGGGCGTCGAGGTGGCCGGCATCCCATTCCTCCCAGGCGGGGACGTCCGTTTCGAAGGTGGCGTTGCCGGTGGCGATGCCCTGGCGGTAGACAGAAGCCACTTGTTCCCAATCCGCGAGAGTCATTAGTCGTACGATCACAATCCGCTCCCCGGCACGGAATCGTACCTGCCGATTCGGCGTCAATCAGGCGGCGGATCGGCGTCGATGACGGTGGAGGCACGAAACAACAAAGCCGATCGCCGTGCGAAACCCCCCGACCGGAGACCAGGTCCAGCCGCAGCACCTCCCTGCCTCCTTGCCATCAGTTGGTAAAGACCGACAGGCCGAATGCCGATAGGCATTCCTATGGAAAATCTGCCGCCGGATCCCTACGGGCTGCCTCCCGATCCATTCGACCCGTCCTCGGCCTCCGGGATGGTTCAGGCGGACTCCACACCCGGACTGCTCATCACCAAGCGACGCGGTCCGTGGGTGTTGTTGGCCAGCGCCGCGGCCGTGCTCACGCTGGTCGGTGGAGGAGCGTTCCTTGCCGTCCAGGCGTTCACCACCGTCAGTCAGGCACCGGCCGCATCGATGCCACCCGAAACAGACGTTTACCTGTCGATAGACCTCCTGCAGTTGACCGGCGAGGACACCACCGGTGCGTTGGTCGAAACGATCAGAGCGGTCCTCGAACGTCTGGGCGAAGACGTCAACGATCCGGACGATCTGATCGCTGATCTCGACGACGCGCTGCGGGCTTCAGCAGGATTCGATTTCAGCAACGACATCCGACCCTGGATCGGCCGCACGGTCGGAGTGGGAGTTCTCGGCGGCAACTGGGATCCGATGGACTACACATCG
>DATEVB010000051.1:0-9009 GCA_035282865.1 Acidimicrobiia bacterium | reverse complement strand
CGTCGTTGATCCGAACTCCCCGGGCGGATGCCCTCCATGACGCGGCGGAAGGCGATAAGGGTGCCGTCCGGGTGGCCGAGCTGCTCGAAGACCGCCCCCGGTTGCAGCCGGCGATCGGAATGGTTCACTCCGCGTTGCTGGTAGCAGCCGCGTTGCCCGCCGCGTGGGCGGCAACGGAGCTCACCTACGGGTGGCGGCTCATCCTCCTCTTAGTTGTGTTTGGCCTCGCTCTCGTAGTGCTCGGTGAGCTGTTGCCGCGCTCCTGGGGCCGGGATCACCCTCGCCGTCTCGCCTACCGGTTGGCACCCATGCTGGATATCGCCTGTCGGCTCGGGGACCGTGCCACGGATCTGGTGACAGAGGACGAGGTAGCGGAGGTGCCGGAGAATCTCGACGAGGAAGCTGCCCAGGACAAAGAGGAACGGCGTCTCATCACATCGGTGCTCGAGTTTTCAGAGACGATTGTGCGGGAGGTGATGGTGCCCCGCACCGACATGGTCGCCATCGGTTCGGATGCCTCGTCGGACGAAGCGCTCGATCTGGTGATTGAGCACGGCTATTCGCGGATCCCGGTAACCGGCGAGGGCACCGATGACATAGTCGGGTTTGCCTACGCCAAGGATCTCCTGAGGATCATGGATCAGGGCGCCGGGCCCCAGCCGGTCACCGAGCTGATGCGGCCCGTCTACTTCGTCCCGGAGACCAAGCGGGTTTCGGATCTCTTGCGAGACATGCAGGCGGGCAAGGTCCACATGGCGGTAGTGATCGACGAGTTCGGTGGCACGGCCGGACTGGTGACCATCGAGGATCTGCTCGAGGAGTTGGTCGGCGAGATCGTCGACGAATACGACACGGAGGCACCGCTGATCGAAGCGACGGGTGAACACGAGTATCTCATCGACGCCCGGCTCTCGGTAGAGGAGTTGGGCCAGCTTCTCGAAGTCGAGCTACCCCATGAGGAATGGGATACGGTGGGGGGGCTCGTGCTCGGACTGGCCGGTCGGGTTCCCCGCGAGCATGAATCCTTCGAACATGAGGGAGTCACCCTGACCGTGGTCCGGGTCCAGGGCCGGCGAGTCGCCCAGGTGCAAGCGTCCAGCGCCCACCGGATCGATACCGCAACGTGAGATCGGGATTTGTGGCCGTGGTAGGGCGACCCAACGTAGGGAAGTCCACCCTCGTCAACGCCTTGGTTGGAAGCAAAGTCTCGATCACCTCGTCCCGGCCGCAGACGACTCGCAACGCTATCCGGGGTGTAGTGACTCTTCCCACCGCCGGCGAACCGGAGTATCAGATCGTGCTCATCGATACGCCGGGTCTACACAAACCCCGGAACAGTCTCGGGGAGCGTCTCAACAACCTCGTATACGGGACGTTGGCCGAAGCCGATGCCATCGTCTTCGTGGTGGACGGAACGCAGGACATCGGACCCGGAGATCGCAGGATCGCCGATCGGGTGGCCGCGGCGGGAAGCCCTGTGATCCTGGTGGTCAACAAGGTCGACATCGCCTCCCGCGTTCAGATCGCTGAGCAACTCGCCGAGGCCGCTCAATGGGATTATGACGCCTATGTGCCCTTGTCGGCGCTGAACGCCGAAGGGCTCGATCCGCTGGTCGGCGAGCTGACCCGACTACTGCCCGAGGGTCCGCTCTATTTCCCTCGTGACGTGACGACCGATCAACCCGAGCAGGTGGTCATCGGTGAGATTGTGCGAGAGAAGTTCCTCGAGCGTCTGCGAGAGGAACTGCCCCACTCTCTGACCGTGGTGGTGAGGGAGGTGGAGGAGCGGGAGAGCGGTGTGCTCTACGTCGATGCGGTGGTGGTTGTCGAGAGAGAGTCTCAAAAGGGCATCGTGATCGGCAAAGGGGGGGATCTGATTGCCGCCGCCGGGGCTGAGGCTCGTCACGAGATCGAGGCGTTGCTCGGTACCAGGGTCTATCTCGATTTGCGGGTGAAGGTCGAGAAGGACTGGCAGCGTCACCCTCAACTGCTTGATCGCCTGGGATTCCCGGAGTGAGCGGCGGTGGCCATACCCAGCGGCGAGCAGAGCGAGTTGCGGCGTTGGCGACCGAGGGCCTTCTGGCAGAAGCCGCACTCGAATATGCCTGCTTTGCCTATCCCGACGTTGATGTGCAGGTCTATCTCGATCGACTCGACGCGATGGCAAAACTGGTTGAAGGTACCAGCCACCTCGATCTCCGCAGGGTGGTGGCGATCCGACAGGGTCTGGGCGGCGACATCGACAACTACTACGACCCCCGCAACTCCTTCTTGAACGAGGTCATCGACCGCCGCAAGGGAATCCCGATAACCCTGGCGGTCGTGTGGATGGAAGTCGGCCGGCGAGCGGGTATCGACGTGCAAGGGGTAGCGCTGCCCGGCCACTTCCTGGTGTTCGCCGGTGGGCAGCTCGTCGATCCGTTCCACGGTGGGGAGGCGATCGGAGCGGACGAGGCGGCTGCCCTGGTGGCCGAGAACTACGGTGGTCCGCCTCGGTTGAACCCGGAGTGGCTCGAGCCTGTGGGGCCGGGAGCCATTCTCGAGCGGATGCTCGGCAACCTGACGGAGGCTTACCGGCGGGCTGCAGAAGGCGGGGGGGCGGCGTTCGATCTACCGGATTGGGTGACTACCTGCTTGCGCCGGCTCCAGGCCCGGCAGTCCTGATCCAAGTCAGTCGAAGAATGAGTCGATCCTGGCGGCCAGCTCGATGTCGCGTTCGGTCAGCCCGCCCACGTCGTGGCTGGTGAGGGAGAGCGTCACCTTGTTCCAGCGAATATCGATGTCGGGATGGTGGAAAGCTCGCTCTGCGGCAATGCCGACTCGTGTGACGAATCCCATTGCCTCGGCGAAGTCCTCAAACGTAAACGTTCGAGAAATGGTGTCCCCTTGTTCTGTCCATGCTGGATGGGAGGCTGCGAAGGCTTCTCTTTGTAGTTCGGTGAGGATGCCCATGGCCCAAGTCTGGCACATGGGCGTCGCCGGTATCGAGTCTCCGGTCTCCAGCCCGGGAGACTCTTTCGGTACTCGGAACTCGTGACTCATCATCACCACGTGCGAAGTACGCTTTGCCTGCCCGGTACCATCACCGCCATGGCCATTCGCCGCGACCAGGGGATCGTGCTTCGCAGCTTTCCGTTTGGTGAGGCAGATCGGGTTGTCGTCATTCTCAGTCCCAACCACGGCAAGCTGCGAACGGTCGCCAAAGGTATCCGGAAGACGAAGAGCCGTTTCGGGGGTCGCCTGGAGCCGTTCACACACGTCGACCTCGTCCTGTATGAAGGGCGGAACCTCTCCACCATCACCCAGGTGTCGGTCATCGAGACTTTTGCGCATGTGCGCGACGATCTCGACCTGGTCATGGCGGCCGGCACCATGGTTGAGGCCGTCGATGCGGTGGCCAGCGAGGAAGAGCCCTCGCTGCGCTTGTTCCTGCTGCTGCAGCGTGGTTTGCGGGCGCTCAACCGGGGGGTGGCGTCACGTGACCTGGTGACGGCCTTCTTGCTCAAACTCGCGGAGGTGATCGGCTTGGCGCCCGCTCTGGATTCGTGTGCGAGTTGCGGCAGGCATGCCGAGTCGCTCAGGTTCAGTTTCGCCGCCGGGGGGGCGTTGTGCGACAACTGTCGGACGGAAGGCGCAGTACGTCTTCGCCCCGGATTGACGGACTATCTCGCGGTTCTGGCCGGCGCCGACCTGGGGGATCTCCCTGAACCGGATCCGGAGTTTTCCGGGGAGGCGATGGGTATCGCCCGCCGGTTCGTCGAATATCACCTCGAGCGGAGGCTTTCGAGCCTGGCGGTCCTCGATGAGTGACTTCTCCCGAAACCTCGATCCGGACCGGATGCCCCGCCACGTCGGGATCATCCTCGACGGCAACGGCCGATGGGCGGAACGACGGGGGCTGCCCAGGACGGCCGGCCACGCGGCCGGCGAGCAGGCACTGTTCGATGCCGTTCAGGGCGCGCTCGACCTGGGGATCGAGTGGTTGACTGTGTACACGTTCTCTACCGAGAACTGGACGCGGTCCGAGGAGGAGGTCGCCTTCCTCATGCATTTCAATCAGGATCTGTTGATGCGCCGTCGCGATGACCTGCACGCCGACGGGGTACGCATCTACTTCATGGGAGACCTCCGGGATCCGAGGATCCCGGAACTCAACAAGGTCAGGATGCGGGAGGCCGAGGAACTGACCGCCGGCAACGAGCGGCTCCATCTCGTGTTCGCCTTCAATTACGGCAGCCACCTCGAACTCGTCGATGCGGCCAGGCGCATCGCCGTCGACGTTCTGTCCGGCCGCCTCGACCCGGACGGCATCGACCTGGAGACCGTCTCCTCGTATCTCTACGTTGCCGGGATGCCCGATGCCGACCTCATCATTCGCACTTCCGGGGAGCACCGATTGAGCAATTTCCTGCTGTGGCAGGCCGCCTACGCCGAGTTCGTATTTCCCGAGGTGCTCTTCCCCGATTTCACTCCCGAGCACCTCGCGGAGTGCATCGCCGAGTACCAGCGGCGCAAACGCCGGTTCGGAAAGGCTTAGGCAACCTACGGCTGCCGTGCTTCGTACTTCGTAACTCCCACCCCAGACTTCCAACTACCATGCCCCTCCACCTTTCGACCAGATGGGCGCCACCATGACTATCACCATCGACACCATCGTCAACCTCTCCAAGCGGCGTGGCTTCGTGTTCCCGTCCTCGGAGATCTACGGCGGCCTTCGGTCCGCCTACGACTACGGCCCGCTCGGTGTCGAGATGCTTCGTAATGTCAAGAGTGAGTGGTGGCGTTCGATGGTGCAGCTGCGCGGCGACATCGTCGGGCTCGATTCGGCCATCCTCCAGGCCCGCGACGTGTGGGTTGCTTCCGGGCACGAGGCATCCTTCACCGATCCGCTCGTGCAGTGCTCCAACTGTAATGCCCGGTACCGGTTGGACAAGCTCGACGATCAGGACGTGTGCCCCAACTGCGGCGAACGGAAGACTTTTGGCGAGCCCCGCCAGTTCAATCTGATGTTCAAGACTTATATGGGGCCGGTCGACGACGAGACGGGTCTTGTGTACCTACGGCCGGAGACCGCCCAGGGGATCTTCATCAACTACGAAAATGTCCGCCGGGTGGCCAGAAAGAAGTTGCCGTTCGGGATTGCGCAGATGGGCAAATCATTTCGCAACGAGATCACTCCGGGGCAGTTCGTGTTCAGGACGCGCGAGTTCGAGCAGATGGAGATGGAGTTCTTCTGCCGGCCCGATCAAGCCGAGGAGTGGTACGACTATTGGGTTCACGAGCGTTACCGGTGGTACCTCGACCTCGGAATGTCTGAGGATAACCTGCGGATTCGCCCCCATGGGCACGATGAACTGGCCCATTACGCCGCGGCGTGCTCGGATGTCGAGTACCGCTATCCGTGGGGTTGGGACGAACTGGAGGGTATCGCCAACCGCACCGACTACGACTTGAAAGCCCACACCGAACACAGCGGCACTGATCTGTCGTACTTCGACGACGAGTCGGAGGAGCGCTTCTTCCCCTATGTCGTCGAACCGGCAGCCGGGGCGACGCGCACCACCTTCGCTTTCTTGATGGACGCCTACCACGAGGAAGAGGTACGGGGCGAAACCCGAGTGGTTCTCAAGATCCATCCCAAGCTGGCACCGTTCAAGGTGGCCGTGTTGCCGCTGTCCAAGAAGCCGGAGCTGGTGGGCGAGGCGGAGCATGTGGCCGATCTTCTCCGTCCCCATTACCTGCTCGATTTCGACGTCACCCAGTCGATCGGCCGCCGCTACCGGCGCCAGGACGAAATCGGAACACCGTATGCAGTCACGTTCGACTTCGACTCGCTCGAGGATCGGGCGGTGACCGTTCGGGACCGCGACACGATGGAGCAGGAACGGATTCCAATCGGGAACCTGGTGACGTACCTGGCGGACAGGCTGCCGTAGGAAGTAGGAAGTTCGAGGGTCGAAGCTCATCGTTGGCAGTTGGCGGTCTGCGCCTGTAGTTAGTGGCAGGCCCTGCCGGCTGCCGTAACCGTCCGCGCTCCACCTCCCGCCTTCCGCATCCCGCCTTCCACTTCCCGGCTGTTTGCCTGCCGGGTGACTGCCCTGGTACCGTCCTGTCAACACTTGGAAGCCTTTCCAGTGCCTCTGATACGCCTGAGGAGGTGGGTCCTCGGTGGCGACCATCTTCGACGTAGCGACCCGGGCCGGTGTTGGAGTCGGCACAGTCTCTCGGGTGCTCAACGACAGCCCGTTGGTAGCCGATGCGACCCGCCGACGGGTACTGGAGGTCATCGCCGAGCTGGGATACCGGCCGAGTTCACTGGCCCGTGGACTCTCCCTGGGGAAAACCAGCACGATCGGCGTGGTCGCTCCGTACTTCACCACCGCCTCCGTCGTTGAGCGCTTGCGCGGGATCGAGGCGGTCATCAAAGACACCGAGTACCGATTCATGCTGCTCAACGTCGAGAACTCGGAGCAGCGGAATAGGGCATTCCGGTCGATTGCCGCCGGGGACCAGACGGATGGTGCCATTGTCGTATCACTTCACCCCGGAGTCACCGCACACCAATGGGCACAACCGGTCGTGTTCCTCGATGTGCGAGTGGCCGGGGCGCCGTCGCTTTTCGTCGACAATGTTAGGGGGGGCTGGCTCGCCACCCGATATCTGCTGGGGTTGGGTCACCGGAGAATCGGATTCGTCGGCGACCTGGAGGATTCTCCGCATGGGTTCACCTCCAGCTCCGACCGTCGCCGGGGATTCGAACTGGCGCTGCAGGAGGCGGAGATCGAGGTGCCCGACGAGTACATCCAGCGAGGCGCGCACGGTCGGGACAACGCCCACCGGATGACGCGGGTCCTGCTCGATCTGCCCGATCGCCCGACCGCCGTCTTCGCTGCCTCAGACGTGCAGGCGCTCGGCGTCCTGGAGGCGGTGCGGAGGGCCGGAATGCAGGTTCCCGACGACCTCTCGGTGATCGGTTTCGACGACATCGAAGTGGCCGCCTACGTCGGCCTCACAACCGTCCATCAACCACTGGAATTGTCGGGACGCCTGGCAGCCCGCCGACTGCTCGACCTCCTGGCAGGTTCATCAATGGAGGTCTCCGAAGAGAGACTCGAGACCGAGGTCAAGGTGAGAAACTCGACGGCCCCGCCCCTCGAGCGACAAACCGGAGTGCCTTCTCGGCATAGATTGGAGTAAGGTTGGTGTGTGGGTCGACCTTGTCGACCCACAAGAGTGGAAGCGATTCCACAGAGAGGAAGGGATATGAAGAGAAACAGATTTCTGATCGTCTTGTTTGTGGCGCTGGCCCTGATCGCGGCTGCGTGTGGGGACGGTGATGCCGGTACAACAACCACCGCGGGAGACGGCGCAACGACGACCACCGCTGGTGACGGTGCAGAGACAACGACCACGACGTCCGGCGAGCCGATGGAGGAAATCACACTGCGGGTGTTCGCCGGCAACGTCGGCCAGGAGCTGGAACTGACCAAGGCATCAGCGCAACGGTTCATGGACGCTAACCCGGGGATCACCGTCGAGGTGATCGATACTCCCGACTTCGTCGAGGACCGGCTCGGTACGTACCTGCAGCTGTTCGAGGCGCAATCGCCTGAGGGCGACGTGTTCCAGATCGATGTGATCTGGCCGGGCGACCTCGCGACGCATTTCGTCGACCTGAACGAGTACGGCGGCGCCGAGGCTGCTGCTGAGCACTTCCCGGCGATTGTCCAGAACAATACCGTCGATGGGAAGCTGGTCGGTATTCCGTGGTTCACGGATGCCGGTTTGCTCTACTTCCGGACGGATTTGCTCGACAAGTACAGTCTCGACCCGCCCACTACCTGGGAAGAGCTGGAAGTAGCCGCTCAGACCATCCAGGATGGCGAGCGAGCCGATGGTAACCAGGACTTCGTCGGGTATGTCTGGCAGGGCAACGCGTACGAAGGGTTGACCTGCGACGCGCTCGAGTGGATCAAGTCGAACGACGGCGGTGAGATCGTGAGCCCGGACGGGGTCATCACCATCAACAACGCCAATGCCATTGAGATCGTCGATCAGGCGGCCGGATGGATTGGCACGATCTCGCCGGCAGGCGTGACCAATTATGGCGAGGAGGACGCCCGTGGCGTTTGGCAGGCCGGTAACGCGGCCTTCATGCGCAACTGGCCTTACGCCTACTCGCTCGGTCAGGCCGACGACTCGGTGATCAAGGACCTGTTCGATGTGTCACCTCTGCCGGCCGGCAAGTCCGGAAGCGGAGCCGCCACCCTTGGTGGATGGCAGCTGGCAGTGTCGAAGTACTCGGAGCACCCTGCAGAAGCCGCCAATCTGGCGTTCTTCCTGGCTTCGTACGACGAGCAGAAGATCCGGGCGATCGATGGTTCTTTCAATCCGACGATCGAGGCCCTCTACTCCGATCCGGATGTGTTGGCAGCTGCACCGTTCTTCGGCTCGCTGTTCGACGTGTTCACCAGTGCAGTGGCGCGTCCGTCGACGGTGACTGCCCCGCAGTACAGTGATGCGTCGTCGCTGTTCTTCGGTGCTGTGCACAGTGTGCTCACCGGCGACAATGACGCCGCCACGGCCTTCGAGGAACTGGAGCTGGATCTCGAAGATCTGCTCGGCTTCCCGACCGGCTAAGGCATCAACGGACCGACGAGATACAGAGAGAGGGGCCTGCGGGCCCCTCTCTTCTTCGTTTCGACGATCGACATCGCCATCCATGATGTGCTTGAATCGAATTCGCCATGGCTGTTGCTACCGAACCGGATGAGGAGGCCCGGACCAAGAAGGTACGGGGCGGCAACCTCCTCAAGCAGGAACAGCGCTTGGCGTACTGGCTCCTCCTACCGACGCTCCTGATCTTGATTCTCATCGCCTTCTACCCGTTGGGTTCGGTGTTTTACGCCAGCTTCACCGACCGGGCATTTGCCAGTGCCCGGGAACCGCAGTTCGTGGGATTGCAGAATTATTCAGAGCTGCTGAGCATGAAGATCCGCGAGTTGCCGG
>DATEVB010000050.1:0-17079 GCA_035282865.1 Acidimicrobiia bacterium | reverse complement strand
CGCTCTTGCCGGCAACCGCCGAGTATCGGATCGACCCGGAGGACTGGGAGCCCGCCGTTGCCCGTACCGACGGGCCACAACTGGTCGTCGGCGGGCCGGGGACCGGCAAGACGGAGTTCCTGGTCCGCCGGGCTCTGTGGTTGCTCGAAGACGCCGACATCGCTCCGGAGGAGATCCTCCTTCTGAGTTTCTCGAGGCGAGGGGTCGCGGACCTCAAGGCACGCGTCCGGCGCGGCCTGACCCGTTCGTACACGGTCGTACCCGCGACGACGTTTCACTCGCTTGCTGCGCGCCTGCTGGAGAGCCACGCCGAAGGGGCGTTCGGCTGGACTGCCATGCCTTCGCTGCTGACCGGCCCCGAGCAAGTCGCCCTGGTCCACGAACTGCTGACCACAGAGAACGCCGATCGCTGGCCACTCCCCTTCCGCAGTCTCTTGACCACGAACAGCTTTGCCAGAGAAGTGACCGACTTCCTTCTCCGCTGCCAGGAGCAATTGATGGACGGCCCGCAACTCGCTGAGCTGGCACGCCACCGATCGGACTGGAAAGGACTGCCGGAATTCCTCATCAGGTACGAACAGACCCTCCTCGAGCGGGATCGTATCGACTACGGGACACTCCTCGGACGAGCAGTGCACATCCTTGATCAGCCAGACGTCGCCCAGACAGTGGGCGCCCAGTATCGCTACCTGCTCGTGGATGAGTACCAGGACACCACCAACGCCCAGGTTCGCCTGTTGGGAAGCATGTACGCCTCCCATCACAATCTGACCGTCTCGGCGGATCCCTACCAGTCGATCTACAGCTTCCGTGGTGCGGACCTCTCCAATGTCCATCGGTTTCCCACCGACTTCCCCGACGCAGAGAGCCTGCCGGCCTTGCGTATCGTGCTCACGACCTCGTTCCGGGTACCGGCCGAAATCCTCCAGGCAGCCGAACGAGTGACCGCCGGCTCGCTTCCAGGATCAGCCGGCCCGGTCACCCCCGCCCATGGCAAGGGGCGGGTAGATGCCTACCTCTTCGATCAGCAGACCCAGGAAGCCGAGTGGATCGCAGAGGAGATCGACCGCCTCCAACTGGAAGAGCAGATCCCGTACTCGCAGATGGCGGTATTCGTGCGGAGCAAGAGAAGGTTTCTTCCTCAGCTATCCCGAGCACTCGAACATAGGCGGATTCCCCACGATCTCCCCGACTCGCGCTTGGCCGACCACCCGGCCGTCAGGCTCATCCTCGACTGTGTCATTGCAGCCACCGCGCCGGAGCCGGAAGCCGGGCGAGCCCTCCGCCGCATTCTCCTGGGTCCCCTCTTTTCGATTCCGCTGGGAGGTCTACGAGAGATTGAGCGTGAACGGCTGAGGCGCGGCGTCGGGTGGGCAGAGGCGCTCACCACACATCTCGAGGACGGAGCAGGCCTGGCTTCCCTCTTCGAGGGGACCGGGTGGGCAACTGATCGTCCCGCCGTTGAGGGGTTCTGGCATATCTGGGAAACGCTCCCCCAATTCGTTGCGGTCGTCCAACACCCTCGGCGACAGGACGAGCGGGCTGCCTGGAGTTCACTCGCTCAGGTTCTGGGGCGCCTCTACGAACGCGACCCGCACGCCACCCTCGTGGACTACGTGCGGCTCACCGAAGATGAGGAGTTCGAAGCCCGGCCTCTCCTCAGCTACCGGGCGCCTCGTCAGGCCCGGCTCACACTCACCACCCTCCATCAATCAAAGGGACTCGAATTCGATACCGTCTTCATAGCCGACGCCGTTGAGGGCGTGTTCCCCGATCTCCGCACTCGAGAATCGTTGCTCGGGTCCCGACATCTCTCGCCTTCACTTCCGGCCGATCCGATCGAGTACCGGGCCTTCCGTCTCCAGGAAGAGATGCGCCTCGCCTACACCGCCATGACCCGCGGCTACCGGCGAGTGATCTGGACCGCCACCTCCTCCGGACTGGAAGAGGGACAAGGCATGCCGAGCCGTTTCCTCCCTCTGGTCTCCGGGGTCGAGTCGCTCTCCGACGCCCTTATCCGCCCGCCGGAGCGCACCAACCCGGTCACCTCTCTGGAGGCGGAGGCATGGTTGCGCCGCATCGTCCGCGACCCCGGCCAGGGTCGGCCCCGCCGGTTGGCAGCAGTGTCCTTGCTCGGAGCGGGACTCGATTGGGGACTCCGATCACCCGAGGTATTCGCCGGGATCCGGGAGCGCGGCCCGGACCATGGAATCATCACCCAGGATTTCGCCCTCTCTCCGAGCCAGGCGGAGAGCTATGCCAAATGCCCGCGCCGCTACGCCTTTGAACGGCGACTGCACGTGGGAGACGAGGGGACGCCCTTCCTCACGTTCGGTACCCTGATCCACGAGACGTTGGAACGGGCTGAAGCCTTGGCGATGCAAGTCGGCCGGCCGCATGCCGAGCTCGCCGCCGCCCTGGAGGAACTCGATTCCATCTGGGACCCATCTGATTTCGGGGGTGAGCCGTGGGCGACAGCCTGGTATCGGCGGGCGGTGCACATCATCACCTACCTTTATGAGCATTGGCCGAGCCGGGGAGTCCCGATCGCCCTCGAACGGCCACTGACACTCGAGATCGACGGGTTGCTGTGGAGTGGCAAAGCCGATCGAATTGAACTCGAAAGAGGAGTCGTCCGGGTGGTCGACTACAAGACGGGTTCCCGAGTCCCGACAACGGTCGAGGCCGCAGTATCGATGCAGCTGGGTTTCTACGTGCTGGCGCTCCGGGCCGATCAACCCATCTCCCAATACGGACCAATCGAAGAGGCCGAGTTGTGGTTCCCGGCCCGCACCGAGGCGAAGTCGGTGACCGTTCGTCGTTTCGATGCTCAATACCTCGGCCGGGTGGAGGAGGCCATGCGGGAGGCGGCCCGAGGTATCGCATCGGAACAATGGCCCGCGACAGCCAATCCGTACTGCGACGGATGCCGGGTTCGTATCGTGTGTCCCGAATGGCCGGAAGGAAGGGAGGCATTCTCCTTGTGACCACCTTGATCCCGACCGGCGAGCAAAGCGAAGTGATCGCCTACCCGCTTGGGCCGCTTCGAATATCCGCCGGAGCCGGGACCGGGAAGACGACCACTATGGCGATGCGGCTGGCCGCCCTGATCGAGCGAGAGCAGATCGACCCGGAGGCCGCTCTGGGGATCACGTTCACCAACAAAGCCGCAGAGGAACTCACCGACCATCTCCGACTCCGCCTACCGGATTTGGCCAAACTCGGTCGCGAGGTCGAAGTGACGACCTATCACGGGTTCGCCCACGGGATCCTCGCAGAGTTCGGACCCATCGTTGGCTTCGAGCGAAATGCCCAGCTGATCACCCCCGGTTACCAGCGCGAACTGCTCACCGAAGCGCTGGCCGGCGGCTCCTACCAGCATCTGGATGTGCGACTCCCCCGGCGCCGGGTCGACGATCTGGTCCTGCTGGCCGGTCGGCTCGGCGACCATCTCCTGCGGCCATCCGCCCTCATCGAGGCCCAACCCGACCAGCCGGATGAGATTTGGGCGCAACGAGCGGAAATGGCACAGGTTCTCGATCGATATGCCGAGATCAAGCGCCGGTACAACGCAGTCGATTTCTCGGATCTCATCACACTTGCCTACGAGGTGGTGGGCGACGCCGGCGTGGCCGGCCGCATCAGGGAGCGCTACCGGGTGGTGCTGTTGGATGAGTACCAGGACACCAATCCTGCCCAGCGGGAACTCTTGCTCAGGATCTTCGGCCGGGGCTTTCCGGTGACGGCTGTCGGTGATCCGGACCAGACCATCTACGAGTGGCGGGGCGCTTCCCTCTGGAACTTCGCCGGCTTCCCCAATCATTTCGCCAACGCGGATGACACGCCGTCGGCGACCTTGACCCTCAGCATGAACCGCCGGTGCGATAAGCGAATCATCGACGTCGCCAACCGTGTGAAGAAGGAGATCGGTGTCGGTGGAGGCATCGATGCCTTGCAGGCCGCTCCCGACTCGGGCGACGGTCACGTCGAGGTGTCGTGGTTCCACAACGCCGTCGAGGAGGCAAGATGGTTGGCGGGCGAAATCCGCCGCCTCCACGATGAGGAAGCCGCTGCATGGCGAGATATCGGAGTCCTGTTTCGGAAGAACCGCCAGATCCATCTCGTGCGCGAGGCGCTCCAGGACGAGGGTATCCCGGTCGAGGTGGCCGCACTCGGCGGTCTGCTGCAAGTGCCCGAGGTGGTCGACCTGCACGCCTGGTTGCGGCTCATCGGAAGGCCGGATGATGCACCCTCACTGGCGCGCATCCTGTTGGGCGCCCGTTTCCGTCTCGGGCTGGGCGACCTGGCCCCACTGGCCGATTGGGTGCGGCGTCACCGTCGCGACCACGCCGCCGATGACGAGGCTGCGCCCGGCTGGGCCATGCTGGAAGCGGTCGACCAACTCGAGCAGGTCGAAGCCCTCACCGTGGAAGCGCGACAACGATTGGTGGATTTTCGCGATCTCTACCGGCGCCTCCTGGCGGAAGCCCAGGCGGTCACGCTTGTGGAGCTCTGCCGTCGCATCCTGGAAGGCACAGGAACCTGGGCCGAGGTCGAGGCACTGGATGGGGCTGCCCGGCTCACCGCCCGCCTGAACCTCTACCGGTTCCTCGACCTGGCCGAAGAGTGGAGTCCGCTGGAAGGTCGGCCGTCACTCGATGCGTTTCTCGACTACCTCGATCTGCTCGACGAAGATGCCGGCTCCGAGGAGCTCGACACTGCCCGCCTCAGCAACGAGGACGCCGTCTCGATGCTGACGGTACACCGTGCCAAAGGTCTCGAGTGGAATACCGTGTTCTTACCGGCCGTGGCGTTTGGCACGTTTCCCAGCTCAGCTCAGGGTGGCCTCGAAGATTCTGCCCGGTATCCGAAGGTTCTCCCCTTCGCGCTGCGACTCGATCAGGAAGCGGAGGGCGTCCGGTCAAAAGCGGCCCTCGAGGAGCGCCACCGCTCCCAGGAATGGCGTACGGCCTACGTGGCCGTTACCCGGGCGAAGCACCGGCTCTACGTCACCGGTGCGTTCTGGTACACCACAGGCCAGCCCAAACGTCCCAGCTCTCTATTCACGGCAATACGCGACGCTCCCGGGACCTACGTCCGCCACGAAGCGGCCACTGAAGGTTCACCTCCCGCCTTCCTCCGGATCGAAGACACAACCGGTGCTCCTGACCCGCATTTCCCGGGCGGTTGGCACGAGGCGCTGCGGGCAACGATCGATGACGCCGAGTGGCCGGCATCCGCCGCCCAGGATGAAGCCGACGCCTTTGCGGGTCAGCTGCGCCAACTTCAGTTGGTGCTCGACGGGCTCCCAGATCCGCCTGCCGTCGCTGAACGATTACCGGTGACGACCTCAGTCACCGGACTCGTCACTTACGCAACCTGTCCCCGGCGGTATTTCTGGACCGATGTTGATCCGCTCCCCCGGCGCCCTTCACCAGCGGCCCGAAGAGGGGTCGAAATCCACCGCCGCATCGAACTTCACAATCTCGGTATGGTCCCGCTCGAAGAGGTCGAACTCGACACCTACGACCTGGCACCGGACGAGACGAGAGTTGTTATGCGCGGAATCGATCCTTTTGAGACGTACCGGGCGTCCCGGTTTGCTGCCTCTCAACCTCGCTTCGTTGAAGTCCCATTCGACTTGCGAGTTGGCGATGCCAGGGTGAACGGCCGCATCGACGCCGTCTACGAGCTGCAGCCGGGCAGCTGGGAGATCGTCGACTTCAAATCCGGACGACCATCCAGCCAACCGTCGGTTCGAGTCCAGCTCGAGGCCTACGCGGTGGCAGTCGACGAGGTCCGCTTCACCCCGATCAAACCCGACCATCTGCGGGCCACCTTCGCGTATCTGGGAGAAGGGCTCACGGAGGTGAGTGAAGAGGTCGACCCCGGCTGGCTGGCTGCAGCTCACCATCACCTCGCCGAGCTAGTCGGGTCCATCCGTGAGGAGAACTGGGAGCCCTCCCCATCGACGGCCTGCACAAACTGCGACTTCCTCAGGTTTTGTCCCGCCGGTCGCCAATGGATTGCCGATGACGGTTGACCGGGCCGGCCCGCCACGCCGTGACACACAGGTTCGCGGTATTGCACTAGCTTGGAGGAGAGGCTGCCGGCGACGGAGGTAGCGCAGCGATGATCACGATCTGGAGCGACATCCACTGTCCGTGGGCCTACGTCGCCATCCTCCGGCTACACAGAATGCGGGATCATTTGGGAGCCGACCACCTGATCTTCGATCTCCGGTCATACCCGAGAGAGCTTGCCGCCGGGGAGGAGATCAACGCCGAAACCGCCAAGCGCGACGTGGTGGCGCTTGCCCAGCTGGAACCAACCGCTTTCAGTGCGCTGCGCAGCGAAGCATGGCCAACCACCAATCTACCGGCCTTCGAAGCCCAGAAGTGGGGCTTCTCGTTAGGCCAGGAGATCGGCGAGTCTTTCGATCTGGCGCTCCGGCGTGCCGTGTTCTTGCATGGACACAACCTCAGTGTGCGGAGCGAGTTACTGGCCGTTGCCGAAACCGAAGGCCTCATGAGCGACCAGCTGGGTGCTGCGCTCGATGACGGCCGGTTCCGCAAGGCGGTCACGACCGACCTCGACGACGCTCTTGCACAGAACGTCGTCGGGTCTCCTCATTTCGTCCTTCCCGATGGAACCGCGCACCACAACCCCGGCATCACTTATCGCCGGGAACGCGGCATCCCGATCATCCTCTCCGATCATCCCTCCGTGTACGAGGAGTTGGTTCAAGTCGCCGCCGTCGAAGAGTAGGAGGAAAGCCGCTCCTACGTGATCTTGCCTCCCTCGACATCGATCACGATGGTCACCGGGCCGTCGTTGATCAGAGCAACCTGCATCTCGGCCCCGAACGTGCCGGTGCGGACCGGCACACCGGTATTACGCAAACGGTCCGCCAGCTCGCCTACCAGAGGCTCGGCAAGCTCCGGGTCGCCCGCACCGGCAAGGGAAGGTCGCCGTCCTTTTCGCACATCGGCGAGCAGCGTGAATTGACTGATCACCAAAATCTCACCGGCAATGTCGACCACCGACCTGTTCATCTTTCCGTATTCATCGCGGAAGATCCGCAGGGTGGCCAGTTTTGCGGACAACGCGGCGACGTCATTCGCAGAGTCGGTCGGCGATATCCCGACCAGCACGACCAGCCCGGCACCGATGCGACCCACGGTCTCGCCATCGACCGTTACAGAAGCCTGGCCGACTCGCTGCACAACCGCTCTCATGAGGCCGGAATGTAGCGGTTTGGTCACGTCGTAGCGCCCGGGCCATGCACATCGATGACCTGAAGCCGGGTCCGGTCGGGTGTCAAGAGCGTGGGGGCGGGGGGAACAGGTGCCGCATCGTCGTCGCGAATCTCCAAGTGTTGCGCGAAGTCGTCTGGTTCGACGATCGCCAAGTCGCTCACTCGTCGAGCAGACCGGCGGAGTTGCTCATAGAATCTATGCCAATGGTCCTGCCAACTACCGACCCTCGATTGCTCGAAGAGCCCGCTTGGCCGGTCGAGGAAACCCGCCCGGTAGTCTTTTTGATCGACGCATCGAGCAACCTCGAGCGACGCCTCATGGAGGCGTGGATCGATCGCAATCGTCCCCCCGGCGCGGCCGTCGAATCCATGTGCATTCCCGCCTCGCGGCGGCGCAGGCAGGGATGCCGCATCGACTCCCGCCTGGAAGCACGCATGGCGCGAGTCGACGACCCGGTGCTGGTTCCCCTGCGCATCGCCTGGCTGGCTCCTCGCCACGACGGTACCCGCTCGGTGCACCTCGCCGACCTCCTCAAGCTTGGCGACCCCCGCGACCCGGATCTTCTCCGCCAGTACCTGATCCTGGCTCGCGCCCCCGACCGGTGTCGGATACTGGTGGGAGAGCCGGGCCGCTCATCGGAACTGACGGCGCGATGGCGGGAAGCCGTGGAATCATCCAGCCTTTCGGAATTCGTGGCGAGAAGAGCCTGGCTGGCGCTGGAGCGCGCCGAGCGACGGGTGCGCGGTAATCGGTACAAGGTGCCCAGATTCGTTCACCACGAGATCCTCGGTACCAGCGAGTTCCGCGCCGGAGTGGTGCGGTTCGCCGATGAACTGGACAAACCCGAAGAGACGGTTTTCAATCGGTCGGCCCGCTATCTCCGCGAGATTGCCGCCTCCCACGATGCCTTCACGATTGACCTGGTCGCCAATGCCATCCACTGGCTATACCGGCAGGGGTACGGCTCTATCCACTACGACGCCACAGAATTCGGCGATATCTACTCGCTCGGGCAGCAGAACTCGCTCGTCTTCCTACCGTCGCACAAGTCGAATCTCGATCACCTCGTTCTCCAGTACGTCCTCTGGGAGAACGACGCGCCGCCCAATCACACGGCCGGCGGGATCAATATGAACTTCTTTCCGATTGGCCCGATCATCCGGCGAACGGGCGTCTTCTTCATCCGCAGAACCTTCAAAGACAACCCGATTTACAAGTTCGTGCTGCGCAGCTACATCGACTACCTGATCGCCAACCGTTTCCCACTCGAGTGGTACCTGGAAGGCGGACGGTCACGCTCCGGCAAAGTGCTTCCTCCTCGTTACGGAATGCTTTCCTACGTCGCCGACAGCTTCCGCCGTGGCAAAGCAGAAGACGTCTACGTAGTTCCAACCTCGATCACGTATGACCAGATCCAAGATGTCGGCTCGTATGCAGCCGAGCAGCTGGGCAAAGCCAAAGAGAAGGAAAGCTTCGGCTGGTTCCTTCGATCGGTCCGTTCGCTTCGTATGCGCTACGGGAACATCCACGTCCGGTTTGGCGAACCGATCTCGTTGGCCAAGGAGATACAGGGAAGCGAACCCGAGCGAGGCCTCGCCGTCCGCAAGCTGGCTTTTGAGACGATGGCCCGGATCAACCGTGTCACACCGATCACTCCCACGTCATTGGTGACGATTGCGTTACTGGCCAACGAGGACCGAGCCTTGCGATGTGAAGATCTCGTTGCCGGAGTGCGGGACCTCGTCTCGTACGTTGAGCGCCGCAACCTGCCCTTGACCGAACCGGTCCGGCTCGATTCGCCGAAAGGGGTACAGCTCGTCTTGGATCGTCTCGTCGAGCATGGCATCGTCACCGAGTACGCGGCCGGGCCTGAGACCGTGTACATGATCGGGCCGGACAGGCATCTGGCCGCCGCTTACTACCGCAATACCATCGTCCACTTCTTCGTCAACGATGCCATCATCGAGCTTTCCCTGCTGGCAGCCGCCGAAGAAGAGGATGAGGATCGGGTGACCGTCTTCTGGGATCAGGTAACGGCGATGCGCGATCTGCTCAAGTTCGAGTTCTTCTTCTCGGAGAAAGAAACCTTCCGTGAGGAGATCTTTCAGGAAGTCTCCCACCACGATCGGGAATGGGAGGCCCGGCTCGCCGGACGGCCCGACGAGGTGCGCGAACTGTTGCGCGGATTCCGGCTGCTCACCGCACCCTGGGTACTCCGCCCCTTCTTGGAGGCTTATCAGGTGGTGGCGGACAGCCTGAACACCCACTCTCCCTACGTGGAAGTGGACCATCGTCGCTTCATCGCCGGGTGTCTGGGTCTTGGCAAGCAATACCGACTACAGAGGAAGATCGCCACTGAGGAATCCATCTCGCAAATCTTGTTCAAGTCGGCCCTCTCGCTTGCCGACAACCGGGGCTTGCTGGATGTCGACGACGAGAACCTGGGCCGACGGCGCAAAGCGTTCGCCATGGAGATCCAGGAAGCCCTGCGACGGATCGATGCCATCGAGGCGATCAAGGCAGCACGCCGGGCCGGAATCTGACCGAACCGCATTCCGGGGCGCGCACGCACCTCCCTTAACATGCCCGGCCGTTTGCTGTTTACTGTTGTCGCTCGATGTATCGAATGATCGACCCGATGGCGGCCTGGTCTGTCGCCGATTCGCTTGCACAGACCGGAGCAAATATCGCTGCTCTGGCCAGCAGGATTCGCCTTCTCATACCCGAAAGTAACGGCTTGGACGCGGCCGGCCGTTCGGTCGCCTGGTGGAAATCGACCGCCGCTGATCTCAAACGACGAGTCGCACTACTCGAGCCCACTTCGCGACCCGCCCCCGGCGCCGAATGGATCCAGGGCCCACCCAGAAGGGACGATCTGATATCACCGACCGAGGCGGCGGCGTTTTTCGCCCGCTTGGGGCCACTCGAGGCGATGAGGCTGGCGGGGCGTTTTCCCGACCAGGTAGGTCCCGTTGAAGGAGCTCCCTCGGCCGTTCGCTATGAGGCAAACCACGTCCTGGCCGTTCGCTATCTCGAGGACTTGAGACGCCGACGTCGGGCGATCATCGCATCGAACGGCCCCGGTTTCAGCTTCACCCCAGACGACCTCCGGGACCTTTATCGATCGATCGGAAGGCCGTTCACCGACCTCCGGCGATTGGTTGATGAGGACCTGGCCATGCTCGATCGGCAGATCGCCGATGCCGCACGGTGGGCGGACAGAGATCGGCAATTCCTGCGTTTCGACCCCTCCGGCGATGGGCAGATCATCGAGGTGCTCGGAGAACTCGAGTCGTCCCGGCACGTCGCCATCGTCGTCCCGGGAGTCGGTAACGAGATCGCCAACTACGAGCGCGGCCTGCGCGGCAGTGCGACTTCATTGCACGGCAGCGCAGATCGATCTGACGCCTCCGTTATCGCTTGGCTGGGATACGACGCGCCGGATGATCTTCTGGCCGCGATGAACCGTCACCCGGTCGCGGCTGCCGAATCGTTGACCGGTTTCCTCCGCGGCCTGGAGGTTTCCATCAAACACGGCGTCCACAGGTCGCTGATCGGTCACAGCTACGGCTCGGTGGTCACCGGTGAGGCGCTTCAGGCCGGAGCCGCGGTCGAGGAGGTCGTTTTCATCGGGAGCCCCGGCGTGGGTGTCGACCACGTTTCTGACCTCGAGCTGCCTGCGTCAACTCATGTCTGGGCCGGTCGGGCCGCTTCCGACCCGATCCTGCTCGCCCGGGATCTGGAGTGCTTCGACCCGGCCCCTATCTGCCATCCGTCGGCGGACCGGCTCTTCTTTGGGCTCGATCCCACCGATCCCGCCTTTGGAGCCACCCGATTTGCAGTCGACGACGCTCCGATCCGCGACGCTCATTCCTCTTACTTCAAGCAAGGCTCGGCATCGCTCCACAACCTGACCTCGATCTTCCTTGGTCAGGACCACCTGGTTACCCGGCCCGGGAGTCGGATCGCCCGGGTCAGTGAGTGAGGACCCTCCGCAACCGCCAGATGGCGAGCAGGTAGAACACCGCGGCATATGCGAGCAGGATCCCCAGGTAGGGAAGGGTATCGACGACAGTGCCGTTCTCAATCACCAACGCGTCGAAGGCCTCCAAACCCCAGGCGTGCGGTGTGATGTGCGCGATGTTGAACAAGGTTGGAGCGAAGAACTCGAAGATGATGAGGGGAACCATGCACCCGCCCAGGGCCGCCAAGCCGAGACTGAACAGCACGCCCAGTCCGCCGGCTTGCTGGTCGTTGTCGAACAGCGCTCCCATCAACATGGCCGCACCGGAGCCGACCAGAGAGAACACGATCAGGATCGCCGCCGCGCCGATGGGATCACCCCAGTCGACGTTGAAGAACAACAGCGTGCCAACCATGATGAAGAGTCCTTGCAGGAGAGCTATTGCGTACCGGCCCAGACCTTCGCCTGCCAGGATGGTCCGTACCGGGGTAGGTGTCGACACCATCCTGCGCGCCACTCCGAGCCGGCGAGTCTGGATGAGCGCCGCCGATTGGGACAATGAGGTGAGAAACACGAACAGTAGCAATTGCTGTTGCGCACTGGAGTCGAAACGACCGAGCTGGAGGAAACCGAGCTGCTCACCGACCTCACTGACCTTGACCGTGACTTCGACGATCCTGGCCGAGGCAAGTTGGGCCGAATCCAATCCCTCGGCGAAAGACCCGACTCCTTCCGATGCAACAAAACCGGCCGCCCGCAACACGACACTCTGCTGGGTGAGTATCGACTGCACGTTGCCGCGAATACCCTGCGCTTCTTCCTCTCCCCGAGTCATCAAATCGACCGAGGTAGGCACGCCAGATTGCAGAGCGGAGTCATAGTCGCCCGGAATCAGAAGCCCGGCTTCGATCTCTCCACGTTCCGTCGTAGCCACCAGATCATTGCGTGACTCAAAACCCATTACCCGGAGACCGGGTTGATCTCGGAGCAGGGCAACCAGGTCTGCTGCGAGCGGTCCGGTGCCGGCGTTGTGAATCCCAAGTCGCGGGTCGGATGAGCCGCCAAAAGCGGAGCCGAGTACGAGGATGAGCAAGATAGGGAAGATGAATACCCAGAACACGTTGGAACGGTCGCGCACGAAGCGGCGCAGGTTGATCCCCGCAATAGTGAAGGCTTTCATGGCTGCAGCCCCTTCTTCAAACCCACTGCTGCAATGGCTCCGGTCACGAGGCCGAAGAGCAGTAACGCCCCCACCGCCGGCAACACATCGGCGATGTTGCCACCGGCGAGGTCACCGAGGCCCAGCATGAACCAGGCGTGGGGGGTGATGAACCGCAGGTCGGCCAGGATACCCCCGGCCTGCCCCACCGGGAAGAACGTCCCACCCAGGAACCCCAGGATGACCGCCAACATCGAAGAGTAGTTCTGCGCTTGCTCCGCCGTTTTGGCGAAGCCGGCCACGATCCCCATGATTCCCAAAGCAGAGACGATCCCGCCGACCACCAGCAAGAACACCCCCAACGGGTTACCCCATTCGGCTCCAAACAGCAGGGTGGTTGCGACAATCAGGACCACCATGCTGACAAGACCCAGCACAAAAGACATTATGCCCTTCCCCAGGACGATTGAGGAGCGACGCATGGGAGCAGCCATGAGCCGGCGGAGGGTCCCGGCATGTCGTTCGTCAAGGAGACTGTTGACGCCAAATTGCACGGTGAAGAACAGAAAGAAGATCGCCAATCCGGCCGCGTAGAACGTCTTGCCCGCCAGTTCCTTGTTGGCCGCGTGGAGATCTTCGAGCGATACCGGCGAGGGGGTGGCCAGGGCGCGCAGCCCGGCCGAGAGCCGATCATCGGTGCCGCCCAGGCTCTCGTAACTGGCGACGGCGATACGGGCGAAGGTCATCTCACTAGCGAACTGCTCGGCGAACGCAACCGCCACGCTCGCGGCTACGCCTCCCGGACCACTGATGACCTCCAGCTCTGCCGGACGATCCGATTGGATGGCGTCGGAAAACCCCGGAGGAATCACGAACGCCGCATCGACGCCTTCCCCCGAGGTGAAAGGCTCAACGTCGGCAAGATCCATCGCTTCCTGGCGGGTTGCCACCTTGATGATCTCGGCTCCGGCTCCGAACTGTTCGAGACCACCAACGAACTGTGTGGCGACCAAGCCGCCGTCCTGGTCGACGACTGCGTATGTGGCTGAGAAATCAAAATTCTCGATCGGATTGAAGATAGAACTGAAGATCGCGGCCAGGCCGAGCGGGGCGATGATGCCGACGATGAAAGCAGAACGGTCGCGAACCCGGAGCTTGAGGTCCTTGGCGGCGATAATCCATGCCTGCCGCATGACTCAGTCCCGCAGCGCCCGGCCGGTGAGGTGGAGGAACACCGATTCGAGGTTGGGCTCCTCAACATCGACCGAACTGATGGTCACCCCGGCTGCGGTCACTTTGGCGAGGATCTCCGCCAGCCACGCGCCTGCGTTCTCGACCAGCATCTCGATGCCGCCGTCCCGCACACCCACCTCTTTGACGTACTCCAGGCCGGCGAGAGCTCCGACCCCTGCCTCGCCGCTCCCGCCGGCTTCCAGGCGCACCCGGTCGCGCTGGCCGACCAGCTGAACCAGCTCGCGGCGGGTCCCCTCCGCCTTGATCTCACCGAGGTCGATGATGCCGACCCGGTCGCACAGCCGCTCGGCCTCCTCCATGTAGTGAGTGGTGTAGAGGACCGCCATCCCCTGGTCACTCAGATGCTCGACGCTTTCGAGAATGGCGTTACGGCTCTGCGGGTCGACGCCAACCGTCGGTTCGTCGAGTAGCAGCAGCCGCGGCTTGTGGAGCAAGCCGATCCCGATGTTCAACCGGCGCTTCATGCCTCCCGAGTACTCATCGGACCGGTCGTCGGCTCGATCGGTCAAGCCGATGATCTCGAGAACTTCCGCCACGCGATCCTTGAGTGCCTTACCCGACATGTCGTACAGCTTCCCGAAGAAGATCAGGTTCTCCCTGGCCGTCAGATCCGGATAGATGGCGATGTCCTGGGGAACGAGCCCGATCCCCCGCTTCGCATCTACGCTGATCGTCGTCAGCGGCTTCCCGTCGACGAACACCTCGCCGCTGTCGCGCTCCAGGAGACCGGTGACCATAGAGATGGTGGTTGTCTTCCCTGCCCCGTTCGGACCCAGCAAACCGTACGTCTCGCCCTCGGCGATAGAGAAACTCACGCCTTTGACCGCGGCATTGTCACCAAAGGATCTCCGAAGATCCCGACATACGAGGACGTTGACGCGTGCAGTCACGAAGTTCCCCTCTCCGTGTCCGACCTGGCGCGAAACCTACTCCACGTGGACGTTGCCATTCAATAGGCAATCCGGCCCTGGTACTTCGGGCAAGTCGGCGGCAAGCTATGAGAATGTCTTTTCGTGACCGCGTCGACGCCGGCCGGCGCCTCGGCCAACGCTTGCACGATCTCGGTTTGACGGATCCGGTCGTGATCGGGCTACCGCGGGGCGGTGTGGTTGTGGCCGCCGAAGTGGCGCGGCTCCTCGGAGCGCCCCTCGACGTGGTGGTTGTCCGCAAGCTTGGAGCACCAGGTCGTCCTGAGCTCGGCATCGGGGCCATCGGCGAGGACGGCATCCTGGTCCTCAACCAGGAACTGATCGACCTGTTGGGCGTCTCCGAATCCGAACTAGCGGAGGTTGAGGCCGGCGAGGCCGAAGAACTCGACCGCCGGGTGGTTGCCTACCGTGGCGACCGGGAACCGGTGGAGGTGGCCGGGAGAACCGTGGTTGTCATCGACGACGGCCTGGCCACCGGCTACACCGCCCGGGCGGCGTTGCGGGTCCTCCGCAACCGAGGGCCGGCTCGTTTGATTCTTGCCGTACCCGTTTCTGCCCGGGATACGGCCGAGGCGCTCCGGGAAGAAGCAGACGAGCTGATCGTCCTCGAGTTGCCCTTCGGATTCGGCGCGGTGGGCCAGTGGTACGCGGATTTCCGGCAGACCGGCGACGATGAAGTCCTCCGTCTGCTGGAAGAACAAAGGGGCGGCGCCGCGCCCGGTAACCAGGAAGTGTGGATCCCGCTCGAGATGGGCCGGCTTCCCGGATTTCTGTCTTTGCCCCCAACGCCGCGTGGCATCGTCGTGTTCGCCCATGGAAGCGGCAGTAGCCGTCACAGCTCCCGAAACCAGTTGGTGGCGGGGACACTCAATGCAGCCGGCTTTGGGACGCTGCTGTTCGATCTGCTCACCGACGAAGAAGCAGCTGTTCGAGCCAATGTATTCGACCTCGATCTCCTCGCCGCACGGTTGACATCTGCTATCGAGTGGTTGATCCACTCGATGGGCGGGCCCGCAAGGCCGGTTGGCTTGTTCGGAGCCAGCACCGGCGCCGGCGCTGCATTGCTGGCCAGCATCGGCACGCCGATTGCGGCTGTCGTTAGCCGGGGCGGCCGACCCGATCTCGCCGGCTCTCGTCTCGGGGAGGTGACGGCACCGGTCCTCCTGATTGTCGGCAGCCTCGACGCGACCGTTCTCGAGCTGAACAGGACTGCGGCCGAGGCCATATCAGGCCCGTGCGAGGTTTCGGTCGTACCGGGAGCAGGGCACCTCTTCGAGGAACCGGGGACTCTGGACGAAGCCGCTCGCCGGGCGGTTGAGTGGTTCGAGCAATGGCTGGATGGCGACGGCCGGACGTAATCGCCTCGTCGCAGAGAAGCACCCCGACTGACGCTTCTAGCATCGGATCCCGCCGCCGGTCTCCGCGCCGCTGCCGATCGGGGTGTTCCTTGGTTGCATGACTACCAGGACGGTGTGTGCCGGCGGTAGGGCCAAAAGTCCCTATAGCGGCGGCGTGTCATCGAGGCACCAACTCCACATACGGCCGGCATCGAGGCCAGGCGGGTTCGATGTGACGGGGTTGTGTTCATTCTCCGTTGATGAGGTGCTCGATGGAGCGCAACAACTGGGGAACTTGGAAGGGTTTGGCGATAAGACCGTCCATATCCGCATCGGCCAGATTATCGGCTAGTTCCGAGACAGTGTCTGCGCTCATCGCAATGATGGGTACGCGTTCGCCCTTCTCTTCGGTGGCGCGGATGGCTGCGGCAGTTTCGAACCCGCCCATGCCCGGCATCCACAAGTCCAGCAGGATGATGTCGAAGCGATGCTTCTGCACGCACTCGATCGCTTCAGGGCCGCTGGCTGCCGTGGCCACACGATGGCCCCGCCGCTCCAGCAATCTTCTGGCCACCATGCGATGGGTGGGGCTGTCGTCGACCGCCAGGATGCTCAAATGCCGCCGCCGTTCGCGCAGCCAATGCTTGGTGACAAGCACCGTGAGGTCGAGGGGCGATGGCCCGTCGATGACTGCCTCGATGGCCAACCGGACATCTTCGGCCGGAATAGGCTTGGTCAGATAGCCCGCTACGTTGAGATCACGGCATACCGCCGCGTCGCCGCGCTGCCCCATCGCGGTGAGGACCATCACATGCATGGCGGCCAGATCGGCGTTCGCTCTCAGCTTCCGCGTGAATTCCAGGCCGTCGCCGTTGAGATCAATGACGGTGAGCGCATACGGCCGGTCGGAAAGGCGCGCTTCGGTCAGCAGATCAAACGCTTCGATCGGAGTGGTTGCCGCATCCGGCTGCATCCCGGTAGCACCGATAGCGCTCAGCAATATCTCCTGATTGACCGGGTTGTCGGCCACTACGAGTATCGGCAAACCCTCGAGATCCGATCGCTCTCTAGGCGATTTCGACGGGATCTCCAAGGGTGCCAGGGTCAGTGGTATGGTGACGTGGAAGGTGCTGCCATGCCCTGGTTCGCTTTGTGCCCAGATCTCACCTCCCATGAT
>DATEVB010000049.1:0-7652 GCA_035282865.1 Acidimicrobiia bacterium | reverse complement strand
GACCGAGGAGGATGAGCGGCGCTTCCTCTATCTGGCCGGCACCGTCGAAGCAGCCAGCGAGCATCCCGTCGCCCGGGCCGTTGCGCTGGGAGCGGAGGAACGGGACATCGTATTGGGTACAACCGTCGACTTCGAGAACTTCGCCGGACTCGGCGTGCGGGGGACCGTCGACGGAGTGCAGGTGGTCGTCGGCAAGGCGAAGCTGCTGGCGGATCAGGGCTTGCTCATCTCCGACCGACACCTCGCCGAGGCCGCCCGGTTGGAGACCGAAGGCCGAACGGTGTTCTTGGTCGGCTGGGATACCGAGGCAAGGGGCGTGCTGGCGGTGGCCGATACGCTGCGCGCAACGGCCCGCCCGGCTGTAGCAGCCTTGAAAGACCTGGGCGTTGAAGTCGCCATGATCACGGGCGACAACCACCGAACGGCCGCGTCGATAGCGGCCGAGATCGGCATTGACCACTTCGTCGCCGAGGTCATGCCCGGAGAGAAAGCAGATCAGGTTCGCCGCTTTCAAGAGCAGGGGAAAATGGTCGCGTTTGTCGGTGACGGCATCAACGATGCTCCTGCCCTGACCCAGGCTGACCTCGGCATGGCTATAGGAACCGGTACCGACATTGCCATCGAGGCGGGGGACGTCATCCTCATGTCGGGAGATCCGGCTCTGGCGGAAACGGCCATGAAGCTGGCTCGAGCCACCTTCCGAACGATCAGACAGAATCTGTTCTGGGCTTTCTTCTACAACGTGGCGATGATTCCACTGGCCGCGGCCGGGCTGCTCAATCCGATGGTCGCCGCAGGAGCGATGGCCTTCTCCAGTGTTTCGGTGGTGACCAACAGCCTCCGGCTGAGGCGGTTCGGGGCCGCCTCGTGACCCCTTAGTTCACGTCGCCGAGGTAGCGGGGTCCGCCGACCCCCTCGCCGGATAGGGCCGCGAGTCGCGGGACGAGAGCGGCGGGGAAGAACCGCAGGGTGGGCAGATCCTCGAGGGGGACCCAGTCGACCGACAATTGCCAAGCGTCCTCTTCGACCGGATCGGCCGGGGGTCGTGATCGATCGACCGAGCAGGAGAACATGATTTCGATCTGATGTACGTCGGGCTCAAATGCTGCGAACTGGTGGCCGGCCCCGATGTAATCCCTCACCCAGAGCACATCCCCCACCTCGACCGAATACCCCGTCTCTTCGCACACCTCGCGTCGCAGGCAGTCGTCCAGCGGTTCGCCGTAGTTCTGACCGCCACCCGGCAGCAAGAAGAACTCGCCGTCAGGATCTTCCGGATGGAGATTACGCGTCAAGAGGATCTCGCCATCGTCGACGATGACGGCCTTGGAAGCGACGCGGATAGGAGGCCCGGACATGGGTTGACAGCGTAGCGGCACCCGCCGCTGTTGGGATAGGGTGGTCTCATGAGTCGTGCCGGAACGATCGGGGAGCATGTATCTGCCGTCCGTAGGCGTCGGGTCGGGGTCCCGGCTCGGAAGGCTCTCTGATGACGGCATCCGCCTAGATGCCGGGGTAGGTGGGTGGATCGAATTCCAGCACTCGACCATGCCATCGCCGGATTGGTCAACGTCGCCTATACCATCATGCAACTACCCTGGAGGGAGATGGATGTCGTTGAGTGGGCAGAACGGCCCGAGCTCCGCAACCCCGTGGGTTTGGTCGCCTTCGAAGGGTGGAACGACGCCGCCGATGCCGCATCCGGCGCGGTCGAATTCATTCTGGACCAGTTCGAGGACATCGAACCCTTCGCGGTGATCCTGCCCGAGGAGTTCTTCAACTTCCAGATGCGCCGCCCCGACGTCGAGATCGGCGACGGTGGTGCCCGAGATATCACCTGGCCGGTGGTCGCCTTTTATGCGATTCCTCTGCCGGATCAGCATCGTGATCTGGTGATCGTTTTGGGCGAGGAACCCCACCACCGCTGGTTGACCTTCGCAGGCCATGTCATCGAAGTGCTCGAGTCGGTGGGGGTCAAAGAGGTGATAACCCTGGGTGCCTTCATCGGCCAGGTCGCTCATACGCTCCCGGTGCCGATCATCGGGGTGGCCACCGATCCGACCATCGTCGAACGTCACCAGCTGTTGACCTCCGACTACGAGGGACCCACCGGGATAAGTGGCGTCCTGAACCTATCCTGTGCCGAGGCCGGCATGGATGCGGTCAGCTTGTGGGCTGCCACCCCGCACTACCTGGCCGCCAACGAAAACCCCAAGGCGATGCTGGCCCTCCTCACCAAGGCGGCGCTCATCGCCGGGATCACCATCGATGCGACCGAATTGGCAGTCGAAGCAGGGGAGTTCGACTCCCGAGTCAACCAGGCCATGGATACCTCGGACGATCTTTCCACGTATATCCACCGGCTGGAGGAGACCTCCGGCGAGGCGGTGCACCCGGCGCTCGCCGACCAACTTGTCGACGAGATCGAGAAATTCCTCAAGGACGGCGATTGAGCGTGAGGCCCGACCAGCTGATCGAAGTCATCGAATGCTTCACCACCGCCGAGGCCGAGTTGGCACGAGCCCACCTGGCCACGGAAGGAATCGAGGCCACTGTGGCCGCCGACGATATCGGGGGGATGTGTCCGGGTGTCTCCCTGGGGAGAATCCGGCTTCTCGTTCGGAATGACGACCTGGCCATGGCCAAACAGGTCCTCGAAGTCGACTAGCTCACAGATGCCGGTCGGCCCGGTCGGTTTCGTTGTCGAAGCGAGTGGAAGCCAGACCAACTCGGTCGGTTTCTTCAAGACCGACTGAACGGACCGGAGTCGCGCATCCCCGATGACCGCGGGTGCCGAGTTGATATTGCTGCCAAGCGGAAAGGCAAGCGAGCGCGCGCCGATACGCAGATGCTGATTCTGCTGGTGAGCCTGGGCGTGGTCGGCGCCTCGATTGCTCTCTGTAGAGCCTGTGACTACTTCTTGCGCTTGTGCCGGTTGGCCTTGAGGCGCTTCCGGTACTTGTGCTTGCTCATCTTCTTGCGCCGCTTTTTAACCAGCGAGCCCATGCAAACCTCGGATAGACGAATTGGGAGCTAATAGCTTGCCTGTTCGACACGTCAAGCGCAAACGCTACCTGGGTCAGGACGTGTGACGAAGCGGATATCCAAGCGCATCAAATGATGCGTCGGCAACGGCCAGCAAGTGGTCGCGGTCGACGGCGCGGCTTTCGTTGTGGGCTCGGCGGGCGGCCAGCATGGCCCGCAAGGCGACGTAGAGCGGGATGGTCGCCTCGAAAGCAGCAGCCCGCCCCTTGTTGGGATCGTACCCGGCCAGCAGGTGGCGTGTCTCGACCACGTTGTCCACCAGAAAGCCACCGAGATCCCAGGCCGGATCCCCGCTGGACCGATCGCCGAAATCCACGATGCCGGTGATCCGGCCTTCGTCGACCAGCACATGGGCCGGATCGAATTTGCCGTGCAACAGATGGCCGACCGGACCCAGGTCGTAGTACTCAGCGTGGTCGACAACGGCCCGATCGACGCGCTCCACTTCCGCGTCGTCGAGGACGCCGCCGGACCGTAGGGCCGGTATGGTCACATCCAGCACCTCGGTCAGGAATTCTTCCCAAGAGTCGTACTCGCCCCCTACCTGAGCGCTGCGCAGATACGTCGTTTCCTGGAGAAGTCCGAAGCCGGGTACTCCAATCTCGTGTACAGCGCGTATGACCCATCCGGCCTCGCGTATGAGCCGGTGTCGTTCCTCCGCCTCGACGTCAACGTCCTCCAGAGGTACACCGGCCACCTTCTCGATGATGATGAAGTTACGCGGGTAAGTATCTCGCCCGAGGTCTGTGGCCAGCACCCGGGGCGCCGGGGCCCCGAGTTCTCTGACATGCTGGTACGCCCACGCCTCCAAGACCACCCGTCCCATGCCGGGCTCTCGATCGGCTTTGAACAGAACCGTCCGGTCGCCGAGAACGGCTTCGAACACTTCTTCTCCGTACCCCGAAGGCCCCCTGGTCATGTGGTCCGGTCGCACCCCAAGCTGGTGTTCGATTGCTCTGGCGACAAAGGCCGCCCCGGCGTCCATATCGTCAAGCTACTCGCTGCTCGACGGTTACTCGATGCCGCTATCGGCCAGGTCCGGTGTCAGAACCAACCCCCGCCCGTTGAGGGCGGACTCTAAGCTCACAACAATGTCCGGGCGGCGCGCTGACAAAGCTATCGCCAGCACCGAAGGGCCGGCGCCGGACCAGCAGGCGAACAGCGCTCCCGCGGTGAGTGCTGTTTCGATCAATTCGGCGGCGACGGGGTTGAGCCGGGTTCTGGGCGCCTCGTGGATCTCATCTCCCAATGCCGAGGCGAGCAGCGCAGCATCGGCCGTCCGGAGGCCTTCCACCAAGGCAACCGCCCGTTGGAGAGATCTGACCACCGCCGGTCGAGAATACGAATGGGGAAGGGCGGCCCGAGCGTCACCGGTCAACAACACCGCCTCGGGTACTGCCACCACAGGAACGAGGTCGGGATGCAACGCCATCCGTTGCACGCCACCAGCGATGGTCACGGCCTGGAGCCCTCCGAACACGGCGGCGGCTGCATTATCGGCATGGCCTTCCAAGTCTGCGACGAGTTCAAACACCCGTTGCGAGTCCGGTTCCACACCGGTGGCCCGCCAGGCGGCCAATGCCCCGGCTGCATAGGCAGCAGCCGATGAGCCCATCCCGCGGGCAACCGGGATCTCACTGCTGACCGCTAAGCGCATCGGACGCTCCACACCCACGGCAAGCTGAGCCGCGGCAAGTACGGCGTCCTGAGACGCCGATTCTGGATGGTGCCGGCCCAGGTGGTCGACCTGCCAATCGGTCGCAGGTTCCGCCGTTACCCGGCACCGCAACTCGAGAGCCAGCGCCAGCGTGTCGAACCCTGGGCCCAGGTTGGCCGCGGATGCCGGCGCCGACGCCTCAGCCATGGTCTCTGGTCTGCAGCTCAATGAAGATATTCATCGCTCCGGGCAGCACCTTCCGGATCTCGGCCTCGATCCGGTCGACGACGGGTTCCACTTGGCGGTCGGTCAGCCCGTCGGTGAGATCAACCTCGAGGTTGACCAGGATCTCGTCCGGTCCCATGTGCATGGTCAGCAGCCGGCCGACACTCTCCACTTCCGGCAGTGACAGTACCGACATCCGCAGGGCCGCTCGATCACGACGACCGGCAGCCTCACCGATCAGCAGCTGCTTGGTCTCGTTGGCCAACAGCACGGCCACCAGCCCTAGCAGTATCCCAATGGCGACCGAAGCAACACCATCCCAGAAGTCGTTGCCGGTCGTTTGAGCAATGGCCAACCCCATAACGGCGAAGAGGAGGCCGAGCATGGCTGCGCTGTCTTCCAGCAGAACCACCAGAAGTGCGCTGTCTTTGGTCTCGCGGATGCTCCGCCACACACCTCGCGAGCCTCTGACGATGCTGAATTGCTTGAACGCAACCCGAAAAGAGAAACCCTCGATGATGAGAGCCGCGCCCAACACGATGTAGTTGGGAGCAAAGTCGGTGACCTCGTGCGGATGCTGGATGGCGTCGACTCCGCGCTGGACGGCGAGCACCCCGCCTGCTACGAACAACATCACGGCCACCATCAGGCTCCAGAAATAGACCTCCTTGCCCCGCCCGAACGGATGTCGGACCGTCGGGGACCTCCGGGACACGCTGATGCCGCGTAAGAGCAGCACCTGGTTGCCCGAGTCGGCGACCGAATGAAATGCCTCGGCGATCATTGCCGCGCTCGAGGTCAGGAAGGCGACCACGAACTTCGCAGCCGCGATGAGCGAGTTGCCGATGAGTGCGGCAACTACCGCCGACTTCGATCCTTCTGCAGCCATTGGCGGGCAGTCTACGAACTGAGGTCGCTCCGACCCGAACTCTCGACTAAATGAGCCGAGAAAACCTCGCGCTGAGCAGCATCACCGGTCGCTCTCCGACGAGGAGCGCATAAGTTGTGGGGTCGGTTGCTCCGGTGCCGGTAGCGCCGTCGACCGCGCAATCCCGGGCGCTCACCCGGTGGGCAACCGCCATGTCCAGCATGAACCCGAGCCCTCCTTCTGCTGCCTGCACCCGGAGGCCGAGTGGTCCTCCGGCTCCGGGAGGGTAGGCGGGAAACCGTCACGGGATCAGGCGTCCAGCCACCGAACCTCGTCCTTTCGAACCGTCCCACCGATGCTGGCTTGCGCCCCGTGCCACTCCAGGTTGATCGTCGACGGATGGCCTATCTCCAACCCCTGACCGATCTCCAACCGGCCTGATGCGTGCCCTTCTGCACGCATAGCGGCGGCCAGAGCCACAGCAGCGCTGCCGGTGGCCGGGTCCTCAAATACACCGTGACCAGGTGCAAAGAAGCGGGCCCGCACCACCGTCGGGGACGCCAGAGCGTACAGATACACCATGTCCGCTCCCGCTTTCTCGAAAACTTCTGCGGGGACAGGCTCAGCCGACGATACGGCGGCCACCGATTCGGCTTCGATCAACAGGTAGGGCAATGGCATATCCACCCACCGGGCCGACACCGGTTCAGGCAGGTTGACCGCGGCCGCCAGAGAGGGCGCTTGCGGAGCCGGGCGCACCCTCTGTCCCAATGGAACCTCGATCGTTACAACCTCTCCCTCGTGCCGGATCGCGACGTCGAAGGCCGCGCACCTGAGTGTGTCGGGACCGCCCGGGCCGAGCTGTTTCAGCATCCAACCCATCCCGACCAGGGGGTGGCCGGCAAAAGGAAGTTCGGCTCCCGGTGTGAAGATCCGCACTCGCGGGATCTCCCCTTCTTTCCATTCCAGGAAGATGGTTTCCGAAAACCCCAGATCGACGGCGATGGCCTGCATCGAATCGGTGGTCAGACCGGTGGCATCGGTGACCACCCCCAGGTGGTTGCCCCCCTCGTCGCCTCGAGTAAAGACCCGCAGGACGTAGCAGTGCCTCGGCATGCTGCTCCTTTCGAGGTGGAAACCATACCCGCTACCGTGACGGCCGATGGACGATATCTTTGGGTTGGAGAGCTTGTTCCCTGAGGCGGTGCTGGCCATCGGGCTGGCGATGGTCATTGGCAACGGATTGGCCATCTTCAAGAATCGCCGAGGTGAGCGCCCCCGAGGCGTGGAAGGTGAGTTCCGGCCGGGCCGGGCGTGGTTCCTGGGAACCATCGGTGTCCTCTTGACAGTATGGGGAGCGGCCAGCGTCTTCTCCTAGTGCCCTGGGTCGCAAGTCACATACAGAATCTCTCACCAACTCACGACACCGGACACCGGCTTGGTATCATCGATCTCCCTGCGGGTGTAGTTCAGTGGTAGAACACGAGCTTCCCAAGCTCATCGAGTTCTCCGTATAATACGGGCATAACCTGGCGGTATGATGCGTCTTCGAACCCATGTCGCCAGAAACTCACCAGGAATATCCCTGTTTCTTTGCTCGGCAACCACTTGACGGTCGGTGGTGTGGCAACCTTCCTTCGATGAGCTCTACTCGTCGAAGAGTGCATCTTACGATCAGGCAGATGGAACGGCTGGAGGCGGGACAGGTTGAGCCGGGACCTGAAGCGGGATGTTGATCTGCTGAACGCTCTTGACGAAAGCTCTGCCCAGATGGTCCTCGATGATCTTAACCGCCTGCCGGCGAACGTGTGCAGGGTCGTATGGTGAACGCTCAGCACCGCGTCCTGAAGATCGGTA
>DATEVB010000048.1:0-10276 GCA_035282865.1 Acidimicrobiia bacterium | reverse complement strand
GTCGGGTTCGGATGGCGGGGTCGAGGGCGCGTCGATTGCGGGCAGTTCGATCAATTCGACGCAGGAGCGGAGGGCGCCAATGGCCCGCCCGAGCCGCCCCCGGGCGTCGATGATGATCGCTCCCAGAGCCGGGTTCCGGGTCGTTTCGCCCATGATCGCCGGGTCGAGCGCCTGGACCTCGGTCATCTCACCGTCGGCACGGATCACAACGTTGGTGGGCAGAACCAAACCCACCCCGGGCTCCGTCTCGATAGCGCGACGCGCCAAGATAGGGTGATAGGTAACCAGGATCCGATAGGAGTACCGGTCACCGCCTGAATCCAACCCCGTCGCTGCGATTTCGTCAAGAACGTCGAATCCCTCAGCTCCGAGTGCTTGACGAAGCTGGGAATCCGCCACCGTGACCGACATCGGCACTCTCGCCGTGAGGCTTCGGTGCTCGATGCCGTTGTGTCGTGCCGTGGGCGCCAGCATGGATGTGTCCATTTTGTGTTCCTTGCCGATCTGGATCGTTCGTTCAACAGGAACGTACACCTTCCAGTCGAGGGGAATGTCAAGACAACTACGCTTCCCCTTGGCTTGCGGGGTGACCAGCCGGTGGGCCACTCCGCCCAGGTCGTTCGTGGTGGAGTGACTGCGATGTGAAACCATGGGCCAGAGGTCGCTTGGTTCCATTCGCTGCGTGAGCCGGGCCTTTACGGCGGATAGGGCTCGAATCCTTCGAGCCGCTGGTTCTCGCGAACGAAGGCTACGATTGCCGCCACGTCTTCTTCAGTGAGGCCCTCGATGGGCGGCATGTCTCCGAATTGCCAGTGATGGGCCGGTGAACCTCGTTTGACTGCCAGCAGGAAGGATCCATCGGCGTGATGGCTCGGCTGGTAGACAGTCGACAGGTGTGACGGTCCGCGATCGGTTCCTCTCAGATCCTGCCCGTGACACGGCGCGCAGCCGGCCGCATAGAGATCCGAGCCAACTGTCACCAGGGCCGGATCCTGCGGCGGTATGCCGGTGTCACTCTCACCGTTCGCTGAAGCGCAGCCGGTGGCGATCAGGGTTAGGGCGATGGCAGTGATGAATTTCCAGGGCTGGGCGGCGAGGTATCGAATCATTGACTTTGCGAACCTACTACCACTTGATGGCCGCAATCGAGAGATGATCCGGGTTTGGGAGGCATTAACAAAGCTTTACACAACCGCGCCAGGTTGCTTGATGTAGCGCTGATACAAATGTGCACAGAGACAACCAAGGAGTCTGAGACATGATGTGGGGATATGGAATGTGGTGGGGCGGACTGATCTGGCTGCTCCTGGTCGGCGCGTTGATCTGGGCGGTGGTCGCAAATGCGCAGCCTCGCCGCAAGGACCGATATGACGCCGTCGGTCTTCTCGAAGAGCGTCTTGCACGCGGTGAGATAGATGCAGACACATATCGGTCGATTCGATCTGAATTGGAAAGGAAGTGAATGGAATGAACAAGAGGACTCTGCTTCTGACGCTGGTGATTCTGGCGCTGGTGGCCGTACCGGCGGTAGCGATGGCACTCAGCGCACCGCCTCGAGCGGTCGAGTCGCCGGCGGGCGCGGATGGCTCGTTGGGGTGGATGAATGGGATGCATGATTTCATGTGGGAGGAGGGGGCGTTCCCCGACGACGGTTCGGCCGTCCCCGGTGGAGCCCTCCGCTACCGGCCTTCCGCCAGGATGGGAATGGCCCCACCGCGGTGACGGCCCTCTCTCGAAGGTGGCGAGTGTCAGAGGTGATGGCACTCCCGGCGACCGGCCGGCAGGTGTCGGGTGGCTGAGCCGTCATCGAATCTAATCGGACGCTCCGTTGGTAGGGCGCAGCTCGGACTGCGCCCTACCCTTCCGTCTGTGCGTCAGCGCCGCTTGTTGGTAATCGATGATGAAGCCGAGCTTCGTACGATGCTCTCGTCGTACCTGGTCGCCGGCGGGTACGAGGTGATGGAAGCCTCGAACGGCGAGCAAGGCCTCCATCTCGCCCTGTCGCATGATCTTGATCTGGCGATACTCGACGTGGGACTGCCCGACATGGATGGTTTCGAGGTGCTGAGGAGGTTGCGAGCCTCTTCGAATCTTCCGGTCATAATGTTGACGGCGCGTGCCGAAGAGGTTGATCGGGTGATCGGTCTCACGGTCGGCGCCGACGATTACGTCACGAAACCATTCTCCCCGAGGGAACTCACTGCCAGGATCGGGGCTGTCCTTCGTCGGGTTGCGTCACGAGATTCGGTCGACGGGGACGTGCTGCGATTCGAGAGTCTCGACATCGACATAGAACGCCGGGAGATCACCTGCGATGGTCGATCCATCGAATTGTCGTCCCTGGAATTCGACTTGCTGGTCGCTCTAGCCCGGGCGCCTCGGCGGGTTTTCACCCGTGAACAATTGATGGAAACTGTGTGGGGTTGGGACTTCGTCGGCGTCGATCGCGTGGTCGACGTCCACATCTCGAACCTTCGCAAGGCCCTCGATGACAACACCGCAGAGCCACGGTTCATCGGAACCGTGCGAGGGGTAGGGTACAAGTTCATCGGCCCACCGGTATGAGGCGAGTTCTCAGCACTCTGCGGGCCCGCATCCTCCTCGCCCAACTGGCCGTGATCCTCGTTGGAGCGGCAGCCCTCGTGATCGTTTTCGAACTTCTGGCGCCGAGCCTTTTTCGGGGGAGTGTTCAGAGCATGAACGACATGATGACCGGCGACATGATGAGCGGCGACATGATGAGCGGCGATGGGTCAATGGGATTCCTGACCCCCAACATCGAGGAAGGTCTTGAAGACGCCTTCGACGGTTCCTTTCGGCGCGCTCTGCTCGTCTCGTTGACGGTGAGCGCGATGGCCGCCATGGCAGTGAGCGCGGTCGTGATGCGCCGCATCCTCGCTCCTCTGCAGTCGGTCAGAGACGCAACGCGAAGAATGGCGAGCGGATCCTTCGACGAGCGGGTCGAGCTACCAGCAGAAGCGGAACTGGCGGCCCTCGCCGAGGATGTCAACACGCTGGCGATGGTGCTCGATACGACCGAGGAGCGACGGGTGCGGTTGATCTCTGAGGTTGCCCACGAGCTTCGCACTCCGCTGTCGACCGTCGAGGGGTATCTGGAAGGTTTGCTCGACGGAGTGTTCGAACCGAGCGAGGAGATCTTTGCCGCGTCCGGTCGCGAGGTAAAGCGCCTGAAGCGGCTCGCGGACGATCTCAACCAACTGTCGAGGACCGAGGAGAATGCATATCCTCTCGAGCTGGCCCCGATCGACCTGGCCGCGCTGGCGACTGACGTCACCAACCACCTTCAGGTCCAGTTCGATGCCAAAGAGGTGTCTCTCTCGATCCAAGCTTTCGGAGGGCTCGTCATCAACGGAGATCGAGATCGCCTGTCCCAGGTGCTGACGAATCTGATCGGGAATGCCCTCATCTACACCGAACCCGGGGGCTCCGTTTCGATCACGGCCCGATCCAGAGGCGGCGAGGCGGTCGTGGATGTGTCCGATACGGGCCGAGGCCTGACGGTCGAGGAGCGAACCGGAGTATTCGAACGTTTCTATCGCGGCGATCGCAACGCACCGGGTGGCAGCGGCATTGGCCTGACGATCGCGCGGAGCATCGCCCGACGTCATGGCGGTGACGTTACCGCCAGCTCTGGTGGTCCCGGGCTCGGATCGGTGTTCACCCTCTCAATCCCTCTCGCCTGATTCGCGCGGCGAACCACTTGAATCTCGAAGCGCCGGAGTGTGCTGCTTCTGCTCTGATGATCGGAGGCGGAGTGCCGCGGGAGGCGCCGCTCGTTGGGAGAGGCCAGAGGGATCCGCTCGGGTTGGAGCATTGAGCTGTCCCATGGCTTGCCTGGGCAAAATCGGGGGGCATCACCATCATGGTGATGCCCCCCGGCAAACGCAGTCTCCCTCTGGGGGTTTCCATCGCCTGCGTTTGTTGACCAACCCCTCGCCCAATGGGAGCGTGAACGTACGGGTCGAGCACTTGGGGATCCGATCGTCGATTGGGAGGGGTGCTCGTCCCCGGTCGGGTCGATCCTTCTTGTGTCCAGCGGATCTCCGCGGAGGCCGCTGGCTGAGATCAGTCAACATTCTGAACGTCAAGCAAACCCTGGCGCGCATGTAAAGCTTCTGTAATTTCTGCCATCCGGTCGTTGCTCACGCGGACCATTTCTCGCTCAGAAGGAAGCGCATTTCCGGTACTCTGACCGCAACTTTGCCCGCGCCATACCTGGTCGGCGGTGGACTGCCGGCATGATCGCCGGGCCGTCGTTAACGACTACACTTCGTCGTTGCGTGGCCGATTACCTTCTTCCCCTGCTCGCTTTTGTCGCCGGGATAGTCTCATTCAGCTCTCCTTGCAGCTTGCCGCTGATACCCGGCTACCTGTCCTACGTATCGGCGCTGCCGGTCGAGGGTCTCAATGCTCGCGAGACCAAGGCCACTGTTGTCAAGGCAGCGCTTCTGTTCGTTGCCGGCTTCACTGTGGTGTTCACCGCCCTCGGCGCGTCATTCGCGTTGGTCGGCTCGGTGCTTCTCAAGAACGTGGACCTGATCACCAAGGTCGCCGGCGTGGGCATCATCCTGCTGGGCCTGGCGATGCTTGGCGTGCTCCGCATTCCCGGATACCACCGAGAACTGCGCTTCAACATGGCTCGGGTTGCCAAAGGACCGAAAGGAGCTGTTCCCCTTGGTATGGCGTTCGCATTCGGGTGGACGCCATGCATCGGCCCGATTCTCGGCACCGTCCTCGCCATCGCCGGGGCCAGCCAGACTGTCGGGTGGGGTGCTGTTCTCCTGGCCATCTACTCGGTCGGACTTGGCGTGCCTTTTGTGCTGGTGGCGGTTGGTTTCCATCGAGCCCGGCGTTCGATGGACTGGCTCAAACGAAACGGAAGGCGAGTTGAACTGGTGGGGGGGTCGATGCTCATCATGGTCGGAGTTCTGTTTGTGTCCGGGATCTGGAAGGCCATCTTCGTCCCACTCCAGGCAGCTTTCGCCCGACTTGGTTGGCCGCCGATCTAGAAGGTCATTTCAACGGGACCGTTGGTTTTTGGCCGGGTTCGGTTTTCTACTACGCTACGTCGTAGTATCTGAAGCGGATTCGATCAGCATCGCCTCGGAGCGGAGAGCAGAGGAGACCACGATGGTCCATCGTTGTCGGGTCATGGTTGAATCGGTTCGAGTAGGTCTGGCAACAGGACCCGGCGATGAAAGGGAGCGGCCGGGAGCTCTCGAGCGGGGTAACGGCCGAAGACGGTCAGTGGACTCGACCCGCCGATACCAACGAGTATGTCGCCACGTATTGCCGCTTGGCCTGGCGATTTCATCATCGGAGTCACAACAGTGACTGCGATCGTCGGCTATCTCGGACTCGCGTACGGTCTCATTTCCGCCGCCTTCCTGGTTGTCCGCGGTGTTCGGGGGATGCTTCGGCCCACAGTCTCCACTCCGAAGAAGCTGAAGGGACCCGTCCTCGGACTCCTGGGTGGGGCGACGGTGGCCATGCTGGCCCTCGAGGTCGGTCTCCTCACCGACGACTTCTCCATCAATTACGTGGCCAACCATTCGGCGAGTACTACGCCTCTGTTGTACAAGGTGGCCTCGGCCTGGGGTGCTTTGGAGGGCAGCATCGTCTTGTGGGGTCTGGTCCTGGCGATCTTTACGTTCACGGTTTACCGCGGCCATGCCGCTCGAGATGATTCCGATCCGCTGGGGGCAGGGGCACTCGCCGTTATGGGGTTGGTGTCGATGTACTTCTTCGGGTTGATGCTGAGTTTCTCCAACCCATTCAGCGTGTGCGTCGAGCCGTCCACGGTGGGGTGTCTGGAAGCCGCCAATCTTCCCTGGGCCGGTTCCCTTGCTGCCCTGGAAGGGCGTGGTCCGAACCCATTACTGCAGAACCATCCGCTCATGGCGCTGCATCCACCGACCCTGTACATCGGATATGTGGGGTTGACGGTCCCGTTCTCGTTCGCGATGGCGGCCCTCCTGCTGGGATCGAGTGGAGCCGAATGGCTGCGTCGCACCCGATCCTGGACGCTGGTCGCCTGGATGTTCCTGACCCTGGGGATCGTTTTCGGTGGTCTTTGGTCGTATGAGGTCCTTGGGTGGGGTGGTTTCTGGGCCTGGGACCCGGTGGAGAACGCGTCTCTCCTTCCCTGGCTGGTCGCCACGGCGTTTCTCCACTCCTCGGTGGTGCAGGCCAGGCGCGGCATGTTGCAAGCGTGGAACTTCGTGCTGGTCATTGCCGCTTTCGCCATGACCATTCTCGGTACCTTCCTGACCCGATCGGGGGTGATTGCCTCGGTACACAGTTTCACTCAGTCGCCGGTTGGTCCTGCCTTGTTGTGGTTTCTGATGGTGGTATTGGTTGGATCGTTCGGCCTGTTCGCTGCTCGCGTGCATGTGGTCGCCTCTTCGCCGCGGCTCGACTCGATGATGAGCCGCGAGGGCGTATTTCTCGCCAACAATCTGTTGCTCACAGTGTTCGCGTTTGTAGTTCTCACCGGCACGCTCTACCCGATGGTGGTCGAGGCGTTCACCGGTGATCAGGTTGGAGTGGGCCGGCCGTTCTTCGACCGCATGGCGATTCCCCTTTCTCTTGCTCTGCTGATAGCCATGAGTCTCGGTCCGATCTTCCCGTATCGCGCGGCGAAACCGTCGACTGTGTGGGAACGGATTCGTAGACCGCTGCAGATAGCGCTCGTCACGGCGGCTGTGGTAGTGCTGCTCGGCCAGCGGAACTTCTACGTTGTGATCGGCACTCTGATCACGACCTTCGTGGTTTCCGTCATCGGTCGGCACCTGTTGACCTCGGCTCGCAAGTTGGCCGACCAGCGGGGGTTATCGATGTGGGCGGCCACGCGGCGGGTAATGAGCAGCGATCCCGGGTACTGGGGTGGGCAGATTGCTCACTTCGGAGTAGCTGTTCTTGCCCTGGGAATGGCGTTGACCGCCAACCTGGTCGTTGATGCGACGGTCACCCTCTCGCCGGGAGAAACGGTGACGGTCGCCGGCCGGGATCTGACTTACGTCGACCACTTCACAAGGCAGGAATCGAATCGCAGCGTTACGGGCGCACGCATTGAAGTAGGCAGGGAAGGGAGGGTCGTGACGGTGTTGGAGCCCCGACTCAACCAATACCCGACTTCCTCTCAGCCGGTAGCCACACCAGCGGTCGATGCCTCGTGGGTGGGTGACCTCTACCTGTCCCTCAAGGGCTTCGATGAGCAGCAGGTCTCGATGCGGGTGTTCTGGTTCCCGTTCATCTGGTTGGTTTGGGTGGGCGGGCTTGTCACTGCGTTCGCCGTTCTTTGGTCCCGGCTCGTCAGGAAGCCCGAGACCGAACCCATAGGGGCAAGGCAGGCTCGATAGATGGCTAGATCGACGCGGGCGCGGATCGAGGCGTTGCTGATGGTGGCACTCGTCGGGGTGATCGCCGTCGGCCTGCTCATTGGGGATCCCACCCCGGAAGATCGGGTTCAGGCCATCGGGGAGCGGATCAAATGCCCGGTGTGTCAGGGAGAGTCCATCGCCACATCTCCCTCCGACACGGCCCAGGCGATGATGGATGTCGTCGCCGAGAAGGTTGGCCTGGGGGAGTCGGATGAGCAGATCATCGCCTATTTTCAGGCCAGTTATGGCACGGGGATCCTGCTCGATCCTCCGTTCTCGGGGAAGACGCTGTTGGTTTGGCTGTTGCCCGTTCCAGCGCTAGGCGGCGGCATCTGGATGATGCTTGCACGGCGGCGGGTTTCGGCGACGGTCGGGGGGCGGCCATGATCGGTGAGCGGGCCAGGCTGGAGGAGCGTCGCGGCCTAGCACAACGGGATCTGCTCGAGTTGGAGGAGCAGATGCAGCTGGGAGAGGTTGACACCGCACGAGCGGAGGCTCTCCGGGCCAATTACCAGAGAGAGATCGACGAGGTCGACGACGTCTTGCTGAATGGCGCCGATCCGGCCGAATCCGAGCCCGAAGGTGCACCGATCGAGCGTGAGCGCCAACCTCGGCGTTACCTGGTTGCCACACTGCTGGTAATAGCCGTTCTCACCGTGGCGATACTGATGGCCGCTCGTGCCATTGCCCCAAACGGAGGCGGGTCGACCGCCGAAGACTTCCTCACTGATCCGGGCGGTATCACTAATGAGCAGCTCGAAGAGGTCGTTGCCGCCAACCCCGAAATGAACGCCATGCGCATGGCACTGGCGGACCGGTACTTCGATGGGCGGCAATTCGGGGCTGCACTCGATCATTACCTGTTCCTCACCCAGAACAATCCGACGCCGGCCGAAGAAAGCCGGGCCCTGTCCCGGATCGGCTGGATGGCATACGTCACTGGTGCACCGGAAGCTGCCGACCAGTACGTCCGGGCCGGCATCGATCTCGACCCGACCAATATCGAGGCCAAGCTGTTCCTCGGATTCATAACGTTGTACGGGCTCGGGAACCCCGTCGAGGCGACACCTCTGCTCGAGGAGGTTGCAGCCCTGCCCGAACTTCCCTTGAACATCCTCACCCAGGTCGAGGACGCACTGGCCGTGGCCAAGAGTCAGGCTGAGGACGGGGGGTGAGATCTTTGCTCACGCCGTGGTCGTCCGTCATCGGATTCCCCACTCTTCGAGCGAGGACCGGTATGAACGCGTCGGGTAGCGCCTGTGAGAACCTACTACGATACATCGTAGACAGAGTCGGCCGATTGTGGTTGGGAGACCCGAGGGTGGATATCAACAGGCCCGGACCCCAGCCAGGTAGGAGACCATCATGGCCCAATTGAATCAAGCGATGGGCGCGGACTCGCCGTCTGAGGAGACCCTGCACGAGGATGAAACAGTGTGGTCAACTCCCGTCAAGCCGGGCGCACGGGTTGCCCGTTGGGCTGCGTTTCTCGTGTCTCTCGTATCGATCGTGTTGGTGATCATCTTCGGTAGCCGATTCGGCACTGATCCGCGGCTGGTGGAATCTCCGCTGCTCGGGAAGCCGGCTCCCTCGTGGGAGTTGCCTTATCTGGAGAAGGAGGGCGTCTTGTCGTCCACTGATCTCCTCGGCCAGATCGTGGTGGTGAACTTCTGGGCATCCTGGTGCGTTGCCTGCCGGGCCGAGCACGACGACCTGATGCGCACGGCGCGAGCCTATGAAGACCGGGATGTCCGTTTTGTCGGGATCGTTTTCCAAGACGAGCCGGAGGACTCAATAAGGTTCCTCGACGAATTGGGGCGCGGGTACGACAACGTCACCGATGAAGGTTCGCGAACCGCTATCGAGTTCGGGGTCTTCGGCATACCCGAGACCTTCTTCGTCGATGCCCAGGGGCTCGTTGCGGCCAAGATCGCCGGCGAGTCAAACACCGAGCTGCTCAGCTCAACCATCGAAGCGATGCTACGTGGTGAGGTTCCGGAGTCGAGGACAGACGGACGAGTTCAAACCGCGCCCGGTAAATGAACCATTTGCTCCGATGGGCGGCCGCCGTGGCTGCACCGGTGAGCGGCTTCGTGCATCAAACGGTCGGGACGATCGGGGGGATTGCAGTGCATGCTCGGAGGGGCCGACGGTGCCACCTACATGGCGTCCCACAGCGATTTCCCTGGGGCGAGTGGCTGCGTCGAGGCCGAGATGATCGGGCACGACTGGAGACTGTGGAAACGCCAAGGAGCCGCGCCCACACATCCATTTCGAGATCCAGCCGTCCGGGCGGACACCGATGAACCCCTATCCCACTCTGGCTGGTGCATGCCGTGAGTGGATCGGCGTTGGGGCAACGCTGGAATGGCTGGATCCCGCAGAGCGGCCCTCAAGGGTCGCTCGACGATCGAATGAGTTACGATCCTATGTAGTATGTTCTTTCCTGGGACTAAGTCGACCGAAAGGACTTGCCTGTGCGTTTGACCAGACTGATTGTCGTGTTCGGGGCGTTGGCCATCGTTGCTGCCGCGTGCGGTGGCGGTGATGGGGCGGCACCGGCCGGCACCATCAAAGTGACGGCCACGGAAATGAAGATAGAAAGCGACTACACGACCTTCAAAGTGGGCGTTCCGTATCACTTCGAAGTCACCAGCGAGGGTGCCATACCCCATGAGGTCATGCTCGTCCAGCCCATTGCGGCTGGGACGATGACCATGGAAGACATGGACGCGATGGCCCTGGGCATGGTGGAAGAGGAAGATCTTCCGCCCGGCGCTACGGCCTCTTTCGACTACACCTTTACGTCCGACGACCTCGCCGGTCCGCTGGAGTTGGCGTGCCACGTTGAGGGTCACTACGAGGCGGGGATG
>DATEVB010000047.1:0-11966 GCA_035282865.1 Acidimicrobiia bacterium | reverse complement strand
TCTTTCTGCCTCCTTGGCTGATATCAGAAGCATCGGACACGCAGATGAAGGAGCGGCCGGGTCCAGGATGAAGATCCGATGAAGTCAACCCCCGGGAAGCCGGACTTGAACCTCGAACCTCAATGCGTGCTACGCCGCCTGCTCTTCCTCGTCTTTGGGGCGGCCCACACCGATCATCAGCATCCATGCCATCACCACACCGAGAACCAGAGTGGGAGCAATCTGGCTCTTGAGTGTCTCAACGGCCGACCCAAAAGCGACCGACAGACCCTCCCGGGGTGTCAGGAGGGTACGGGGCGGATCGGGTATCGCCATCCGCGGCCGCAGCGCGGTAGCCACGAGAGCGTCGGCGCCCTCGATCTCAAACGCCTGATGGGTCAATGCAGGAGGCCGGCCGTTACGCAGGTCGTCGATGGATCGCTCCAGATGCGACGTGACCGTCGTCTCGCCGTCCGTGACAGAGATAACGATCGACAAGAACCCAATCACATCATCCGGAACTCCATTGCTGCTGATGGTTGCGCTCCCGCCGCCGTAGTCGGTCAGGGTGGCCCACGCCGGCAGTCCGTCGGCGGTGATCTTCAGGGGGTCGCCGTCCGGATCGAACGCATTGATCGTAAAGGTGAACGATCCACCAGGATTGACACCCTGGAAAGTGACCGGGCCGATCCGCGGCGGCCGATTGACACCGATCACCTCGATGGTCAACGTCACACCGACTGTGACCTTCCCGTCCGCGGCGGTGACCGTGACTTTGCTCGACGAGACCGGCTCGGATCTCGGGATCCCGGTGATCATCGCCCGACCGTCGCCGTAATCAACCACGCTTGCCCAGGCCGGCAGACCGGCTGCCGAAATCGAGACCTGATCACCGTCCGGGTCCTCGGCGGTGATCTCGAGCCTGAGGGGGTGGCCATCCGCCACGGTCGTTTCGCCGACCACCGTGACAACGGGGGGCCGGTTCCCAGCCCCCACCGCCCCGAGCACCTCGGAACCATCGTCCGTGGCCGTTACCGCCACAGTCACCGTGGCGGTATCGAATCCGCCCTGCCCATCGGTGATCGTGTACTCGAATGAATCGGTGCCGGACCAGCCGGAAGCTGGTGCGTAGCCGACGTTCACCCCATCGGTCGTTGTAACGCCGTGGCTCCCCTGAGAGATGCTTGCCACGACCGGCAAATCGCCGTCGGCATCGATGTCGTTGGCCAGCACCGGAACGGTGACGGCAACGCCTTCCGGTGTGCTCTGACTGTCGGGGCGGGCAGTCGGTGCGTCGTTGACAGGTCTGACGGTTATTACGACTGCCGCGGTAGCCGTCCCGCCGTGGCCGTCCGTGATCGTGTAGCCGAAGGAGTCGATCCCAAACCAGTCCTGTTCGGGCTCATAGGTGATGCTGGTAGCGCTCGTGGTCACCGAGCCGTGCGCCCCCTGGTTGGCGGTACCGACCGTCACGGGATTGCCATCGGGGTCGGAGTCGTTGGCCAGCACCGGAATGTTCACAGCCACATCTTCATCAGTGAGGGTGAGGTCGTCGCCGGCGACCGGCGGCTGGTTGGGCCTGGCAATGACCGTCACGGTCACATCTGCCGAATCCAAGCCACCGTTGCCGTCGGAGATCGTGTACATGAAGGCGTCGACCCCGCTCCAGTCCGGTTTGGGGGTGTAGGTCACATCCGACCCATTGTTCACCACCGACCCGTTGGCTCCCTGGGTCACCGAATCCACCACCAGCGGATCCAGATCCGCATCGGAATCATTGCCCAGCACATCGATCGTCACCGGAGTTTGCTCTGCGGTCGTTTCGGCGTCATCGACTGCATCAGGGGCGCGGTTTGCCGTTGCCAAGGTCAGCTGTCCAAGGTTGTTGGAGGGTTCCGGATCGATGTCGTTCGATCCGGCCACAGCCGTGATGGTGTGCGGCCCGGGGGCCGACGAGATCACGGTGACCGTGGTGACCCGAGGCTGAGAGTCCCCCGGTGGATTGCCGTCTGTGCAGACCACGGTGCCTGAACCGGGCACCGGCTCGGCACACGTGCCACCGTTGTCGACCGTCCCGGACAGGTAGGCGAGGCCCGGTGTGAATTGCAGTGTGAGTTGCGCACTAGCGGCACTGTCGGGCCCCGCATTCTCGATGACCACGACGAGATCAAACGGGGAACCCTGCAACGGGTTGACGGGATCGGCGCTGATCGACACGACGAGCAGATCGGCCAACTTATCGATTACCACAACATCGACCGAACCCGACGCAGTACCACCGTTGCCATCGGAAATCGTGTACGAGAACCTGTCGGGTCCGACATACGAGGGGTCGGGTGGCGAGTAGGTCACCGAGAGCCCGTCTCCGGCCACCGCAATGGTGCCACCGTTGGCACCCGAACCAGCGGAGATAACTGTTAACGGGTCGCCTTCCGGATCGGTGTCATTGAAGAGCACGGCAAGCGACCTCGACATGCCTTTTCTCACCAAGTAGTAGACCGGATCGACCGCGGGGTCCGGGTCGTCGACGGCGACCGGCGGAAGGTTCCCGGAAGATGCCGAGATCTCGACGTTGTCGAGGAAGAAGTCCCGGCCGGTATCCAGCAGTCCGTTCTCGTGTGAGAACCGGATTGCGGTGTTGGCCGACCGGTAGGCTGTTATGTCAATGACGGTCGTCGCCAAATACACGGCGTCATTCCCACCGGCGATGCTGTAGACCTCGGTGAACGGGCCGGCCGGACCGTTGGCCGATACCGAGGCCTTGAAGGAAAAGTCGAGGTCGGTGTTCTCTCGCCGGTACTCAAACACGAGAGTGGCGGAGTCGTAGGCGGATAGGTCGGCGATCCGCTCGACATAGTCACCGGAACCCGTGTTATTGAACCGGAGGGCGTAGACCTCCGCACCATCTGCTTGCACAGTTATGTCATCTGCACCCGGGTCAACACTTGGATCAGTCTCCCACCATGCACCGGCCCACGATCCCCCCATCCCGTCGTCACCGCTGTAGCTGATGTTGTTGAACTCGTCGCGGAAGGTGGTGGTTGTGGCCGCGCCCAGAGGGGGTGGGGCGGATGCGACAAAGCAGACAATCAGAACCACCGCGGTGAATCGCGTCGGCGACTTCATCGGCCGGTCCAGGGATCGCCTGCTGCCAGGACATCGCTCCCTTCCGCTCCCCTTTCGGGTCGTTGCTTCTTGCCGCCGGCCCCCGCAAAGCCGGCTGCGATGCCGCCCAGCCTGCCGGTGCCGGCATAGGTGGTAGCCGGTGAATCCTCTGCGAATTCCGGTTCCCGGGCCAATGCCTCGGTGGCCCGCAACAGGCTCAGCACGAAACGGGTCTCGCCGTCGACTCGCTCATAGGTGAGATCGCCTTCCATCTCGTCGCTCAGCATCTTGGCGATGGCCAGACCCAGGCCAACGCTTCCCGTCAGCAACGGCTCGGCTCCCTCATGGACGAACCGTTGGAAGATCCGACCCTCGATCTCGTCGGGGACACCAGGGCCATCGTCGGCGACCGTGAGCAGGAATCGGGCACCGTCGGAGCGACCCGAGATCGTCACGTGATCACCGCCATGCTTGATGGCGTTGGAGACCAGGTTGCGGATGACCTGACGGAACCGCATCTGGTCAGCCCAGATCATGACCCGGGGCACGTCGACCTGCAGCTCGGCTCCACCTCTGATCATGGGAGCGGTTACCGTGTGGATCTCGTCGGCAATCGACACTGCCTCGTGCTTGAAGTTGAGGACGTTGGCGTCCAGTCGGGCTGCCGTCAACAGGTCCTCGACCATACGTGAAAGCTCGACACTCTCACCGTTGATGAGCGTTATCAACTCCATAGCCATCTCCGGATCAACCAGACCCTCCTCGATCAGCACCTCCGAAAAACCGTAGATGCTGGTGAGCGGAGTACGGATCTCATGGGAGATGTTGGCGATGAATTCATCACGGGCTTTGCGGAGCTTCCGTTCGGCCTCCAGCATGACCTGCAGCGCCAGGTTGCCGCGCATTGCCTGGCGGTGGACGAGCCAGCGGTAGATGAGGATCGTGCCAACCGGAATGAGCAGGGTCACCAGGAATCGAGTGATCGTTGCCACTAACCCCGCCAGGGCTTCCGTGTTGTCGATTTCCTCGGTGATGTCCTGCTGGGCGCTCTCGAGCGCGATGGTCAGGGAGGCGTGCTGCTTCTCGGCTTGACCGTTGAGCAGTTGTACAGCGTCTTTGACGTTCCCGGAGTCGAGGAGGGTCAAGATCTGGCTGCTGGTGGCTACGAACTCATCGAGCAGTCTCATGGTGTCCGGATCGGAGAAAGCAGCATCCCAGCCATCGACCCAGACCTCGAGATTGGCCAGGTTGGCGCCTGCTTCGTCGCGGGCCCGCCCGACCGCCTCAGCATCGGCAACACCGAGTTGTTGGTCGACGGCGAACACGGCGGCCTGCGCATTGGAGGCGCGAGCAATGGACGCCGAGCCGAGGGTGGCATTGGTCCAGTGCAGTGCCCGGGCGTTGGCAGCGACTTGTTCAGACCCGTAGGCGTTGGTGAAAACCAAGGCCAAGGCCAGGAACATCACGGCCGCCACCGCCCCGCCGGCTATCGAGACGGCACGCTTGCCGTCGCGATCTCGACCTTTGGACGCGGAAAGCCTCTTCATCCCCATTGGGTTCGGCATCCGGCGGCCGAAACTGAAAGAAACAGGACAGATTGTCGAGAGAATCGGGCGTCGTCACGGCAGGCAACCAGGCATCCCATTGTCGCCAACTGCCACCTGCCAACTACGAGCCACGAACTACTCCGCCCATTTGTGAGGCCGGTTCCGGACTTCGCTGAAACCCAATTCTTCGCACAACTCGAAAAATGCGGCGCGACGCACCCCTCGCCACTCGAGGTCCTGGAGGGTTTCGCCGAGCGGAACATCCCGTCGCAGCGTGGCCAGATGCCGGTAGAGATCCGCCTCCCGGCGGTGCTCGCGCAGGTTGGCCGCCAATCGCTCCGCTCCTCGCACCTTCACGGCCCAATCCGCACAGTCGGGAGGAATGCGGTCCAAATGGACGTAGCGAGCCAGCAGCGTGGCGGCCGACTTGGCCCCCCACGAAGGAACGCCCGGGAAACCGTCGGCTGTATCGCCCACCAAACCCAGATAATCGGGAATCGACTCAGGACCGACACCGAACTTCTCCCACACGCCGTCCTCGTCGATGACAAGCTCGCGCCGCCGATCGAACATCACCACCCGGTCCCCCACAACACATTGGGCAAGATCTTTGTCGGGCGTGAGGATCACCACCCGCTCCACCTCGTCGGAGAACCGTAAGGCTGCTGTCGCCAACGCATCGTCGGCTTCGAATTCCTCCATCCTCCAAACCACCACTCCGAGCGCCTCGAGAGCACGTTCGGCCAGAGGGAACTGGGCCAGGATGTCCGGATCCATTCCCGCCTCCGTCTTGTACCCGTCAAAGAGGTCATTGCGAAACGAACGGATCACCTGATCGGTAGCCGCCGCAACATGGGTGACGTCCGGTTGACGCAACAGCGACAAGGTCGACTCAATGATGCCGACCACGCCTTTCACCTGGCGGCCGTCGGGTGCGTGCCGGGGTGGGCCTCCACCGTAGAACGCCCGGAACAGCTCATAGGTAGCATCAAGGAGGTGAAGTCGCATGGACCCGATAGTAAAGGAGCGACCATGGGCGACGTCCAATCGGCGTGGAGGGAAGTAGGAGAGAAGTTCACAGAGTTGGGGTACAAGTTCCGCGACCACTACCGCAAGCTCGAAGCGGAGCGAGCGGAAACCGGAGAGGCGACCGAAGAGTCCGAGCAGGCCTTCAAGAAGGTGGCCGACGAGGTCGATACCGCGTTCTCGTCGGTTGGCAACGCGTTCCGCGACGCGGAGGTGAAGGACGACGCCAAGGCGGCGGCGAACTCGCTGCTGGCAGCATTCGGCGCAACATTCCAGGAGATTGGCGACGCATTCCAGCGGGCCATCGGCCGCACCCAGTCCGACCTGGAAGCCGAAGCCGGCCAGGCGTCCGTCGACGACGCCGCTGAGGAAATCGCCGAAGCGGTGGCCGACGAGCCAGACGAGGACAATCCGCCTGCTGAGGGATGAGCGCGCCGATGGCCGAGCGAACCCCCACCCGGATCATCCCCTTCGGCGGCACCGGGGAGCTACGCAGCACCCTGTTCTCGCGTGCATGGGAACTGCACAAAGATGGCGCTCTGATAGCCGCCGGCCGTCGGTACGTGTGGCGACGCACCTCGGAGGTTGAGCTCATCGACGGGCGCCATTGGCTCATCAGTCCCGGTGGGTGGGGAATTGTGGAGTTGACCGAAGGGGACGAGATGTTGGCCCGCGGCGAACGGCAATCCTGGCTGGGCAGGGCCTGGGATCTGACCGGAGAGAGTTTTGGCTACCAACTAAGGGCCCGGTCGATGACGCTGCGCAAGTGGTCCATCGAGCTGGGCGGCGGCGAGGTCGCCCTCCTCGACGGGGGTGTGGCATCGTTCAACCGCCTGCGGATCGAGGCCCATCTCCCCGTTCCCCTCGAAGTGGTAATGCTGAGCTGGCATATCGTCGTGCGGGCCTGGGAGGCCGCCGCCTCGGCGGCCGGCGGAGCCGGGGCGTAGTTCGCCTGCGGTTGGCAGCGTGTGCTCCCCAGCCGAGCTGCGGCAGTGAGTTCGTCACGTTCCGGCCGTTCTCGCATATGATCGTGCAAACACGACCGAAGTGAACGATGACCGAGCTGCTCACCTCCTACGACCCACGCACCGGATGGCCGGTCGGTGAAGTCCCCGTCACGCCACCGGAAGAAGTGCCCGCCGCGGTAGCGCGCTCCAGGAAGGCGTTCTCCGAGTGGGAGCGGCTCACCCACAAGGAGCGCCGGATTCAGCTCAAGCGCTTCAAGCACGTGGTGCTCGCCGAAGGCCGGCACATCGCCGAGGTGGTGCGTTCGGAAACCGGCAAGCCGCTCACGGAGGCCTACTCACTCGACGTCGTGACCGCCCTCACCGTCATGGATTACTACATTCGCAACGCCGAGAAGCTGCTTCGCTCTCGCCGGGGACGGTCCTGGCCTTATGTCAGCACCGCGGGATGGACCGAATATCACCCGCGCGGGGTAGCCGGCGTGATCACCCCGTGGAACTACCCCTTCTTCCTGGCGATGATCCCGACCATCACCGCCCTCTCGGCCGGATGTGCGGTAGTACTCAAGCCGTCGGAGGTCACACCCCTCACGGGACAACTGCTGGCCGATCTAGCCGGCCAGGCGGGACTGCCACCCGACCTGATCCAGGTGATCCACGGAGACGGCACCACCGGAGCTGCCCTTGCCGAGAGTACGGTCGACGTTCTGTCCTTCACCGGATCAACCAAGGTCGGCAAACTGGTGGCCGCCGAGGCGGCCAAACGGCTGACGCCGATCGTGCTCGAGTTGGGCGGCAACGACGCCATGGTGGTCCTCGAAGATGCCAATCTGAAGCAGGCCGCCCGGGCAGCCGTGTGGGGTGGCATGGTCAACGCCGGTCAGACCTGCATCGCCGTGGAACGCCTTTACGTAGTCGATTCCATCTATGACGAGTTTCTCGAAGAACTCGATCGAGCCTTCGACGGGGTGGCCGTCGCCACCGAGGACAAACGGGACATCGGGCCGATCATTCATCCCCCCCAGCTGGCCATCATCGAGGCACACGTGCAGGACGCCATCTCGAAGGGAGCCCGGGTTCTCCGAGGCGGCAAACGGGCGCTCACCGAAACCGGCATCTATTACGAGCCGACCCTGCTGGTGGACGTCGACCATTCGATGGCCATCGTCAAGGACGAGACCTTTGGACCGGTGATTCCCTTGATACGAGTGCCGGACGAAAGAGCGGCGCTTCGCATGGCCAACGACACCCGCTTCGGTTTGCACGGTTCCGTGTGGTCGAAGGATCGGGGCCGGGCCGCCTGGTTCGCCTCTCAGATGAAGTCGGGAACGGTGGCCGTGAACGACGTCGGCATCAACTTCGTCGTTCCCACCGTTTCTTTTGGTGGGATCGGGGACTCCGGGTATGGGTCAAACTTCGGCCCCGACGGTATCCGAACGACCTACTGCTACGCCAAGAGCATCACCTCGGCCCGACTGCCCATTTCCACGTCGAGGCTCTTGGGAGCGTGGTACCCGCGCAAAACGGGAATGCGGTACTGGAAGACCCTCGCCAAGGTGCTCTACCGCTGGTAGATACGAGGTCGTTTCCGCCCCGGTCGAAGTTGTGGGTTGAAGTCACGCTGATTGTCCGTACCATCATGTAGTCCGCGCCGATCGGCAGTGTTTCCCTCTCTTCCCAGCAGATCTATCCACTGAATATCCATATGGATGTCCCCGTGTCACGTGAAACGCGAAAAACGGAACTATCACGCATGGGGATGAGCACGGCGACAAGCTCTGACATACTGGATAGATGCCGTGCCCCCTGATCAGCGCCCAAGACCTCGCCGGGCAACTGGAAGATGGAGATCTGCGCATCGTTGACACCCGCTGGTATCTGGCCGACCCGGCCGAAGGAAGGGCCGAATATCGACGGCACCATATCCCCGGGGCAATCTTCCTGGATCTGGAGAGCGATCTGTGCGCCCCGGAAGGGCCGGGCCGTCATCCTCTCCCGGATGCCGACCTCTTGACCGGATTGTTGGGCTCGGTCGGGATCGGAAACCACCATCGCCTCGTGGTCTATGACGACTCGGCTGGCTCGGTAGCGGCACGGATGTGGTGGATGGTCAGACACCTGGGACACGACGAAGCGCAGGTGCTGGATGGTGGTTACCGCGCCTGGTGGAAGGCAGGGCTGCCCACAACGGCCAGAGTCCCATCGTGGCCTGCCGAGACCTATGTCGGGCATGGGCGTACCGACGACCTGGTCACCCGCCAGGAACTCGCCGCCATGTTGGGCTCAGTAATCCTGCTCGATGCACGGGCGCCCGAGCGCTATGCGGGCCATGAGGACCCGGTCGATCCGGTCGCCGGCCACATTCCAACAGCAATCTCAGCTCCCTACGCAGAGAACACCGCCACCAACGGACGGTTCTTGACATCGAATGAACTCAGGAAGAGGTTCCAAGGGCTGGGGGTGGGAGGTGAGCAACCGGTGATCACCTATTGCGGCAGTGGTGTCACCGCATGCAGCAACGTCTTGGCCGCGGTGGTGGCCGGATTGCCCGCCCCCCTGCTCTATCCCGGCTCGTGGAGCGATTGGTGCACAACGCCGGGAATGCCGATCACCACCGGACCAAACCCGGGAGAGGTCTGAGGTGGGAAGTGGGAAGTTTGGAGCAGGACGGGAGATACAGGTGGTAGGAACGGCCCACGTACCTCCAACTTCGAGCCTCGAGCCTTGAACGCCGACCAGCAAACCCTCGCCGAGGCGGTTGAGGATGGCGATCCCGCCAAACTCCTCAAACTCGTTGACGGTCTGTGCGGCCGGCTCGATTGGGAGGCCCTGGTCGACCTGAAGGCCCGCTGCCGGCATGCGGTCGATCGCGGCAAGCAACTGTGGGCCGTCGCCGACCACATCGAATACCGGTTGGCGCTCGAGGCGCCCGGCATGTGGGCCGGTGCCATGGTTTTCGAAGGGGCGGGACGTTTCACACTTGGCCCGCTACCCGAAGTCGCGGCATCCCGTCACACGTGGGCGGAACTCGCTCCTCATCTCCCGGAAGGTCCCGCCCGGGCGGTGACGGCCTACGAGCGGGTTGTGCGCGGGGAAGACTTGACGACGGCGCCCGACATCGACCCCCTCGTTGCGGAACTTCCCCTGAGCCTGACGGAGTGGGAGCCGGTTTACGCTGTGGCCACCTACCACGCCGACAAAGCTGAATTTCCCGCCCCGCCGCTTCCCCGGATGCAGAAGTTGGTGCTCTCGAACAATCCCTCGCCGTCGGCCGGCGATCACGAATCCCAGGACGCCCTCCTGAGTCTGGTCCGGGCCTGGACCGACGAGTCCAACGGCCGGGCCGAAGCCGCCAGTGTCCACGGGGACGTCACAGCAGCCATCCGGTCCCTGGGACCGTCCCGGGTCAGATTAGAACCTGTCAGTCCCCGGGTGGCCCTGGCGTTGATGGCCTGGACCGGTGCCAGCGGTGGTGCGTACGGGCGCCGGACCGGAGCAGCGGCCGGCCGGTACGGCGCCTGGTGGACGGCCGCTGCCCTGAGCGGTCTCCTCGAGGAGTGGCCGGTGTCGCCCGTTGATCTCGGCCAAGCGATCGGCGAGCTGAACTGGTATGTGTGGTCTGATCTCGTTCCGCCGACCGGGTGGACCTTCCACCTGGCGGTGGAGGACCCCGCCCACGGGCTGGCCTGGGCCATCGCGGCGGTGGATGCCAAATAGGGAGTACTGCGCGGTACTAGCAATATCCATATGTTGCCCACTGATTGTCCATAGCCACCACCAACCCGGAACCCGAATTACGCGACCGGCAAGTGAGAGATACGAAGCACGAAGATAGGCGAGCTTGCCTCGCCTAACGCAGTTCCCGCTCGAGAAGCTGCGAAACCAACTCCGATCTCGACCTGCCAACCTCCAGGGCCGACTCGTCGATGACCGCAATCTCCGGAGCGGCCAGGTAGAGCATGTGCGTGACCCGCCCGGTCGCCGCTTTCCGCCGCCGGGGGCGGAAGGGCAGGTCGGCCTCCCCTTGCTCGGCGATGTACTCGGCGCGTATTTCTGCGAAGTGGTTCCGGTAAGAATCGAGCACCATGTCGGTGAGGTACCGGTCTTCCTGAGCTGCCTGCTCGGTAAAGCGTTGGCTGAGTTCCACGGGAAGGGAGACATTGACCCGCTTCTTGCGGCCCGAAGTTGACCGGCCTGCGGTCCTCGGCGAGAGGATCGGATGGTGAGATTCGACCGGCTCCGGTTGCGGCCCCGGCTCCCCGACCTGAGGGTCGAGCGGCGAGGCATCTCCTTGGGCGGCCCCAGTCTCGGCGCTCTTCGCCTTCGGGGTTCCAGATTTCGGTTTTCCGGAACCGGGAGGGGCCTTCTTCTTGGAAGGGGGCGGTACATCTACCTTGCGTTGTGCCCTGAAGCCGCTGAGGTCGAGATCCTGGTCGGTCACAAACCGCTCCTTTCCGCAAATGCGGCCAGGATCTCCCTGGTGAGATGCTGATAGTCGTCAGCGAGCCCGGACGCAGTCTTCGAGAAACCATTGACGGACGGCCGATACGGGCGTTCCCACACCCGCTCGGCGACGCCTGCCTCCAGAACCCGGGCGGCGGCTGCTTCATACTCGAAGGCGAGCAAGCCGTCCCGTCGCATGTCGGCAGAGGCCTTCCGGGCGTTTCGAATGACCGTGCCGAATACCGGCGCCGCCCCGGCCAGATTGCGCACCAGGCGCTCCCTCGTGTCGGCCAGCATCCTCGTGTCCTGGAGCGCGAAATCAAACAAGGCCACGCCCAGCACCTCGAGATACGGATTGTCGTGAGATCGAACGCTGGCAAAGCACCTGGCCACTCGCACCAGGCCGTGCAGTGAACCCAGGTCCCGTTTGGTCGGTATGACGAGAAAACGAGTGGCGATCAGGATTGCTTCCAGCAGCACCCCGCCGGCCGGAGGACAGTCGAGCAACACGAGATCGTAGTCCCGGGCCAGGGGCGCCAGCACGTCGGCGATAGCAGTAGCGGGCGCCGACTCGTCCAGCAAACGGGGCACCAGAACGGCCATGAGCCCGTCCATGAGGTCGCCCCCCGGGACCGCATCAAGCCCGGGACGCACATCCCGGAGTGGTTCCAGCTCGGCACCTTCTCGGATCGCCGCCATGAGCCCGGCACCCTGGTCGGAGTCACCGGTTTGCGCATACCCCAGATCATTGCCGAGGTTTCCCTGCGGGTCGAGGTCAACCGTCAGTACCCGCCATCCGCTCAGCGCGGCAATCCCGGCCACGTTGGCGGTGACGCTGGTCTTACCGACCCCACCCTTGCCGTTGGCGAAGGCGATCGTGTTGGTCAACATGGTCATGAGT
>DATEVB010000046.1:0-3699 GCA_035282865.1 Acidimicrobiia bacterium | reverse complement strand
AGTGGCGATGCCGAGCAACGTGATCCCATCGGATCTCCAGCCGGGGCGCCAACCCGTCACCCGGCCTAGCCAACTTCCCAGCAAATAGGCGATGCCGAGGCCGATGACGAAAACGAGGACCGTGGGCGGAATGACAGACTTGAGGTCGAGACCATCGCCAACCCGAAAGGTGGTTTGGCCCAGCCCGCTGGTCAGCAGATTGCGCAACCAAAACCAGTATCGAACGGGCAAGGGGCGGTCAAGACCGAGGGACTCGCGAAAGGCCGCGATCTCGTCTCCGGTCATGGAGAGACGGAAAGGGGTCGCGTAGTCGCCGGGGAGCAGCACCTCGATGAGGACGAACGTCAAGAAGGTGAAGAGCAACAGGGCGACGACACCGGAGAGGGTCCTCCGGAGGATGAACTTCAGCATTCAGGTGTACCTCGGCGCTCCGAGAACATCGCCCACCGAGGTTACCGGGAAGGACAGGCCCGTAAGACCCTCTGGGACGCGGTCCGCCGTCCCGGTGTTCGGTGGCGGTTTGAGTCCACGTTGCCGGACCAAGCAACGCCACTCCCCACCACCAACTGCGAACGGCCACGGCGATGGGCGGCCGGTCCTGGTAGGAGATCATGCTGAGGAGGTGGCTGATGCAGCTCAGCCGGGCCCGGGAGGAGAGACGGATCGGCGTAACCTGAGATCCCAGCTTCATATGAGAGCCCAGCGGATCCGGACGGTACTCGTGGCGGCAGGACTGGCCGCCGGGTTTGTGCTGTTCTCCTATCCCAGCCCGCCAAGCCCACCCGTTCCGGACCCGCCGTCGGAAGAAGCTGAAGTCCTCATTCCGGATCGGTTCAGTCGGTGGCCCCCCTTTGTACTCTCGTGGGGCGTGACCCGTCCGCCCGACGCAGCGAAGGTTTGGGAGTCGCCCCTCGACGCCGGCTTCGTTGGCGATCCATGCGGCGCCCTCGACTCACCGCAATGCTATGTGCGGCTGGCATGGCAGGACTTGACTCGCTGGTCGCTGACTGTGTCTCCCGACCCGGACTTTGGCCGCGAGGACCTCATCGCTTTCACAGTGGGCCCTCTTCACTACGGGGTGGTCGGAGGAGTGATGTTTGGACAGCTGGCGTCCGACCGAGTACGCCGCTGCATATCTGCAACAGACTCTTAGGCGCCGAGCAGCGCGGGGAGCCTGTCACCGCCGCCCCGGTCGACCTGTACCCATTCTCCGCCCAGGGTTTGAGAATGGAGTATCCCAATGGGGAATCCGCCACTTGTATGGGTCCGGCCGGACTTCCGGTGGACTTCTCCGATGGCAACCAGACCTGGAAGGCGATCAGTTCGGAGGAACGTGCGCCTACGGACGCGGAGATCGGCATTGATCTCGTCTACGCCGCCGCCTCCGATCTGGATGGCCCAGCCTGTGAGGCCCTGACGGGGAGGCGTTCTCCGCATCACCGGTCGGGATCTGGCTGCTGGACCTCATTGGGCAGGGAACCGGTTATCGCGCCGCTCCGGCCGGATCCGGAATCATATTCCTCGTTGACTCGCCTGCCGGTTCTCGGACCGCGATCGCCTGGGTCACGGTAGACCACCCCTCGGCAGTACCGACCGGGGCAAGAAAGAGGAAGGTGGGTCGGAAGGTACTAGTCGACGAGATCCTGGAACCGTCGTTAGTTCAATCGACGGTGGTCGAAGGCATCAGGATCTGGATCATGTTCGACCTCGATCCGGACCAGCCGCGCACGATCCTAGAACGGGAGGCCTTCGTCCTGGGTGGGGTCTCAAACCGATTGGCGGACTTAGCCGAGGACCGGCCGTTCGAGGGCCGCCCACCCGCCGGTTTCGGGGTGATCCCCACCGACCCAATCTCGCCGCCGCCCATAGAAGTTGGACCACCCATCGAAGTGGGCGCGGGACTGATCAGGGTTCCGGAGGCGGATGTCTGGTCACCGACCTTGCCCCTGCCCAACGGTTTCCCCGTCTGGGAAGCCGCCGACCGCGAGTCGCGGTTGGTGCTGACCGGCAGTGGCTCCTTCGAAATCACCGGGTTACGGGCCGGGGCATGGGACGAGGTGGCCGCAGGGGTGGCGTCTGCGCTCGATTCTGCGCTCGTGTGTCCGTGGGTTGGGTTACCCGCTCAACCTCGGTAGTGGACACCAGGCCGGCCTCCGGGTCCTCCTTGGTAACCTGAGACTCAGCAACCGCGAGGGAAGGGGTAACGACAGCTATGCATGCTATAAGGGTCAGTGCGACGGGGGGCCCGGAGGTCCTCGGATGGACGTCCACGGAGACACCGGCCCCAGGGCCCGGCGAGGTCCTCGTGCGCATGGAGGCCGCCGGTGTCAACTTCATCGACGTCTACCACCGGATGGGGCTGTACTCGTTGGAGCTTCCTTTCACGCCAGGTGCAGAAGGGGCGGGTGTCGTCGAGGTGGCGGGATCTGGTGTCTCGACCGTCCGGGTGGGTGATCGGGTCGCGTGGGCGGGACCGATCGGCTCCTACGCCGAGTACGCCAAGCTCGCCGCCGATCGGTGTGTGGTGGTTCCCGATTCGGTGGAGCTGGCCGTAGCGGCCGCGGTGATGTTGCAGGGGATGACCGCTCACTACCTCTGCGGGGATACCTTTCCACTGGCCGAGGGGCACCGGTGCCTCGTTCATGCCGGAGCCGGCGGTGTGGGCCATCTCCTCATCCAGATGGCCAAGATGCGTGGAGCAACCGTGTACACCACCGTCTCCTCGGAAGCCAAGGCGGAGACGGCGCGGCGGGCGGGTGCCGACCACATAATCAACTATGTCGAAGCGGACTTTGGCGACGCTATCGAGGAGTTGGCCGGCCCAAAGGCGCTCGACGTGGTTTATGACGGAATCGGCGCGGACACCCTGGAGCGTGGCATGGAGCTGCTGCGGCCCCGCGGGATGATGGTCAGCTTTGGAAACGCCAGCGGGCCCCCACCGAGTGTCGATCCCATCCGGCTCATGAGCCTTGGCTCGCTGTTCATCACCCGTCCCACCCTGGGTGACTACGTGGAGAACCGGGGCGAGCTGGAGCGGCGGGCAACGGACCTCTTTCGATGGATTAGTGGAGGTGAGCTGAATGTGCACATCGGGGCGCGTTTCCCGTTGGCAGAGGCGGCCGAGGCGCACCGAATGCTGGAGGGCAGGGGCACGATCGGCAAGGTCGTACTGGACGTCTGAGATCTTCTTGCTGTCGTCCGTAGCCCGGACGGCGCCCGCTGGGTGGTCGTGGCGATACCCGTCGGCATCCGGAGCCGGGGCAAGACGCACAAGCGTACAACGCAGAGATGGACCGGTGCATGGAGAACGTCAGGCGTCTCCACCAAGTGAACCCCGGGACCTGATGGCCACCAGGGGAATGGCTAGCCCTTGACGGCACCCATCGTGAACCCACTTACGAACTTGTCGAGAAACAGGTTGAAGACCAAGGCGATGGGAACCGCCACGACGATCGCGGCAGCCTGCAAGGATTGCCAGAAGAACACGTCGCCCCTTATCAGCTCAGTGGGGTACACGAGAATCAGCGACCAGAGCGATTCCTGCAGGCCGAGGAAGACGATGACGCGCTGCATGGGTATGAAGAGCAACGTAGATGGGATCAAATAGACGAGGAAGATGCCGATCCCGAGCCGCTCGCCCCACTTCCTCGCCAGCCGGGCCAGGCTGTACGCAGCCGGCAGGCTGATCAGCAGGGTTAT
>DATEVB010000045.1:0-8522 GCA_035282865.1 Acidimicrobiia bacterium | reverse complement strand
GCTCATGACGGGCCAGGGTATCGCGGTCGGGTGGCGACCGGGTAACCCGCTTGCGCGGGCCGTGCGATGCTCCCGGTGCCGATCGTCGAACCGAAACCGGGCCGGCGGGCAGTCACAATCCCAACCGGGCGACGACCGCCTCCAAGGGGCCCGGGCCTACCGCCGCAACGAGGGCGGCCAGGCTCAGCTCCGACAGCGACCCGTTGGTGAGGAGGTCGTCGATGGACTGCTCGATGGCGCGTGGCAGGGCCGCCAAGATACCGGTTTGATCGAGTTCTGCGGCGCGCCGGGCCGCCGACCGGGCGGCATCCGCCCGACCCGCTTCCATGGCAGCGAGAGCGCGCTCGGCGGCTGCCAGGGCTCGACGTTGTGCTTGTCCGTCCATGGGTACGGAAAGTTAGCAACGCCCTCGATCAATCGCATCCGTCATCATCCGTCGATCATTGCTCGAGGAACTGTTCGTCTTCGGTCGAGCCCTTCAGGGCCAGCCGCGAGGCGTCCCCACCGCTGATGGCCAGGGCCACTTCGTCAAAGTACCCGGCCCCCACCTCTCGCTGGTGCTTGACGCCCGAATAACCGTCCTTCTCCATCTCGAACTCATGCTCCTGGACCCGAACGTAGGCGGTCATGCCCTCTTCCCGATAGCCCTTGGCCAGATCGAACATCGAGACGTTGAGCGAATGGAATCCTGCCAGCGTGATGAACTGGTACTTGTAACCCATTGCCCCCATTTCCTTCTGGAAGGTTGCGATCGTTGGGTCGTCCAGGTTCATCTTCCAGTTGAAGGAGGGCGAGCAGTTGTAGGCCAGCATCTTGCCGGGGAACTTGGCGTGGATACGCTCGGCGAATTCTTTCGCTTCCTCGAGGTCCGGATGGCTGGTCTCGCACCAGATCAGGTCGGCGTACGGGGCATAGGCGAGGCTGCGGGCGACGGCCGCATCCATTCCGTTCTCGACGTCGTAGAAACCCTCCGTGGTCCGGGTCCCTTTCACGAAGCGATGATCCCGCTCGTCGATATCGCTGGTCAGCAGCGAGGCGGCCAGTGAGTCGGTGCGGGAAACTATGAGCGTCGGCGCATCGAGCACGTCGGCAGCCAGGCGGGCCGCCTTGAGGGTGCGCACATGCTGGCTGGTCGGCACCAGCACCTTGCCGCCCATATGCCCGCATTTCTTCTCGGCGGCCAGCTGATCCTCGAAGTGCACGCCGGCCGCACCCGCCTCGATCAATGCTTTGGTCAGCTCGAACACGTTGAGCGCACCGCCGAATCCGGCCTCACCGTCTGCCACGATCGGGGCGATGAAGTCATGGTCGTGGCGGCCTTCTGACCATTCGATCTGGTCGGCACGCAACAGCGCGTTGTTGATCCGCCGTACCAGCGCCGGAGCGCTGTTCGACGGGTACAGGCTCTGATCCGGATAGGTCTGCATGGCCAGGTTGTTGTCACCCGCCACCTGCCAGCCGCTCAAGTAGATCGCCTTGAGCCCTGCCTTGACCATCTGGACGGCTTGATTGCCCGTCATCGCCCCCAAGGCGCTGACGTAATCCTCCGCCTCGAGCAGCCTCCACAGCTTCTCGGCGCCGTGTCGGGCCAGAGTGAAGTCGATCATCAACGTCCCCCGCAGCCTCACCACCTGCTCGGCCGTGTAGTCGCGGGTAATCCCCTTCCAGCGGGGGTTGGTGTCCCAATCCCGTTCGAGATCCTCTACTCCCCGACGGAACCGCTCGGCAATCTCCATCCGTCTCCTCCTCAGTCGATCAGCTCGTAGGCTTTCAAGGTCAAGAATTCAGGGAATCCGTCGCTCAATGCCACGGCTTCGAACAGGTGGCGGGCATCATCGAACCGGCCCCGTGCAAAAAGATCCTCGCCGTAGGCCTCCCGGATGCTCTCCATCTCTTCGATCACCAGTTCGTGCACCAGTTCCCGGGTCACGGATCGCCCATCGTCCATGAGTGCGTCGTGGCGGATCCACTGCCAAATCTGAGAACGCGAAATCTCAGCGGTGGCTGCATCCTCCATCAGATTGAACAGGGCGGCGGCCCCGGTTCCCCGCAACCAAGACTCGAGGTAGAGGATGGCGACCGAGATATTGGTGCGAAGGCCGGCTTCGGTGATCGCTCCTCCCTCGATCATGGTGTTGAGCAGGTCACCGCTGGTGACCTGCACGTCCTGGCGGAGCACGTCCAGTTGGTTCGGCTTATCGCCCAGCACGCCGTCAAATACCGCCAGCACCGGCGGAACGAGGTCGGGATGGGCGACCCAGGTCCCGTCGCACCCATCGGCCGATTCGCGCTGCTTGTCCTCGCGCACCTTGCGCAGCGCTACCTCGTTGATGTCGGCATCACGGCGGCTGGGGATGAAAGCGGCCATCCCGCCGATGGCAAACGCCCCCCGCTGGTGACAGGTGCTCACCAGCAGCTCGGTGTAGGACCGCATGAAATGGACGGTCATCGACACCTGAGCACGGTCGGGCAACACCATGTCCGGTCGGTTTCGGAACTTCTTGATGACCGAGAAGATGTAGTCCCACCGTCCGGCATTGAGACCGGCCGAATGATCACGAAGCTCATAGAGGATCTCCTCCATCTCAAAGGCGGCCAGGATGGTCTCGATGAGCACGGTTGCTTTGATAGTCCCGGGCGGAATACCGAGCACCTCCTGGGTGTAGACGAATACCTCGTTCCAGAGGCGCGCCTCGAGGTGACTTTCCAGTTTCGGGAGGTAGAAGTAGGGGCCGGTCCCGCGCCCCAGCGACCGCCTGCCGTTGTGGAACATGTAGAGACCGAAATCGAACAGGCCGGCTGAGATGGGGTGACCGTCCACGAACACGTGTTTCTCGACCAGATGCCATCCGCGCGGCCGGACCATGAGGGCGGCGGTCTCCTCGCCCAGTTCGTAGTGCTTGCCGTCCTGACTCGTGAACTCGATCGTCCCGTCGATGGCGTCGATCAGATTCAGATGACCCTGGATGTTGTTCTCCCAGGTCGGCGAGTTCGAGTCCTCGAAATCGGCCATGAAGACCCTGGCGCCTGAGTTGAGAGCATTGATCATCATCTTGCGCTCGACCGGGCCGGTGATCTCGACCCGCCTATCGAGGAGATCCGCCGGTACCGGTGCCACCTGCCATTCGCCATCACGTATGTTCTGAGTTTCCGGGAGAAAACCAGGCAACTCTCCGTGATCGAGCCTCTCTTGACGGGCGGCACGGGCCCGGAGCCGTGCTTCACGTTCGGGGTTGAAGCGGCGGTGAAGATCGGCTACGAAGTCAAGGGCTTCCGGCGTAAGGATCTCGGCGAAGTCCCCATCAACCGGGCCGATGACCTCGATTCCTTCAATCATGACACAGGTCCTTCCTTGCTACTGTTTGCACAACGCTAATTATTGCAAGCGGAGAGGCCCGAAGCGACTCGGGTGCGCCGGGCCGAGACCGGGGCTAGGAGGCAAGAAACAAGCCCGGCTCTTGGAGGTTCTCGCCCAGTCGGGCCATGAAGCGGCGGCCCAGCCCTCCGTCGATCACTCGATGGTCATACGAGAGCGAGAGGGGCATCATCCGCCCGACGACCACAACCCCGTCGCGAACCGCGGCCTGCGGCTCGGCTCTCCCCATCGAAAGGATGGCGGTTGTCCCGTAAGGGATGATCGGGGTCCCGTGCCCACCACCAACCGCGCCGATGTTGGAAACCGTAAAGGTGGCGCCGTTGAGTTCGTCGGGAGTCAGCGAACGCGATCTTGCCGCGGCGGCCAGGCGAACGATTTCGGCAGCCAGACTGCGCAGGTCGCGCCCATCGGCACCCTTCACCACCGGGACGATGAGCCCGTCCGGTGTATCGGCCGCTACCCCGATGTCGTAGTGATGCTTGAGGATCAGGTCTTCTCCATCGAGCGAGGCGTTGAATTCGCCGAATTCGGTGAGGACGGGCAGGACGGCCCTCACCACCAGTGCCTCGATCGGAATCGGGGCGTCGTAGCGGCGGGACAGCGCGGCCCGAAGATCGAGCAGCCGGTCGGCGCTCACCGTGTCGAAGGTCGTCACGTGCGGTATCTCCCGCCAGGATCGTTCCATGTGGTCGGCGATGGTGCGCCGGAGCCTCGACAGCCGAACCCGTTCCTCTCCTCCGTCGGCCACCCTGCCCGGCGTAACGGTCACCGATAGGGCGGCGGCGGTCTGGACATCCTCCCGGTTGATCCGCCCACCGGGGCCGGTGCCCTGCACCGTTGCCAGGTCGACGCCCAGATCCTTAGCGAGTCTCCGCACCAACGGCAGGGCCTTGACCCCGGCCGGGACAGGTTGGCCCGGTTCACCGGCTCGTGTCGGGAGGACTTCGGCTTCCTCGATCAACGTCCCGACAATGGGCGCTGCCGCGGCGGGACTCCAGGCCTCTCCGTGTTCCCCGATGACGGCCAGCACCGCCCCCACCCGGATTGTTTCCCCGGGTCCGGCACCTTGGTAGAGCACCACTCCCCCGTGCGGCGAGGTGATCTCGACCACCGCCTTGTCGGTTTCGACCTCCACGAGTGGAGCATCCTCGCTCACCTCATCCCCGACCGCCACCGCCCAGCGCATTACCTCCGCCTCTATCAGGCCCTCTCCGATATCCGGCAACAGGAATTCGTATGCCACTACCCCTCCAGTGTTGTGCGGGCCGCTTGCACGATTCGGTCGACGCCGGGAAGGTAATACTCCTCCGTTCTCTTCAGCGGGAAGATCGTATCCCAACCCGTCACCCGCTGCACCGGAGCGAGCAGCGAGTACAGCGCCTCCTCCTGGATCCGTGCGACCAGCTCTGCACCAAACCCGGCGGTGCGATGACCCTCGTGGATGACCACCGCCCGGCCGGTCTTCCGGACCGACTCGACCAGCGTTTCAACGTCGAGCGGGACCAGGCTCCGTAGATCGACGACCTCAACGGAGACCCCACTCTTCACCAGGGCATCGGCGGCGTGGCGGGCTGTACGGATCATCGAGCCGTAGGCGATGAGGGTGACATCGTCACCGGTCCTTTCGAGACGGGCCCGACCAATGGGCACGACGAAATGGCCTCCGGCAACGTCCTCCTTCACGGCACGATAGAGCCTGATGGGCTCGAGGAAGACCACCGGGTCGGGGTCTTCGATGGCGGCCAGGAGCAAGCCCTTGGCGTCGTGGGGTGTCGAGGGGACCACCACCTTCACTCCCGGCGTATGGGCGTAGAGCGCCTCGGTCGATTCACTGTGGTGTTCGGCGGCTCCGATCCCGCCTCCGTACGGCATGCGGATGACCATCGGTGCCGTGAACCGATGCCGGGAACGATTGCGGATTCTCCCGACGTGGCTGACGATCTGGTCATAGGCGGGATAGGAAAAGCCCATGAATTGGATCTCGACGACCGGACGCATGCCGGCAACGGCCAGGCCGAACGCCGTCCCGACTATGCCCGACTCGGCCACCGGCATGTCGACCACCCGCTCCGCACCGTGAGTCGCCTGCAAGCCATTCGTCACACGAAACACACCGCCCGTGCGGCCCACGTCCTCACCCATCACCAACACCCGCGGGTCGGTTGCCAGAGCGATATCGAGTGCGTCGTTAATGGCCTGGGCGAGGTTCACGGTGCTCATGTAATGCCTCCCCGGGAGGCGAGCAGCCAGCGCTGTTGTTCGGCCAGCCCCGGTGTCATCTCGGCGAACATCGACTCGAAGATCTCGCCGGGAGCCAGGGGCGGGAGTGCTTCCGCTTCCGCGACGGCCCGGTCGATCTCGTCGTGGGCCTCGGCTGCGATGTGCGTCTCCCAGTCCTCGTCCCACGCCCCTTCCGCCGACAGGTAGCGCCGGATCCGGTCGAGGGGATCCTTCGCTCGCCATGCTTCGACCTCATCGGAGTCCCGGTACCGGGAGGGATCGTCGCTGGTCGTATGAGGGCCGAGCCGGTAAGTGAGCGCCTCGATCAGGGTTGGCCCCCTCCCGTCTCTGGCCCGTGCCACCGCCTCGCTCGTGGCCCGGAACATCGCCAAGAGATCGTTGCCGTCCACGAGCACGCCGGGGACACCGTAGGCATCGGCTTTTCCGGCGATGGTCTGGGAAGCGGTCTGCTGGTGGCGGGCCAGTGATATCGCATACTGGTTGTTCTGGCAGACGAAGACGGTCCCGGTCCGGTAGACGCCGGCCAGATTCATTGCCTCGTGAAAATCCCCTTCCGAGGTGGCACCGTCCCCGAAGTAGGTGATGGCTATACGGTCGGATCCTTGCAGGCGAGCCGCCCATGCCAGGCCGACTGCGTGCAGCATGTGTGCGCCCACGGTGATCGACGGCGGAAGCACCGGAACGCCGTCGGGAGGTGATCCGCCCCGTTCGTCGCCCATTCTGGTCAACAACAGGTGGGTCCATGGGTAGCCCTGCATCCACATCGCCGCGGCATCCCGGTAGGTGGCCACCATCCAGTCGTCCGGGCGCAGGGCGGCCGCCGAACCGATCTGAGCGGCCTCCTGGCCCTCGAAGGGTGCATAGGTAGCCAGTCGTCCTTGTTTCTGGATCGAAGTTGCCTTCCGGTCGTATTGCCGGGCGGCCACCATGGCTCGAAAGAGGCGCCTGGTCAGATCGACGTCCATCGGTGGATCATCGAGCAACACACCATCCGGAGTCAGGATCTGGAGCATGGTCGCACCAGGCTACCGGCATCCGGCCCCGAGGGCCTCTCGAATCAGCTGCCGGGACGGCGCGCCGCGAACCTCACGTCCGCACCGAGAACCCGTATCGATCAGCCATCCACCGTGGAGTCGGTGTACATCAGTTCGAGGTCGTCCTCGTTCATCAGCACCGCCCTGGCCTTGGACCCTTCGGACGGACCTACCACACCTTTGCGCTCCAGGATGTCCATGACCCGTCCGGCGCGGGCGAATCCGATGCGGAGTTTGCGCTGCAGCATGGAGGTGGAACCCAATTGCGAGCGGATCACGAGCTCCATGGCAGTTCGGACCAACTCGGCATCGTCGCCCTCATCTTCTTCTGCGGTCTGCCTGGCTTGCTGGGCGGCGGCTTCGATGACCTGGTCCTGATATTTGGCTTCCCGCTGCTTCTTCACCCACTCGACGACCGAGTGAACCTCTTCTTCAGTGACCCACGCTCCCTGGATCCTGGCCGGCCGGGGTTCCGTAGCGGTTATGACCAGCATGTCGCCCATGCCGACCAACTTCTCGGCTCCCATCCCGTCGATGATCACCCGGCTGTCCGTTTGTGAGGCGACCGAAAACGCCAGGCGGCTCGGGATGTTGGCCTTGATCACTCCCGTGATCACGTCGACGGATGGGCGCTGAGTGGCAATCACCAAATGGATGCCGACAGCCCTGGCCATCTGGGCGATGCGAACGATCGCCTCTTCGACCTCGCGCCCGGCCACCATCATCAGGTCGTTCAACTCGTCAACGATGACCACGATGAACGGGAACCGATCGAACCCATTCGGATCGAGTGCTCCGGCATCGAATTTCTCCCGGTAGCCGATGATGTCACGAACGTGGGCATCGGACAGCAGGTCGTACCGGCGGTCCATCTCGGCCACCGCCCACTGCAGCGCCTCAGCCGCCTTCTTCGGATTGTTGATCACCTTGGTGAGCAGGTGCGGCACGCCGTTGTACTGGTTGAGCTCCACCCGTTTGGGATCCACCATGATCAGCCGCACATCGTCGGGCGTGGTGCGCATCAAGAGCGAGGTGACCAGCGAATTGATGCAGGAGGATTTCCCGGCGCCGGTCGCTCCGGCTATGAGGACGTGCGGCAACTCAGACAGATTCAAGAGTTTCGGACGCCCCGAGATGTCCATCCCCAGCCCTACTTCCAGGGGATGGTGGGCGTTTGCGGCTTCGGGGCTGCGGAGGACATCGCCGAGCGTCACCAGCCGGCGGCGGCGGTTGGGGACTTCGACACCGATGGCACTCTTCCCGGGAATCGGCGCCAGCAGGCGGACATCGGGGGTAGCCAGCGCATAGGCGATGTCGTGAGCGAGCCCTGTCACCCTGGCGACCTTGACTCCGGGGGCTAGTTCGATCTCGTAACGGGTCACGGTTGGACCGGGAACGATTTTGGTCAGCCGGGCATCGACGCCGTGTTGACGAAGGGTATCTTCCAGCTCCTTCGCCGTGTCCTCCAGGGCGCGCCGGCTATGCGATTCACCTCCGCCCAACTTGAGCAACTCCAGCGGAGGAGTCACGTAACCCTCGCCGGGTCGCGCCTTCGGCATCGGGATGTGGGTTTGGCCCGGTCCGGGATGGGCCTTGCCGGCCGGTTTCGACTTGGGTGCTTTCGGTTGTGGGCCTTGCCTGGCGGCGAGCCCGGTGCCAACCGGTTCGGCCGGTCGATGTTCGACAACCCGCACCGCGTGCTTTCCGGGAGCTCCGGAGACCGAGTTCCTGGCCAGACTCCGAGCGCCGCCAAAAACCTCGCTGATCGCCATGGCCAGCTGGCGGACGGTGGTTTGCGTCACAATCAGGATGCCCATCCCGATCATGGCCACCAGTATCACGAAAGCTCCCCAGAACCCCAATAGCCGGCG
>DATEVB010000044.1:0-3100 GCA_035282865.1 Acidimicrobiia bacterium | reverse complement strand
CATGCTGATGCTGGACGAGCCGGTCGGGTCTCTCGACCGGGGCCTCCGGGAACGCCTCGTCGGTGAGCTCCGCCACCTGTTCGTCGATCGTGGCATCACCACTCTCTACGTCACCCACGACCAGGAAGAGGCCTTCGGTCTGGCGGACCGGATTGTCATCATGCGGGACGGGTCCGTCGCCCAGGAAGGAACGCCCGAGCAGGTGTGGCGCAACCCGGCCGGCGAATGGATAGCCCGGTTCCTGGGTTTCGACAACATCACCGATGCGGTGATCACGAGCGGGGCGGCGGACACCAGCTTCGGCCGGTTCGGGATTGCCGGCACCGCCTCCGGTTCGCACCGTTTGGTGATTCGGCCCGACGGGTTCACCGTCTCGACTGAAGGGACCATCCGGGGCAAGGTGGTGACCAGGAGCTTCCGCGGCGGGCATTACCACCTGCAGGTGGAGGCCGGTGCCGGAGTTCTCCTGGAGATGGAGATCGACGAACACCCGGTGCCGGCCGTCGGCCAAACGGTGATGCTGGACATCGATCCCGAGGCGGTTGTGATCCTGGACTGACCAATCCCGGTTTTGGCGTCGTAGAACCACCAATCTAGTTTGTGTCTTCAGGTGGTGAGCGACGCCAAAACCGTCTCGAGGGGAGCCGGACCTCAGGCGAGAACGGGATGAGCCCGCAACGTTTCCAGCGCCTCCATCATCCCCCTGGGAAGGCGGCACAGACGACCGTCTGCGTTGATGGAAGCTGCTTTAACGTCGAGCGTTGCGATCGTCTCACCGTCCCGTAGCATCGTCTGTCGCCAGCGGGAACTGGCCCGCTTGACCTCGAGCATTTCCGACTGCACCGCCACGGTGTCACCAGCTACTGCCGGGATTTCGAATCGTGCGTTCATTTCGACCACCACGATCTGTACGCCCATCTCTTTGAGTCGGTGTAACCCCCACCCGATCGACTCGAGCGCCTCCACCCGGGCCGTCTCGAAGTACCCGAAATAGGCGGTGTGGTTGACGTGGTCGTAAGGGTCCAGCTCATAGAAACGGACCTTGAATTGAGTGCGGTGGACCATGGCGCCACGCTAGCGCGCCGGACCCATCTCCCGTTCTTGGGGGAGTTCCCGGCGCCGTCCACGGGTTTCTGACGCGGGAAGGGGAACGAGAAACGCGCCCGATCCGAGCCGCTACCCTGGCTGCCGTGAAGGCATGGATGCTGAACGACATAAGTGGGCCGCAATCGTTGGTCCTCGAAGAGGTCCCAACCCCCCAACCAGGTCCCGGCGATGTGCGAGTGAAGCTGACCGTCGCGGCGCTCAACCACCTCGACATCTGGACGTCGCTGGGGATGCCCAAACCCCAGCTCCCCCACGTGGCGGGAGCCGACGGCGCCGGCGTGATCGACGCAATCGGTGAGGGGGTTACCTCACTCCTCCCGGGCCAGGAAGTGGTTATCAACCCAAGCGTCGGTTGTGGCACCTGTGCATTCTGTTTGCGGGGCGACACCCCCCTCTGCACGACGTATCAAATCGTTGGCGAGCACCGGTGGGGCACCCTGGCCGAATACGTGGTGGTGCCGGCCCGCAATGTCCTCCCCAGACCCGATCAGCTGGCGTGGGAGGAAGCGGCCGCCTACGGGCTGGCCACCGGAACCGCCTACCGGATGCTGCGCCGCGCCCGGCTGGGCGTCGGCGATGTACTGCTGGTGGTTGGGGTGGGGGGTGGTGTTTCCAGCGCCGGTCTGGCTCTCGGCAAGGCGATGGGCGCCTCCGTCTTCGTCACGTCCACTAACACCGACAAGATCTGCCGGGCCATCCAACTGGGGGCAACCGGCGGCTTCAATTCCGCCAACTTGTTCGCAAAGGAGCTGAAAGCGGAAATCGGACGCGGCGCAGACGTCGCATTGGAGAACGTGGGGCCGGCTACCTGGGAACAGTCGGTCCGCTCGCTCGATCCCGGCGGGAGATTGGTCACGTGCGGTTCGACCAGCGGCACCAAGGTCGAGATCACGGTGCCTCACCTCTTCTTCAAACAATTGGAGATCATGGGATCGACCATGTTCGACTACGACGAGTTCGCGACTGTGACCAACCTGGTCGGCAGCGGCCGAGTACCCATAGTCATCGACAGGGTCTTCGATTTCGGAGAGCTACCCACCGCACTGGCCCGGCTGGAAGCCGGCCAGCAACTCGGGAAGATCGTTCTCCGTTTCTAGCCGGGTGACCATCCGGGCGCCTATACTCCCCCGCTGCTCCGCTACCTGGCGCGCCTCCCCACCGCAGGGCTAACCTGTGCGACGCGAGCCACCCGGCGAGCAAACCCCTCTGGGGGCGTGGTGAAGCCTGGAGTTCACGCCGGCCTGTCAAGCCGGAGGTCGCGGGTTCAAATCCCGTCGTCCCCGCCAGTGGTCTTACCTCGGCGCCGACATGCGCACTCGGCCAGGTAGCTCAGTTGGCAGAGCACAGGTCTGAAAAACCTGGGGTCGGCAGTTCGATTCTGCCCCTGGCCACCAGTAGAACCCCAGCATGAAATATTCTGGCCCCGCTAGCTGGGGTTTTCCATTCACGACATTTCTCATCGCCAGCTCGCCTTCTTCAACACTTTTCAACATTTCAGCGCAAATAGAGCACAAATAGAAGTGAACCTTTGCGCGGATTCGGGCCCTGCGCCGAGCCCCGTAGAGATGCCTATCCATTGGGAGCCCGATCGGCACCGGGCGGCGAACACCGAGACGCGGTCGTGCGCTGCGACCGCCCAGATCGCCGGCTCGCGGTATCGCGCGGTCTATCGGTGAACGCCACTCTGGCACACAGTTGGCCCGGACCGCTGCCGAGAGGACAGACGATGAAAACCGCGGTCCCCCGGGGCGGCGCGTTACGCCTTGACGTAGGTGGCGATCAGCACACCCGTTGATGCCTGTTTCAGGTTCCGAAGCTTGAGGTTACGGGCGATGCCGTCGTCGGGGAACAGCCGTTTTCCGCCCCCGAGAATGATGGGATGGATCATGAGGCTGAATTCATCGATCAGATCGTGGCTGACCAGGAACCGAACGAGTTGCGAACTCCCCAAGATCTGGATGTCGCCATCGACTTTCCGTTTGAGATCCGCGAC
>DATEVB010000043.1:0-33611 GCA_035282865.1 Acidimicrobiia bacterium | reverse complement strand
TGTCCAGGTATTGTCACTCTTTCCAAGTGCGGTGCGGTGAGAGCGCGGCACACCACACCGAAAGGTTCCGAGAGCGTGTCGGAAACTATCAACGTACCAGGACTGAAAGACAGACCACCAAAAGTCGTTTGAAACCATCGGGGTGTCACCTTATGATGCGACACCCCTCGGCGAGGTTCGGGAGTGTCGCCTCGGCGTTTGACGTGGCCGCGCCTGGGGAGGAGTAGAGGCTGATCGAGGAAAGGACCGGGACATCAGACGCACGCGGGTTCCCAGGTGGTGGCGATACGCCCCACTGACCGTCCTCACGGTGCTGCTCAGCTCCTGCATCGAGGGCGCGCCCCTCGACTCGCTCAACCCGGCCGGACCGGTCGCCAGACAGATCGACGGACTGTGGTGGCTGGTCTTCTGGATCGCCGCCGCCATCTTCGTGCTCGTCCAGGGCGCCATCCTGGTCATCGCCTTCGTCTTCCGGGACCGCCGAGGCCGCCAAGAACCGAAACAGATCCACGGCAACAACAAGCTCGAGGTGCTGTGGACGGCCATCCCGGCCCTCATCCTGGCCGGCATCGCCGTCCCCACGGTCAAAACGATCTTCGAGCTCACCGACCGACCCGACAACGCCCTCACGGTCGAAGTGATCGGTCACCAGTGGTGGTTTGAATACGTATACCCGGAGTACGGCATCACCACCGCCAACATCATGGTCATTCCCGCCGGGATGCCGGTCGAGCTGAAGCTGACCTCCGAGGACGTGCTCCACAACTTCTGGGTTCCGCAGCTGGCCGGTAAGCGGTACCTGGTGACCGGCCAGGAAACCTACCTGAACCTCGAAGCCGACCAACCCGGTGAGTACTGGGGGCAGTGCGCCGAGTTCTGCGGGCTGAGCCACGCCCTGATGCGGGCCCGGGTAGTCGCCGTCGACGAGGCCGGGTTCGAGCAATGGGTGGCCGGGCAGCAGCAACCGGCCGTCGAACCCGCCGAGGGATCGCCGGCCGCCGAAGGCCAGGCCACCTTCCTGAATGCCGGCTGCACCCGCTGCCACATCATCCGGGGGGTCTGGGAAGAGGTAACCCGGCAGCCACCCGCCCCCGACCTGACGCATCTGGCCGGCCGCGACTATTTCGCTGGCGCATCCTTCGATCTGGACGCCGCGCACCTGCGCCGGTGGCTGGCCAACCCGCCAGCCATGAAGTCGGGGTCGTTCATGCCCAACCTCAGCCTGAACGACGATGAGATCACCGCCCTCATTGCCTATCTGGAGACACTCGAGTGACGACTACTGCTTCCCGGTCCACCATCTTCCGGCGCCCCAAGACCACCACCGGCTTCTGGAGTTGGATAACGACGGTCGACCACAAGAAGATCGGCATCATGTACGGCTATACGGCCTTCTTCTTCCTGCTGGTCGGCGGGCTCGAAGCGCTCCTGTTGCGGATCCAACTGGCCGGGCCGGAAGGCCAATTCCTCTCCCAGGCCGAGTACAACGCCATGTTCACCATGCACGGAACCACCATGGTGTTCCTGGTGATCATGCCGATGAGCGCCGCCTTCATGAACTTTCTGCTGCCGCTCATGATCGGCGCCCGCGATGTCGCATTCCCGCGGCTCAACGCCCTCAGCTACTGGGTCTTCCTGTTCGGCGGCATCTTCCTCTACTCGACGTTCTTGTTCGGCACCACCGGCGCTCCGGCGGGCGGGTTCCTCGCCGATGAGGTGAGCCGACTGGGGTCGGCGCCCAACGCAGGCTGGTTCGGCTACGCCCCCAACACCGAGTCGCAGTACTCGGTCGGTACCGTCTTGGATTACTGGTCGATCGGGCTGCAGATCATCGGACTCGCCTCGCTTCTGTCGTCGGTCAACCTGATCACCACCATCTTCAACCTGCGCGCCAAGGGCATGCGCTTACTGCGCATGCCGGTGTTTGCCTGGATGTCGCTGGTCGTCAACTTCCTGCTGGCTTTCTCGCTGCCGATCATCGCCGTGGCGCTGTGGATGATCACCTTCGATCGCCAGTTCGGATCCCAGTTCTTCCAGGCGGCCAATGGTGGCGACCCGATCCTCTGGCAGCACCTCTTCTGGCTGTTCGGCCATCCCGAGGTCTACATCCTCGTCCTGCCGGCCATGGGAATTGTCTCAGAAGTGCTGCCGGTGTTCTCCCGCAAGCCGCTGTTCGGCTACGCGGCGGTTGTGTTCGCGGGGGCCGCCATCGGCTTCCTCGGGTTCGGCGTGTGGGCCCACCACATGTTCTCGTCGGGGATCGGGACGGTAGCCCAGGCGGCCTTCGGCTTGTCGACGATGACGATCGCCATCCCGACCGGGATCAAGATCTTCAACTGGCTCGGGACCATGTGGATGGGCCGATTACGGTTCACCACGCCCATGCTGTTCGCCATCGGATTCGTGGCCATGTTCACCATCGGCGGGCTGTCCGGAGTCACCCACTCGGTCGTCCCGGCCGACTGGCAGCAGACCGACACCTACTACGTCGTCGCTCACTTCCACTATGTGCTGTTCGGCGGCGCCATCTTCGGGATCTTCGCCGGGCTCTACTACTGGTTCCCCAAACTCACCGGCCGGATGTACAGCGAAAAGCTCGGCAAGCTCCATTTCTGGCTGATGTTCATCGGCTTCAACCTGACCTTTGCGCCCATGCACTGGTTGGGCTTGCAGGGCATGGTGCGGCGGACCTGGCAATACGCCGCCGATACCAACCTGGGCCCCTGGAACATGGTTGTCACCATCGGGGCGTTCGTCATCGCCACGTCGATACTGGTGTTCATGTGGAACTGGGTGGTTTCCCGGCGTCGTGGTGTCCAAGCCGGCATCGACCCGTGGGACGCCCGCACCCTCGAGTGGACGATCCCCTCGCCACCCCCCCAGTACAACTTCGCCGAAATTCCCACCGTTACTTCACTCGACGATTTCTGGCACAGGAAATACACCGAAGACGACGAAGAGCGTCCAGTGCGGCGTGAGGGCGCCGATGCGCTGGTGGCGGAGTTGGAGCACACGGGCCGCCATCCCGATCGGCCGATCCACCTCCCGGCCCCGTCGTACTTCCCAATCGCCGTGGGTTTGTCCCTGCCGCTGGTCGGCTACGGGATCGTCTATCACGGCGAGGTGTGGGGCCTGGCCCTGTTGGTCGTCGGGTTGCTGGCGACGGTGACGTCGTTCATCGGGTGGGCACAGGAACCCAGCGAACCGGAACCGTTCGGGGAGGAGGGCTGATGGCCGACCTCGCCCATGAGTTGGGTCACCACGATGAGCACGAGGGCCTGGGAGTCGATAATCGCAAACTGGCCATGTGGGTCTTCCTGGCGTCCGAGTTCATGTTCTTCGGGGCCTTCATCTCCACGTACCTGCTCTTCAAGGGAAGGGAGGGGCTGACCCCACCCATCCCTAGAGACCTCTACGACATCCCATTCACGTCGGTCAGCTCGTTCGTGTTGCTGATGAGCTCGCTGACCATGGTCCTGGCCCACAATGCGCTGAGCCGCAAGGACCAGCCGGCCACCCGTTCATGGCTGCTGGCCACCGCCATGTTGGGCATGGTGTTCATCGGCGGGCAGGTCTTCGAGTTCTCGACGTTCGTGCAAGAAGGCATGACCATGCGCACCAACGCCGCCGCCTCCGGCTTCTACCTACTCACCGGGTTCCACGGCACGCACGTGGTCATCGGGATCATCATGCTGCTCTCCCTGTACGGGATCTCGCGCCGCCAAGACGGCCTGTCGGAGGCGAAGGGCCTCAACCTGGAGCTGGTCGGGCTGTACTGGCACTTCGTCGATATCATCTGGATCGTGATCTTCACGGTCGTCTACCTGATCCCCTAGGAGCCGGCGTGAGCGGAGAAGCACAAACCACAGCGCATCACCATCCGACCCCCCGCCAGTACGTACAGATCGCGGTGCTGCTGGGGGCCCTCACCGGCATCGAGGTGGCCTTGTACTATACGGAGCCGACCCTCGGGAAGCTGGTGACCCCGGCGCTGCTATTGCTGGCGGCCATCAAATTCGGTCTGGTGGTCGGCTACTACATGCACCTCAAGTACGAGAAACGGTTGCTGACCGGCTTCTTCGGCGCCGGGTTCCTGTTGGCCGGAATGATCTATGCGGTGGTGCTGGTCACCTTCTTGATCGTTCCGCGCTTCGGATAGCCCGGCGGACCGCTAGTGCAACCGGCCCATCTCAACCTCACCCAGGTGGCCCCCTTCAACGTGCACTACGACGTGCTGGTGTTGGTGGCGGCCCTGACCGTCGGGTACCTCTACGCAGTGGTGCGGATCGGCCCCTTCAAGGTCCCCAAGGGAATCGCCCCGTTCACGCTACGACAGGTCGCCTGGTTCCTGGGCGGGGTGGCGGCGGTGTGGGTCGCCAGCGGGTGGCCCGTGCACGATCTCGCCGAAGAATCGATGTTCATGTTCCACATGATCGAGCACCTGATCATCGGGTTGGTGGTCCCACCCATGCTGCTGCTCGGAACGCCCCGCTGGCTGGCGGAGATGATCGTCGGGAATCCCCGGGTGCTCCCCATCGTGCGCCGGCTCTCCCGGCCGGTTCCCGCCTTCTTCTTCTACAGCCTGGTGCTGGTCGGTATCCACTGGCCGGCAGTCAACCAACTCATGCTGGAATCGGATCCCGCCCACTTCCTCATCCACGCCGTGTTCTTCGCCTCGGCCATGTTCATGTGGATGCCGATACTCAGCCCGCTCCCGGCCGTGCCCCGCATCGCCCCCCCGGCCCAGGCGTTCTACCTGTTCCTCCACTCGATCATCCCCACCGTCCCTGCCTCGTTCCTGACGTTCGGGACGAGGCCGATCTACAAGATCTACGAGACCTTCCCGAAGCTGTGGGGCTTCGACACGATCACCGACCAGACGGTGGCCGGGCTGATCATGAAACTGGTCGGCGGGCTCTACTTGTGGGTGATCATCGCCGTGATCTGGTTCCGCTGGTACAACGACGAGCAGCGCTGGGAAGCGATGGAACGGCAGTTACGGACGTAGAAGACGTTGGCAGTTCGCAATGTGTCTCCCCCCGGGCCGGCAGGGCGAGCCGGCTCCCTCATGTGTCCGGCGTATGCGCGTGAGTCTCGAACAACACGTGGACAATGCCGGCCTCTTCGTGGCGAGCGCGGCCCATCGGTAATGTGGCCAACTTGCCAACCTCCATGGCAAGCTCCTACCTGCCCGGTTTCCCGCGCTTCGAATCTGTCGAGACGGCTCCTCTCGTACGTGTTTGTGCCGGGGTGATGTGTGACACCACCGAGTTAGCTGCTGCATGCTGACCTCGAGCGCTTCTGGAGGCATCTCAGCAGATGCGATACGATCGCCCCCGATGGGCGATCGACCGATCGAATTCTGGGAGGCGCTGGCCGAGCGGCGCATTCGGGAAGCCGCCGAACGAGGGGAGTTCGACCACCTTCCCGGATCCGGGCAACTACTTCGCGGTCTGGACGGGGCGGCTACGACCCGGACTGGTGGGTCAAGGAGTGGCTGCGGCGGTTCATCCTGGAGGACGCCGCCGCCGAGTTGCGCCGTACCATCCGATCTGAGCTGGCGCGCCTGAAGGATTCGCCCGACATGCAGATAGCGGCCGGCCGGGTGGCCGAGCTCAATGAGGTCATCGAGGCTCTCAATAGGAAGCTGACGGCCCAGCATCGCATCGATCCGATCGTGCTTTGATCCCGCCGGCAGCCGAGGTTTGGCAAATCCTTAACACTCCGCTGGTGTGGCCACAACCTCCCTCCCGGCACGATAGGTCTCGACCAATTAGCCACAAGGGAGGTCAACCATGATCAAGCGTCTTTCCATCTTCAGCACGGCAGTGCTGGCAGCCATGCTCATCGCCGGATTGGCATCGGCCAGTTCGGACGACATGTCCTCGTCGTCATCGTCGACGTCGACATCAACAACCCTGGTGCAGAGTGCAGCAACCGGGTCGCAGACCTACGACGCCGGAACGGCGGGGCAGGTGACCGTGAATCAGTCGGGAGCGTCGCTCTCGGTCGCCAGCGTTGCCGCCGGCACCGATTGGACCCCTCAGGTCGAGAAAGCCAACGGGCAGGAAGTTGAAGTCCAGTTCGTCAACGGGATCGAACGGATTGGCTTCCAGGCCGAACTCGAGGACGGCGTGGTGAAGACGAGAGTCAGGGCGGAGATGGCCGACGACTCCAAAGATGACGATTCCGACTACGACTCGTCCGGCCGTTCGGACGACGACTTCACCGATGACGATTCCGACCACGACTCCTCCATCCAATCGGACGACGACTCCGACCACGATTCCGACGAAATGTCCTCTGGCAGTTCCGATGATGACTCCGGAAACCACGACGCCAACGACGACTCGTCCGGTCATTCGGGCGACGACTCCGAGAGTGACGATTCCGACGACGACTCCTAGGAGCCGCTCCGGCAACGACAACTCATCCGGCGCCGACACTGAAAAGGGACCCCGGCTATCCGCCGGGGTCCCGCCGCGCAATCGTCACCGATGGGGAATCGCCCTTCCTAGACGAGCATCCAGCGCAGCAGAGCCCCGGCCCCCTCCCCGGGCGCCTCCTCGGGGATACCCCAGTTGATGACCGCCAGCACGATGAACAGGAGCACGATCCCGACGCCGACCGCGGCCAGGATGAATTCGCCCCGCGTTATCTTCAGTCCGGGTTGGTTGGCGGCGAGAAAGGCAAAGGTGAGGATGCCGGCGGAGACAACGATCGCCAGAGCCGGGGCGGCGACGTGAAACTCCAGCAACAGAAGCGCAAACGGCAGCACCAGCAGAGCGATGGCGCCCAGCGCGGCCAGGGGTATCAGGACCGAGCCGGTCAACCGGCGCCGCACCGCGGTCGATTCCTCCTCGACGTCGGCGGGCAAGGCGACCGGCTCACCGAGCAACTGGACCGCAGCCGCCACCACCGCCCCCAGGATCGCTCCGCCGACCAACACGGCCAGGAAGGTTCCGCGCACTGAGAGCACCACCCCCGTCTCGATCGTCTCGCCGGCTAGACCACTCGTCAGGGGCGCGGCGATCACACCCAGGACGGCGCCGATGAGCGCTCCCAACCAGGCGGTACCGTGAGGTGATCCCCGCAGAGTCATCTCCGGATGAAACCAGCTGGGCATCAGCCGGGAGGCGACGGCAATCAGCGACCCGAACAGAGCCGAGGCGACGGCGGTCACGATGATCATCCAGGTGAGGGTGACTTCCACGCCCGCTCGATAGGGTCCTTCGCCGATGACCGTTGCCCGGTCCAGCAACAGCGGCGAGACGGCCAGGGCCAGCACCACACCGAGCAACAGGCCCATGGCACCGCCGCCGGCGGCCGCCAAACGGACCCGGTCGCCCAGCGGAGCAGGTTCAAAGGCCCCGGCCGGTTCGAGCAACCGCACGGGGACGGCCACCGGAGCCGGAACGGGCGCATCGGCGACGGCCAGGGCAGGCGGGGCAGGAGCGGCGGCCACCGGCTCAGGCTGCGGAGCGGACCCGGCGGGGGTGGCGGGGGCGGGAGCAGGTGCCGGGGCCGCCGTCAGGGCAGCGCCACCGGCCCACGACTGGAGAACCGCCTCCAGGCTCACACCTCGCGCCTGGGCGCGGGCCTGGGCGGAGCGGCGGACCAGCCCGGCGGGGACCCCACCGAGGGCTTCCGAGGCAGCAGCGATCAACTGGTCGGACATGTGGTCCGACATGATAGGGGAGGCTCGATCCGCTCGCAGCACCAGATTTCTGGTTTGGTTGCAACGGTGTCAGAACAACCAGGTCATCGCCAAGGGCGCCAAGACCACAAAACCAAGCGCGGGATGGCCGCGCCGCAATGTGTTGTGACGATCCCAGCTGAACAAGAACAGCGCCAGCCCGAACCCGACGACGCCGCAGACCAGCAGCGACACGACCGAGACCCACGGGTCGAAGGCGGCGATCTCGCCCATTGCCAGCCCACGGAGAGCGTTCATCGCCTGCGTGGCCGGCAGCAGCTGGGAGGCTTTGGCCACGCCGGGAGTCAGCTCGCCGTAAGGGATCATGATCCCGCCCAGCATCATCGACGGAATGAAGATCAGCTGCGACCAGAGGATCACTACCCGCGAGTTGGCTGAGACCACGCCTATCACGACGGCCATGCCGGCGGTAGCGACGATGATGGCGATCACTGAAACCAGAAAACCGATCCAATTGACCGGCAATGGGGCGTCGAAGAGCAGCGGAGCGGTGGCGGTGATGACGGCCGCCACGATCACCGTGTGCACACCGGTGGTCAAAGCCGGGATGGTGAGGATCGATGAGGGCGGTACTCCATTGATCTTGAAACTCCGGAAGATGCCCGCCTCGCGAGCGCCGACCAGCGGTTCGGGAAGTCCCAACAGGTAGGCGGCCATCACGGCGATGACCACCATCCCGGGGATGATGACGTCCTGGAAGAAGGGGTTGAGCCCGGTCAGGATGAACCCCAACATCAGGTAGAGGCCCAGCGGAAAGAGGTAGTTCAGGAACAGCAGCACCCGGTTGCTGACTCCGGCGCGGAATTCGAAAGAGAAGTGGGCGGCAAAGGCGTTCATGGCGTGCCGCCCAGGTTGGCTATCTCGAGGAAACGGTCTTCCAACGACGGGCGTTCGACCCGCAGATCGATCAAAGTGTCCCCCTTGGCCTCCCCACGGTGGCTGTTCATGCCGGGGGCAGGACCCACGGGCGGTGAGACTGCTACTCCCCCGGGGTGGGTTCTTGGGCGGCTGTCTGCTCCGCTTGCTTCGCCTCGGCATCGGCGCGGGCGCGCTTCTCGGCCTTGCGCAAGGCGTAGAGGAGAACCAAGGCCGGGATGGCCACGTAGAGGACTTCGTCCCAACCGCCCTGGTGGGCCAGGACCGGATGCAGCATCATCCCGCCGCCAGGATGGTCAAGCCGAGTGAAGTCAACGCCACCATCAGCGCCAGCATCGCATATTGAGAACGGACCGCGCGAACCGGATTAAAGAGCGCCAAGGCCCGATCGTGGGCGAGTACCACCCCGGTCAGGTGCCCACCAACGATGGCGGCTACCTGGACGTACCAGATGGCCGTCGGGGACATCCAGTAATCGATGGCCCGGTCGGCAGTCCCAAAGAGATCCCAACCCCGACCGAACGGATCGCTCAGCGCCGACAACAACAACTGACCTTCGAACAACACCAAGGTGAAGTAGTGAGCAAAAGCGTAGGCCAGAGCGATCGGGACCAGGGTGTGGGCGAACGAGGCGGCCACCTCTCCAGGGCTTCGATCGTCTTCGGCAAGTTTGACCGCCCCCCATGAGGCCACCCAGTATGCGGCGCCGATCACCGCCGAGACGGCCAGCAAACCGACCGTCTCCGCCCATACCGCTCCCGAGAACGACCCGAGCAGGTTGCGCCACCATTCGGTGCCCGATAGCCCGTCGTAGCTGACCGTGCCGATCATCAGCGCCACGAACAACGTCAAGCCGCGCCATTGCGGAAGCATCGGCAGGGCACGGATCCATCCGCGCCGGACCCAGCGCCCGTCCCCGTCCCGCCCAAACGGCGAGATGGCACTGATCAGCCGGTTGTAGATGGTGAACGCGTCGCCGATCTGCAACCCGGTAGAGCGTCCTGCCCACGCCATCAATCCGAACGCGTAGGCCGAGTACATGAGGGCGGCTATGGCCAGGGTACGCGGCTGCCCGCTATCCGCGGACACCAGCTCCAGCCAGGTGAACAGGAGCAGGGCGCCGGCGGCCGGATAGACCCCCCAGCGGTCGAGCAGCTCCGAGCGCTCTTCGGTTGGGATCACCGACCCGATCGTCCGCCAGGGGTTCAGATACGTGTAGAGGTTGCCGGTGAGAGCGCCCAGAAACGGGACCACCAGCCAGAAGTCCACCCACACCAGCACCGGGGCCGCGTTGCGGGAGCTGTTCTGGACACCGACCAGCCCGGCGACGAGCACCAGCAGCAACCCGACGACGCCGATCACGGCCACGATCCTGCCCGGCCAAGCGATCGGCTTGGCAGTCACCAGCTTCCGGCGCGGTCCGTCCTGAAGCCGCGACTCGGGCCAGAGCGCCGCCAGGGCAATGAACGAGCCGACCAGCACTGCCGCGGTACCGTAGAGGAAGAACTCAATGGGGACCGGCAGGTCGGCTCGGCCACCGATACCGTGCGCCAGCGCCGGCGCCGGAATGGTTGCGATCATCAAGGCAATCATGGTGATGATCCAGGCCCGCCGGGTCACGGAGCCACCTGAAGCTCGCCGATGAGCACACCCGATCCTTCCATCTCGACCTCGAACACACCCGGGATCGTGGCGTCAAACTCGAACACGGCCGCCTGGCCGGGGGCGACATCGGCGTGGATGTCGTAGCCGTGCACGTGGACCTCATCCGAGACATCCGCAGTGACGGTCATCCGGACCGCCCCGTCGAGCGCCACGTCGAATCGCTCCACTCGCTCGACCGTCCCGCCGTCCACCACGATATCGATGACCGCCACTGCGGGAAGGTTCGTTGTGGTGGTCGTCTCGACTCTGGTGGTGGTGGTTTCGATGGCGCCGGTCCCCTGGGGAGCGGTAGTTGTGAGCGTCTCGGCGGTCGTGCTCACCGCGGCAGTTGTGGTGGTGTTCCCGGAGCCGTCACCGCAGGCGGCCACCGAGAGGGCCAACACCAGGAGAAGGATGAACCGTCCGGACATGGTCGGAAAGGCTACTAACGACCGCACGACTGTGTGACATCCCAACCGGGGCAGGAAGGGGTCTACCCGCCACAGCCTGGCCCCGGTGGGAAGCACCGGAAGGTCCCGGTGAGGCTCGACCCGATTCCGGTGCCAACCGGTCATTCTTGGAGGTACTCCCGGGGGATGGGAAGATGCAGCGATGAGGACGTGGCGTGCCAACCCACGGTTGAGACTGCTGCCGGCGATGTTGGCCCTCTTGGTGGCCACCCTCAACGTGCCCGCTCTGGCATCCGACGACGTTGTGCCCCCGGGTGGAACGTTCCTCGACGACGACCACAATCCGCTCGAGCCCAACATCGAGGCGGTCGTGGCGGCCGGAATCACCACCGGGTGCGCTCCCAACGAGTTCTGTCCGAACCGGGCCACGACCCGAGCCGAGATGGCGGCATTCCTGGTGCGGGCCCTGGGCGATGAGGATTCGCTGGGGGCGTATCGGGGGCTCTTCCCCGACGTGCCGGCAGATCGCTGGTACCGACCCTACGTCGAGCGGCTGGCACAACTCGACATCGTGGCCGGGTACACGGACGGCAACTTCCGGCCCGACGCCCCGGTTTCGCGGGCCGAGATGGCCGCAGTGCTGGTGCGGGCCATACCCAACGCAATCCCCTACGACACCGTCCAGGGATCGTTCACCGACGTGCCGCCCGATGCCTGGTTTCAGCCCTTTGTGGAGCGCCTGTACGGCTGGCGGGTCACTGTTGGATGCGCAGGCGAGCCGCTCCGCTACTGTCCCAACGACCCGGTCCGTCGCGACCAGATGGCAACCTTTCTCACACGCGCCTTCGGGCTCAGTCCGCGCACCGTCCCGACCCGCTACGAGCCGCTCAACGGCCTCCCGGTCTCCGACCCCTACCACGTGTGGAGACGGGTGGTCGCCCTCAAGATCGACAACGCCCGGGGGGCTCGGCCACAATCGGGCGTCCAGGAGGCGGATGCTCTTGTCGAGACCCTGGTGGAGGGAGGGCTCACCCGCTGGATCGGCCTGTTCCATCAGAGCGACAGCTCCTATGCCGGTCCGATCCGCTCGGGGCGGCCCACCGACACCGGGCTGCTCCTCCCGCTGGGGGCGACGATGGTGGCGAGCGGTGGGCAACCGTGGATCCTCGACCTGATCGGTGCCGGCGGGGTGCCGCTCCTCCGGGAGAGGGATGCGGCCCCTCCGGCTCTTCGGCGCATCCCCACCCGGGCCGCTCCTTACAACCTCTACGCCGACACCGGAGCGCTGCGAGCCGAAGCCGATGGGCGCGGCTACCCGGACGTTCCTCCGCCGGACCTCTTCGCGTGGGCTCCCTTCGTGCGCACCGATGCGCCTCTCGCTTCCACCATCTCACTGGCCTGGTCCGATCCGATCACCGTCACCTGGACCTGGGACGGCACGCACTATGGAAGCCGCTTGAACGAAGTGCCCCAGACCTGGGTCGATGAGGACGGCCGGACCGGGCAGATCACCGTCGACACTGTTGTGGTGATCATCGCTCCCGTCTACGAGGCGCTCCCACCGGACGGAGTGATCGGCTCACCGGTCCCAGCCCTCGACACCGTCGGGAGCGGACGGGTGCTGGTCTTCACCAAGGGCCGGGTGCTCGACGGCCGCTGGTCGCGGTCCTCGGTGCGAGAGCCGTTTGAGCTGGGCTACCCCGACGGTTCCTTGCTCACCGTCCCGCCCGGGGTCCCCTGGGTCAACGTGTTCCCGGCCGGACGACCGGTCCACTGGCGCTAGGACACCGCCCCCGGGGAAGGTGTTATCTCGGTCGGCACCCTCAGTCCTCGCTTCGCTTCGACAGATCCCCCGGCTCGGCGAGTGGAGCACACGTGCGGGGCAAGGCGAAGAGTCGCCCCTATCGCCAAGCCCGACACCTGGAAAGGGAGATGCCCGTCGGGGTGAGCGGACGGGGTCGCCGCCATCTAGCCTTGACCTCACCGTGAAGGCCCTCTGCTACGGCTCCCTGAACCCCGATCTCGTGCACACCGTCGCCCGGTTGCCGGTTCCCGGCGATGATCTCATCTCCGACGGTTGGCAGATCCTCTACGGCGGAGGTGGGGGCAACGCCGCGGTGGCCCTGGCCACCTGGGGAACCGAAACCACCCTCATCGGGCACACGTTGGGCCCCGACCCGCTGGCCGAGTGGCTACTGGCGACAATGGCACGGCCCCATCTCGATCTCAGCCGGGTGAGGCGGGACCCCACCGCCCGGACCCCTCACTGCGTGGTGATGATCACCCCGGATGGGGACCGCACCATTCTCTCGACCGGATACGGCGGGGCTCGCTGGCAGGAAGTACCGGAGCACAGCTGGGAGGGGGTCGAGGTGGTGCTCGTGGACGGCTACTCAGGTGATGCGGGGGCGCTGGTGGCTGCGGAAGCCGGCCGGCGCGGTGTCCCGGTGGTGGGTTTGGATGCCGGCCCGGCGACGGCCCAAGCCTCGTCGCTCGTCGTGTGGTCACGTCATGAGCACCCGGATGAATCGGAGGCCCACGATCTGAGCGGCACCGGCCACCCGGTGTTCCTGACCGGCGGATCGGGGGACGTCGCGATGTGGTGGAAGGATCGAACCTACCGGGCTGCTCCCCCTCCGATCACCCCGATCGACGGTACCGGCGCAGGCGACGTGTTGGCGGCGATGTGTGCCTACGGCCTGGCGTCCGACTGGGCGCCGGAGCAGGTGCTGCGGATGGCCATTTCCGCCGGGGCGCTGCTGGCCGGATGCGGACGGGCGGCCGGTGTCCCCACCCTCGAGGAGATCGCCACGAGTGCTGCCAGCCTCGAGGTGCGCTGATGCTCGACCTGGACACGATCGACCGCCTCGAACTGGCGGTGCTCCCGACGCCCGTCCAGTTCTGCCGCAGGTTGACCAAGCATCTCGATAGTCCCCGAATCTTCGTGAAACGGGACGACCTGACCGGAGCCGGTGGGGGCGGGAACAAGGTCCGCAAGCTCGAATACGTATTGGCAGAAGCCGTCGCCTCAGGTGCCGACGCGGTGGTCTCGATCGGCGTCACCCAGTCCAACGCCATGCGGCAACTCGCCGGGACCGCCGCATCGTTGGGGCTCGAATGCCACTGTGCAGTAATCACCGACCGCTTCGGAATTGATACCCCCGACTACCGCCAAGGCGGCAACTACTTCCTCACCCGGCTCTTCGGCGCCCACGTCCATGCCTGTTCGGAACGAGACGACCAGGAGGCAGTCATCAAGACCATCGCCGCCGGGTTGCACTCAGAAGGCAAGCAGCCGTTCGTGATCCCCTATGGAATCTCGTCGGTGACCGGGGCGCTGGGGCACGTGCGAACCGCCCGGGAGATCGCCGACCAGATGGACACGCCGGCGGCGGTGGTCCACGCCAGCGGCTCGGCCGGGACGCAGGCCGGCATGGTGGTAGGTGGTGCTGCCTACCTGCCCGACCCACGGGTGATCGGTATCGACGTAGACGCAGCGCCCGAACGGGTGGCCGATGATGTGCGACGGCTATCGAGACAGGTGGCCACCCGAATGGACCTCGAGACAAACGATCTGGATAGTCGGGTCGAAGTGGTCGGCGCCTACGCCGGACCTTCCTACGGAACGGTCACGCCGGAGGCGATGGAGGCCATCTCACTGTTCGGCAAGCTGGAAGGGTTGATGCTGGACCCGGTGTACACGGGCAAGGCCGCCGTGGGGCCGGGCAGGATCACACCACTGCCGGGATGGATAGCATCCGGGCCGCCGTTCTCCTCATCCCGCTTCTCCTCCGGATGACTTACCTACCAGGCAGGGGGGCTTCGAATGGTCGTCGGTCGTTTCAGCCTCTACTCTGCGCAACCTGATGCAAGTCCTCCGATCGCTTCTCAAGGGCCTCCTTACCATCCTGGTGATCCTGGTGCTGATCGTCGGGGCCGCCACCTTCACGCTGAGCCGTTTGGCGTTTCCGCGCACGGACGGGGAAGCCGTCCTCGAGAACGCCGGCCTGGACGGCCCGGTCGACATCTACCGGGACGCCAACGGGATCCCCCATATCTATGCGGAAACGATCCACGATCTCTTCCTGGCCCAGGGTTACGTACACGCGCAGGATCGGTTCTGGCAGATGGATTTTCAGAGGGCGATCGGGCACGGCCGCCTGGCCCAACTCGTCGGAGAGTCCGTGATCGACACCGATGCCTTTCTCCGCACTCTCGGTTGGTCGCGGATCGCCGACGAGGAGTTCGCCACGATGCCTCAGGACTCCCGGGACGCCCTCATCGCCTACGCCGACGGCGTCAACGCCTACATGAAGGAACGGACCAGCATCCGCCTCGGCCTCGAATACTCGGTACTCAAGCTCACCAACGCCTCATACAAGCCGTTGCCCTGGGAACCGGCCGACACGCTCGTGTGGGCCAAAGCGATGGCCTGGGATCTCCGCAGCAACATAGACGTGGAGATTTCCCGAGCCGTCATCTCAAAAGCGGTTGGCGCCGACCGGGTCGACGATCTGTTCCCGGTATACCCCGACGACCGTCCGGTGATCGTCCCGGGCGGCGGTGGAACGACGGCAACCGCCGGCGCTCGGGAGCCGGTAGCCGCGCCGACGGATCTGCTGGCGGTCGTGGCCGACCGGACCGGCCTGCTCGATGATCTGCTCGGTATCTCCGGGGCCGATATCGGCTCCAACAACTGGGTGGTATCCGGGGCACTCACCGAGACCGGAAGCCCGATCCTCGCCAACGACCCCCACCTGGAAATCCGGATGCCGTCGATCTGGTATGAAATCGGCTTGCATTGCGTACCCGTCGGCCCCGACTGTGACCTCGAGGTGGCGGGCTTCTCGCTGCTCGGCATCCCGGCGGTTGTGCTCGGACACAACGACCGGATCGCCTGGGGGGTCACCAACCTGGCAGCCGACGTGCAGGACCTCTACATCGAGAAGCTGAACCCCGACGACCCGAACCAGTACGAGGTCAACGGCCAGTGGGTCGACATGGACGTCCATACCGAAACGCTGATCATCGCCGGCGGAAAGAAGAAAGACCTCGAGGTGCGGGGCACCCGGCACGGCCCAATCATCTCCGACACCTACGGGGAGTTGGAAGACCTCGACGAGGGCACCGCCCTCGACCTGCCCGATGAATACGCCATTGCCCTCCGGTGGACGGCCCTCGAGCCCACCCGGATGGTGGAAGCCATTCTTGGGATCAACCGGGCCGACAACTGGGACCAGTTCCGCCAGGCCCTCAGCAAGTGGGACGTCCCGTCCCAGAACTTCGTGTACGCCGACATCGACGGGAACATCGGTTACCAGATGCCCGGGCGAATCCCGATCCGCGCCGACGGTGACGGGCGCATCCCGGTGCCGGGCTGGACCAACCAGTACGAGTGGACCGGTTTCATTCCCTTCGACGAACTCCCCAATCGCTACAACCCACCGGAGGGGTACATCGTCACCGCCAACAATGCCGTTGTGGACGATTCCTATCCGTATTTCCTGGCCCGAGAATGGGCGTACGGAACGCGAGCGCAACGCATCATCGACCTGATCGAGGGAGCCGAAGGACCGATCAGTATTTCGATGGTCGAAGACATGCAACGCGACAACCGCAACCTCATGGCCGAAGAGATCATCCCCTACCTCACCTCGGTCAAGAGCACCTTGGCGGAGGTCGTGGCGGCCCAGGAATTGCTCGCCGACTGGGGTTCGCAGGCTCGGCCCTTCCAGCAGGACGCCGATTCCCCCCACAGCGCCCTGTACGCGGCGGTATGGCGGCATCTGTTGGCAACGACCTTCCACGACGATCTACCGAAGGACTACTGGCCGGTGGGTCGAGACGGCTACTTCGAAGCGCTCCGGTCCATCCTGACCGTCCCCACCAACGAATGGTGGGACAGCCAGGCAACCAACAACGTCGAAGAGCGCGACGCGATCCTCGAGATTGTTCTGCGTGAAGCGTGGAACGAGATGGTCGACACGCTGGGAAGCGACCCGAATGACTGGAGGTGGGGCCAACTGCATACCGCCACGTTCCGCAATGCACCGTTTGGGCAATCAGGCATCGCTCCCATCGAGTGGCTGTTCAACCGGGGTCCGTTCGAGACTTCCGGCGGTGGCGACGCCGTCAACGCCACAACCTGGAGCGCCGCCGAAGGGTATGAGGTCGTGGCTCTACCCTCGATGCGAATGATCGTCGACCTCGACGACTTGTCCCGATCGCGGGCGGTGCACACGACAGGCCAGTCCGGCCACGCCTTCCACAAGCATTACATCGACATGGCCGACCTGTGGGTGGTCAACGAAACACAACCGCTCCTGTGGGAACGGCCTGCCATCCAGGCCGACGCCGAGGGGCACCTGCGGTTGTTGCCGGGGGGGTGATCACACCCGGACCTGGAAACGCATAGGATTCGAAGGTGGATTCCAAGGAGGGCCAGCATTGAAAAGACTACTCCTCATCCTGTTGATCGTCGGGATCGCCGTCGTGGTTGCCAAGCAAGCGGGGCTGATCAAGATCGACAGCGGCCACAAAGACAACACCGGTCACGAAGACCACAGCGGTCACGAACACTGATCGACGGTCCGAGCGCGCGCCGCCGGCCGCCAGCCTGCCGAGCCGTTCGATAGGTTTGGCGCGATGACAGATCGCGACCTCATGGTCGCCGCTCTTCCGGGAATCCCACCCGAACCCGGGGCGGCCCTGTGGTTGCTCGAGGACACCCGGAGCCGGACACTGGACGTAATCGAAGACCGCTCCGACCGCCGGACCGGGTCCCGACCGGGCTCGACAACTCGATCGCCTTGCTGCTGTAGCGGCAGGAGCTGAGCGACCCTGATCAAGATTCCGGCTCTGCGCTTCCCCACCAGCGGGGCCTCGAGACATGCGTCCGGCTCAGGGTCGAGCCTCAAGGCCCCAGCAGCTCTTGGTCGATCTCAAACAGATCGCCGGCCCCGGCCATGACCGCCGGCACGAGACCGGCCGCTCGTGGCAGCAACTGGGTGCAGTAGAAGCGGGCGGTGGTGACCCTGGCTCGAAGGAATTCGTCGTCTCCTTCCTCCAGTTTCTTGGCGGCGGCCAGAGCACCTTTGGCCAGCAGCCATCCCCCGGTCACCGTCCCGAACAGCTCCAGGTAGGGCGTGGCACCGGCCAGCGCATCGTTGGGGTGATCGCATGCCAACAGCCACTCGGTGGCGCTTGCGAGGGCGACCCGTCCCTCGGTTAGCGTCGCCCGGATCGAAGCGAACGGTTCGCCGGCTACTCCCAATTCAGCATCGAGGGCAGACACCTGACCCAAGAACTCACGCACGACGTCGCCTTTGCGCAGCGGGAGTTTCCGGAGCACCAGGTCGATGGCCTGGATCCCGTTGGTTCCCTCATAGATCGGAGCAATGCGGGAGTCACGCCAATGCTGGGCGGCGCCGGTCTCCTCGACGTACCCCATGCCGCCGTGGATCTGGATCCCCAGCGAAGTCATCTCGACGCCACGATCGGTCGGCCAGGCTTTGGCGACCGGGGTGAGCAATGCCAGCAGTTCGGCATGCCGTTGGCGTTCCGCTTCAACAGGATGGTGCCGGGAGCGGTCGACGGTGGCGGCGGTCAGGTACAGGAGGCCACGCATGGCCTCGATGGTGGCTTTCATCGTCATCAACATGCGCCGGATGTCGGGATGGTCGATGATGAGTGAGCTCTCGGTCTTGGGAGCTCCAACCGCTCTTCCCTGACGCCGCACCCGGGCATATTCCAGGGCTTGTTGGTAGGCGCGCTCGGAGATCGACAAGCCTTCGACCCCGACGGAAAGCCGGGCATTGTTCATCATCGTGAACATGTAGTGCATGCCACGGTTCTCTTCTCCGATCAGGTAGCCGACCGCCCCTTCCCCGCCTTCACCCATCGACATCACACAGGTAGGGCTGGCGTGGATACCGATCTTGTGCTCCAATGACACGGCCTTGATGTCGTTGCGCTCGCCCAGGCTCCCGTCCGGATTCACCAGGAACTTGGGGACGATGAACAGGGAGATGCCCCGGGTTCCGGGCGGCGCGCCCGGAATGCGGGCCAGCACCAGGTGGATGATGTTCTCGGCGACGTCGTGCTCGCCCCACGTGATGAAGATCTTGGATCCGAGAAGCCGCCAGGTGCCGTCGCCGGCCGGGGAGGCTTTGACTCGCAGCGCACCCACATCGGATCCGGCCTCCGGTTCGGTGAGCAGCATGGTTCCGGTCCATTGGCCGGTCACCAGTTTCTCGAGGTAGGTCGCTTGCTGCTCGGGGCTGCCATGATGCATCAAGGCATCGATCGAGCTGTGGGTCAGCATCGGGCAGAGCGACCACGCCATGTTGGCTGCTTTGAGCATTTCGACAACCGCCGTCCCGATCACCCAGGGAAGGTCCTGACCGCCAAACGCACTGGGGAAGGGAAGCGTGCCCCAACCGGACTCAACGAAACGGGCATAGGCCTCCTTGAAACCCTCGGGGGTGGTGACGGTGCCGTCGTCGTTGAGTCTGCTGCCGGTCTCATCTCCTGTCGCGTTGGTCGGAGCGATGACCTCGGAGACAAACCGGCCGGCTTCGTCGAGCGCCCCGTACAGCATCTCGGGATCGGCGTGGGAGAAGTTCTCCCAGGTGGCGAGTTCCGGAAGACCGGCCAGATGCTCGAGGGTGAAAGCAATGTCACGGAGCGGGGCGGTGTACGAGCTCACGCCCGAAAGGATAGAGGGATGACCGCCCTCGAATCGAGTCACCGGCTCCTCCCGCCCTTGCATCAGAAGACCGGCATATGGCGCAGCAAGGCCGGACCGGGGTGAGAAGCTCACGGGTTGGCCAAAGGGTCGACGATCCTTTCGGGCAACTTGACCAACACTGCGTACCCGCGGGCGGTTACCTCTCCATCGACGATGAGGTCGGTCACTACGACCACCTTGCGCTCTTTCACTTCGGCAGCCCGGCCGATCAGCGTCACGCCATCGAGTGGGGTTGGCGCGAGATAATCGACCTCGAGGTGGGCGGTCAGAAAGCGCGGTGAAGGTTCGCTACCGATCTCGAGTCCGGCATCCTTCATGGCAAAGATGGCTGCAGATCCGGTCGAGTGGCAGTCGATCAAGCTGGCGATGAGGCCCCCATAGATGTAACCCGGAATGGCCGTGTGAAACGGCGCGGGCACAAACTTGGTCAGTGTGGCTTCGCCGTGCGGCCGGGTCCTGATCCGGTAGCCGTGCTCGTTGAGCCGGCCGCACCCGTAGCAGTGCGCTACGTCGTCGGGATAAGTGTCCTGAATAGCTGGTGGAGTGCTCATGCGCACATGATGGCAGGAGAGGCAGGCAGCGAGCAGTAGACAGTCAGCAGCAGCCCCCTCCGACCTTGCTTCGCTCGACGTCCTCCCGCGTCGCACGCCGCGGGAGGATACGAAGTGAGGATCGCCGACCGCTACGAGGCCTCTACCGCCCGGAGACCCGGTCCGCCGATGAACGTGTCGATGGCGGCCGCAATCCGATCGGCGTGGGTCCACGGATGCTCATGCCCGCCGTCTACCAGCTCGACCACTTCGGCGTGCTGCAACCGGTCGGCCAGGTCGTACTGCGAGGAAACCGGAACGAGCTGGTCTTTGACCGAGATGATCACCAGCGCCGGGAGGTCCAACCGTCCCACCCACTCGCGGCTGTCGAAGTTGATCACCGCAAAGGCCGCCTCGTAGTAGAGGTCGGAGTCCCGATCGAGAGTGGTCTCCCGGTACCATCGGCCGTACCGGGCGGGGACCGTTCCCGTCATCACCATGTACCGGTAGGTGAAGAGATACAGAGCCTTGCCGGTCAGGCGCTCGATAGCCCGTCCCAGCACGAAGCCGATCCAACGTATCACTTTGACACTATCGGCGTGATGGGAAGCGGTGCCCATCAACACCATCCGCTCCACCCGGTGGGGGTGCCGGTGTGCCAACTCCTGGGTGATCATCCCACCCATCGAGAAACCGGCCACCGCCGCACGGTCGATCCCGGCTGCGTCCATCATCCCTGCAACCTCATCGGCCATCTGGCCGATCTCGAAACGCTCGCGTGGCTTGTCACTCTTGCCGTGATTACGGATGTCGACGGCAACGATGCGATACCGATGCTGGAGCCGTTTGATCAACTCGTACCAGTTCTCCAAGGAGGTGTTCCCGAGACCGTGAATCAGCACCAGCGGTGGGCCATCGAGCGGTCCCGCCTCACGAAGGAAGAACTCCCGGTCACCAACGAATACCGTGCGCCCCGGCATTCGTAGCGGGTGCTCTTGGCCGGACGCAAACCGGGGCCCGGTCTCCGGACCGAACAGCCGCCACAACGCGGCCGCCATCAGCACCGGTTTCCAGAACTTGTTCACCGCGCCCTCCTCAATCTTTCCTCCCGGAACCGTCCGGCCCGACCGCAAACACATACGCGGCGACCGGGATCCCACCGATGAGATGCTCCTGGATGATTCGTTCCATCACGTCGACATCGACCGAGTGATACCACACGCCGTCCGGGTACACGACGGCGATGGGTCCCTGCTCACAGACCCGAAGGCAGTCGACTTTGCTCCTCAGCACACGTCCCGTCCCGGCCTCTGAGTCGGCAGGTTCGGCATCAAAATCGCCCCGCCAGAACGGTGGAGCGCTGGCCAAGCCCAGTTCTTTGAGCCGCGTCTTCAAGTACGTCCATGTGGCTCCGCTCTCAGCGGCGGTCGAGCAACGCGGCGTCGACTGCTGGGCACAGAGGAAGATATGGCGTTGAACCGTGCCGATCGAGAGCGCGGCGGCGATCTTGTCCAAACGGTCGAGGTCGGCCATCAGTCTCTCACCGTACCCTCCACGTGACGGGTCTCGGGGATTCTGGTCACCACCAGCGCCGCCACGGCCAGCAGGACGCCACTGATGATGAACCCGGTCGAGAAGGCTCCGGCGTCGGCGGCCGCTCCCATCAACAATGGTCCGACGATGAACCCCAGGTCTCCCGATGTGCGGTACAGACCGACCGCCGAACCCTCCGCCCCCGGTGGAGCCAGATCACCGACCATCGTCGTGGGCGGGATCGACGCAATCCCCGAAGCCAGCCCGAACGCACCTGAAACGACCAGCAATGAACCGTACGAATCAAAAAAGCCGTAGGCAGCAGTGGTCAGACCGGCCAGGATCAAACCCCAAATGGCTACCGGTTTCCGCCCGATCCGATCGACCAGCTGACCGCCCGGAAGGACGATCAACAAATTGGCGACGGCGGACAGGGAAAGCACGTCGCCGATTTCAGCTGGATTCAGCCCAACGACCTCACTGCCGAACAGCGGAAAGAGCGTGATCCGGGCGCCTCCCCTCATGAAGAAAAGGGAAAACGCAACGAACAAGAGCACCCGAAAGGAAGGCATTCTCAGAAGGTCGCCCGTAGCGCGAAACGATTCACCGACGGTCTTGTCCGAAGGTGGTAGGTCGGTGATGAAGAGCGTCACCAGCACTGCCACCACCAGCCCCAGCAGGGAGTACGCCCAGAAGGGAGTCCGGAAGTCCCCCAACTCAGCCAGACGACCACCGAGGAACGGACCGATGGCGATTCCCACCAGGAGGCCCGTCTGGTAGAGGGCCATGGTCCGGCCCAGCCGCTCTTTGGGAGCCGTCTGTACCAGGTACTGCGAGGCGGTTGTGGCCAGGATCGCCGAGCCCATCCCCTCGACGAACCGGGAGATCAGCAGCACCCCGTAGGTAGGGGCCAGGGCAGCGGTGACACTCGACACTGTGAGCAGAAGCGCGCCACCGACGGCAACCCGCCGGGCACCGTACCGGTCGCCTGCCACCCCGCCCAGCAGACTGAACATCAAGCGGCCTATGGCGAAACCGGTGATCAGCGCACCGGCCGCCGTGTAGCTGACTCCGAACTCGAGGGCGTATAGCGGGATGATCGGGGCGACCAGACTCACACCGGTCATCACCAAGGCAACAGCGACCGTCAGCGCCCAGGTTTGTGGTCCGAACCGGATTCGAGCCTCTTGCACAAGACAGTCAGTGTATGGCTCTCAGGACGACTGTCAGCACACACCTAGCGAATACCGATGGTGCCGGGACGATCCTCAACCACCTCGCCAACAATGGCCGCCGCCCTGGCGCCCTCCGCCGTGAGGGCTTCGACCAGCTCCAGGGTCTTGGAGGCAGCAACGGCGATGAGCAGGCCGCCGTTGGTCTGGGCGTCGGCCAGGATGAGTTGATCGGCGGTGTCGAGGTCGCCGAACTCGGTAAACCGCTCGGCGGCCACCAGGTTTCGCCCCGTCCCTCCCGGTACCACGCCTGCCTCGGCGAGTTCCCGCGCCCCGTCGATGAGTGGCACCGCGCGGTGCTCGACGATGGCGGCTACACCGCTGGCGGCCAGCATCCCCCCAAGGTGGCCGAGCAGCCCAAACCCGGTCACATCGGTCGCGGCGTGCACACCGATGGCGGCCACGACGCGGGCGGCGGCGGCGTTGAGTTCTGCCATCACCTCGATAGCCTCTGCAACGACCTCGGGATCGGCCTTACCGTTCTTGATAGCGGTTGAGATGATGCCCGTACCGATCGGTTTGGTGAGCACCAGCCGATCACCCGGCCGTGCCCCGGCGTTGGTGGTGAGCCGGTCGGGTTCGACAAACCCGGTGACGGAAAAACCGTACTTCGGCTCGGGGTCGTCGATCGAATGACCGCCGATCAGCAGACACCCCGCCTCCTCCAACTTGGCGACACCACCGAGGATCACCTCGCCGAGCAGGTCGAAGGACAGCTTGCCACGCGGCCAGCCGATCAGCTGGAGGGCCGTGCTCGGAGTGCCGCCCATGGCGTAGATGTCGGAGAGCGCATTGGCGGCGGCGATCCGGCCCCAATCGCCGGGATCGTCCACGATGGGAGTGAAGTAGTCCACCGTCTGCACCATGAGACGTCCGTCGGGCAGCCGCAGGACGCCGGCGTCGTCGCCCGAAGACAGGCCGACGAGAAGGTCGGGGTGGAGGGTGATGGGATGATTACGCAAAGGGCGCAAGACCTGCGCCAGCTCGTCGGGGCCGAGCTTGCACGCTCAACCGCTGCCGTGTGAGAACTCGGTCAGTCTCTTCTCCACCATCACCTCCTTTCCCGACCGGCAGTTTGCCACATCCCCCGCGGTCGAGAACCGGCTCTCGCAGCGATGACCATCGATATGTGGGATCATCGGGTCATGCAACGCGTAGTTGAGTGCTGCGTCCCGCTCGTCGAGGAACCCCTCGATAAAGCCCAGGCGACCCAGCTCGCCGGATGGTTCCGGGTCCTGGGGGATCCGGCCCGACTGCGTTTGCTCAGCCTCATCGCCAGCAAAGGCGAGGCCTGCGCCGCCTGCGACCTGGTTGAGCCGATCGGCGTTTCCCAGCCGACCATCAGCCACCACCTCAAGGTGCTCCACGAGGCGGGTCTGGTCGAACGGGAGAAACGAGGCCGGTGGGTCTACTACCGGGCGGTCCCCGATCGCCTCGCCGTCCTGAGCAGGGCCCTCACGGACTGAGCTCCTCAGGCGATGGCGGCATACATGGCCCACACAACCGTGTGGCGATCGTTACCGCTCGAGGCCCGGATCTGCATAACTCTGATAATGGCACCAGCCGAACCTACCGCACTGAATCAAGAGGAGTCTCCATGTCGGCAACTCCCCACCGCTGGACAACGGCGACGGCGCCAACGACAAACAACCCTCCTGCGACTTGGACGGCCGCCAGGGACTGCGCCAGAAACAGCCAGGCAGTGACCGCGGCGATGACCGGTTCTATCGAGGCGATCACTCCGACCACCCCGGCCGACGCCCTCTTCAAGGCGGCCATCGTGGCCAGGAACGGAACCATCGTGCCGCCCACGCCCACCCACAACAACTCGAGCCACGCTTTGGTCGAGAGGTCCATGGGGAAGGCCCACAGGGGCTGGGCGACCGCCCAAAATAGCGCCGCCCCGAGGAACCCGTAGGTGAGCAGCGTCACCGGGGAGAGCCGTTGCGTGAGATGCTCCCCCATGAGCAGATATGCGGCGAACGTGACTGCGGCGCCGAGGCCGGCGCTAACTCCAAGAAGATCCAGAGAACCGACATCCCACGCCCGGGTTATCATCACCGTTCCGGCCAGCGCCGCCAATCCGGCCAACCACATGAGCGGAGGAACCCGGCGCTTCTGGCCTACGACCATCCATAACAGCACCAAAATCGGTCCCAGGAACTGAACGGTTACGCCGGGTCCTACCCCCAGTCGTTCAACGGCCCAGTAGTACGTGACGTGAACGGTGGCGAGAACCAGTCCAAACACCACCAACTGCCTTCCCGCCCCCCTGGTCCGCAGGAGACCCCGACGCCAGGCGTATGGCAGGAGAAACGCCAGTGCGACCAACGAGCGGACCTGAGCGACTCGGGGCGGAGCCACCTCGGAGAATGCATCGGCAGCAACCGCTCCGCTCACTCCCCACAGCGCCGCCGCAAAGAGGGCCAGGCCAACGGCCGGGCCTAACTTCTTGGTCGAATTGTCCTGCATGAAGCTATCCTGCCTGGTCATGACCGACGAGACCACCTGGCTCACGCCGACCGCCTACCAAAAACTGCAGGATGAACTCTCCCACCTGCAGACGGAGGCCCGGCATGAGATATCTGAACGGATTGCGGAAGCTCGATCGCATGGCGATATCCGCGAGAACGCCGACTACGACGCCGCCAAGAACGAGCAGGGCATGATGGAGGCGCGGATCCGTCAGATCCGGCACCTCCTCGACAAGGCAGAGGTCCGCGAAGCCGAGGACACCGGCAAAGTGGAAATCGGTTCGATCGTTACCGTCACCGACCCGACCGGTGAAACGTATGAATACCTCGTTGCTCCCGCCGAGAACAAAGCCCCGGGATTTTTGCTCGCCACTCCTGCCGGCCCGCTCGGCCGCGCACTGCTTGGTGCCCGAGTCGCCGACCAAGTCTCCTACGAAGCACCGGGAGGAACCTTCTCGATGGTGGTCTCCGGCATTCGACCCTTCGACGGGTAGGCATCAGTTCCCGGCACCGAAGTCAGTAGTTCGCCATCCCGGAGGCAGTAGCCTGAAGCCCGCCCGCTGACGCAGACCCGTCAGGTGGAGGGACATCGTGCCGAGGACTCGAACGACATGAAGTTGCGCCCCCGTCGGCCGCGCGAGGTCGCCCAACTGCTGCGCCGCCGCGCCCGCCTCTCACCGCGCGCGGTAGAGGAATATCTCGACACCCACGCCGATGAGTGGACGGCCATCGCCGAGGCAGACCCTCATGACGCGGCGGACATCCTCGAGGAACTCGGCGAAGACGCTGCCACCGATCTACTGGCCGACCTCCATCCCGACCATGCCGCCGAGGTTCTCGAGGAGATGCACGACGAACTGGCGGCGGACATCCTCGAGGAGCTCGATCCGGAGACCGCCGCCGGTTTTCTCGAAGAGATGCCGGCCGACGAAGCAGCGGATCTGATCGCCGCCCTCGAGCCCGAGGCGCGGGAGGGGATCCTGGAGGCTATGGAGGACCCGGCGGAAGCCGACGTCCGCAGGCTTCTGTCGTATCCACACGACTCGGCCGGGGGCCTGATGACCACCGAGATCGCCAAACTCCCCGTAGGGATGACGACCGGAGAGGCGATCGAGCGGGTCCGACACATGAACGAGGAGCTCGAAGATCTATCCTACGTCTACATCGTCGACGACGGAAACCGCCTGGTGGGAGTTTTGTCGTTTCGCGATCTGGTGTTCAAACGCCCCGGAGTCGGGCTCGAAGAAGCGATGACCCACAATCCGGTGGCGGTGAACGCTTACGCCGACCGTGAGGAGGCCGCCGAGCTGACCCAGCGGTACCACCTATTCAGCATTCCGGTGATCGACGACCAGCAACGGTTGCTGGGAATGGTCACCAACGAAGAGCTCATCGAGGCGATCCAATCAGAAGCCACCGAGGACTTCGCAGTTGCCACCGGTGCCGGCGCGAGAGAGACCGTGTTCACCCCGGTTATTGGCTCAGTCCGGATGCGCATTCCCTGGCTGAGCCTCAACCTCGTGCTGGCTTTGGTGGTGGCGTACGTCGTCGAGAAACAGACCGGGGTCATCAGCCGTGAACCCGTCCTGGCCGCCCTGATGCCGGTCATCGCAACGCTGGGCGGTAACAGCGGGTTTCAGAGCCTGGCCGTGGTGATCCGTTCTCTGGCTACCGACGATGTGCCGCGCAGCCAGGTCGGCCAGGTGATCGGCCGGCAGTTCTCCGTTGGCGTTCTCAACGGGCTGATCCTCGGAATCGGCGCCGGAGTCCTGGCTATGATTCTCCTCCGGACCGGGGTGTTTGCGTCGGTGGGTTCGCCGGAGGAGATTTCCGTCGTGGTTGCTTTAGCGGCTTTTGGCAACGTGGCTATGGCCGGTCTGGCCGGATCGAGCATCCCACTGATCCTTCGCAAGCTCGGCGCCGACCCTGCCCAAGCGTCCAGCATCTTCCTGACCATGATCTCCGACACGATCGGATTCGGGGGGTTCCTGCTGGTGGCCGCCCTCCTCATCTAGTCCCGTCGAGCAGGCCTCCGTCTTAAGACTCCGTTCTTGCTTCAGAAACCGACGGGGACGGATAGGGCAGCACACTCGCGCAAAGACCTAATCAGCCGGCGACTCCCCGCTGCGGAAACTCGAGGATGTTGGACGATGGCGCGGCCCCGAGACGGTCGGTGAAGACCTCAACGACCTGCTCATCGAACTGGGTTCCGGCGTTGCGCCGCAGTTCGGCAACGGCATCGGCCTTGTTGAGAGGCCGCTGGTACGACCGCGGCATGGTCATAGCATCAAAGGCGTCTGCCACCAACAGAATCTTCGAGAAAAGCGGGATCTCTCCGCCGGTCAATCCCCGGGGATACCCGGTCCCGTCCATGCGCTCGTGGTGACAGAGCACCGCCTCCGCCACGTCGATGTGGACCGCGTCTGCGATCAGATCGAAGCCATTCTGAGGGTGGTCGCGCAGGACATCCCACTCAGCGGCATCTAACGGTCCCGGCTTGATGAGGATGGCATCCGGTACGCCCAGCATGCCCACATCATGCAGCAGCGCCGCCAACCGTAGCCGCGCCAGCCGGGCAACGGAAAGCCCCATGCCTTCCCCGATGCTGGGGGCAAGCTCGGCGACCCGCACCGAGTGTTCCGCCAGGTACGGCATCCGCATCCGCAACGCCGCCAGGAGCGCGCCTACCACCGGTCCGGTCGTTGGGCGGGCCTGGGTGAGCTGCACGGTCGTCGACGTGTCACCGGCCAGTCTCGAGCAGTTCTTGCCCTCATGCTTGGCCTGGTACAGGGCCGTGTCCGCCGACTCCAGGAGTTCGTCGCGTTCGGTCGCATGTACCGGGAAGACGGCCACGCCCAGGCTGACGGTCACGTTGCCGACATCCGGGATGGGGAAGGCGGCGACAGCCGTCCGAATCCGTTCAGCGGCTCGCATACCGCCCTCTTCGTCGGTCTCGGGCAGCACAAACCCGAATTCCTCGCCGCCGATCCGGCAGGCAAGATCGACCTCCCGCAACTGTGTCCGGAACACATCCCCCAACATCCTGAGCACAGCGTCGCCGGCGGCATGTCCGTAGGCGTCGTTGATCAGCTTGAAATTGTCGATATCGGCGATGATCACCGCCACGGGCCGCCGATACCGTAACGCCCGCTCGAGTTCCTCAGCCAACCGGTCAAAGAAGAATCCGTGGTTCTTGAGCCCGGTCAGCGAATCCGTTACGGACAGCGCTTCGAGGCGAAACACCATTTTCTCCAGCTCGACATTCCGGACCCTTTCGCGGTCGTACAGCCGTGACACTTCCTCGAGAACCGGGCGGCTCGCTTCGGTGGACAGCAATCCCGACCCCGCCGATACCGATTTCACCGCCGCGATCAGCTCGGCCGGCTTGCCTTTGACCACATAGGCGGCCGCGCCGGCGGCAACCATGTCTCCGATCCGTCCGATGTTGTCAAACGAGGCGACCGCAACGATCTCCAAACGGCGGTCGGCCTCCTCCCGGAGGCGGCGTGCAGTGGCGGCCGGACCGATGCCCGATAACCCGGCGTCAATAACGGCCACGGTGGGGTGAGCGGAACGAGCCAGTGCCAGCGCCTGTTCGCCGCTGGCGGCCTCGCCGACCACCTCGAGGCGCGCTGAAGACAGGACGTTGGCCGTAACCGCCCTGGCAAGAGGATCAGAATCAACAAGCAACACACGCGGTTCCAGTTCGAACCTCCCACACTGGTCTCATCAGGTGTATCGACCCGGGAGCCCCAAAGATTGAGGTCCGCGGCAGTGGTTTCAGGAACCGATATGGACGGATTCGAGATGTGCGTAGGGTCCAAGGAATTCAAGGGTCGTGCCGTTGACGACCCGGGCAAAGTAGTGAGCATCGAGCACTGCTTGCTCGGCGGCGGATGGCTGGTCCTTGAGCACGAGCTCGCCGGCCGTTTCGTTGTCGATCAGATGCACGGTAACCGGGGCATACTCGTCGACGATTGCCTCCATGATGTTGCGGAGGTCCAGTTCGGTATGGGTGTCCGGCTCGATGAGCACAACGTACTCGCCTGATCCGGAGTCTCCGGCGATGATGTCGTACTGCGGAACCCCGGCAGTTCCTGCCGTGGTGGTGGTTTCGTCATCTGTTCCGCCGCCGGTAGCCGGCCCGGCGGTCGTCGTCGTCGTCTGCGACCCGGTGGTAGTTGTGGTGGTCAACTCGGTATCGTCGTTGCGGTTGCAGGCGGCGGCTAGGAGGGCGAAAGCCAGGACGAGGATTCCGAAACGTCGCATGTTGGTCACTCTACCTTTGTAGCTATCTCTCAAACGGACCTCGTGCCGGGCGAGTTCCCTACCGGGTCAGGGCGCTCAACCCGAAGCGAGGCCTCGGACGATCGGCGGCGCGGGTTCGGGCCGGGTGGGAGCCGGAACCGGGATGGTCCCGGCACCCTCCGCTCAGGATGTCTCAGAGTCGACACGGGCGGTGTAAGCGGCGGCCAGCTTGCCGGTGATCGGGCCTGCCGCAAACGCTGTCTTCCCCACGCGATCGACAGGTTTGACTTCTTTGAGGGTGGACAGAGCAAAGACCTCATCGGCCCCCAATATCCGTTCGAGCATGAACCGCCCTTCGTGAACCTTCAACCCGAGGTCGGCGGCTTCTTCGAGGGTCACGGTCCGGGTGATCGACGCCAGGATCCCCAAATCCAGGGAGGGAGTCTCGATAGTCCCGTCGACTACCCAGCCGATCGAATAGGTCGGACCCTCCAACACGTAGCCCTCGCGGGCGAGCAGCAATGCGTCATCGAACCCTTCCGCTCTGGCCGCTCGCCAGGCCGACATATTGGGCGCATAGGAGAGCGTCTTGGCGCCCATCAGCTCCCAGGGCGTGCCACCGCAATGCCAGGGGGCCAGGGTGGGCCGCACCGACACGGCAGGAGTCGGATCGGAGAGCGGCTCCCAGAGCACGACCACCCTGCCGGGGCTGTCCAGTTCGGGTTCTGCTCCACCTCTCGTCACCAGGATCCGTACCGTGCAATCGTGTCCCTCCTCCCCAACGGCTCTGGCCCAGCCGGCCACCTCGGACAGGTCGGGCAACTCGAGGTGCATGAGCGCCGCGCTTCGCTGGAGACGGGCCAGGTGCGCGTCGAGTTGGAACAGCCGGCCACCGTAGGAGCGAATGGCCTCGAAGATGCCGTCACCACGCAGCAGTCCCCAGTCGAACACGGAGACGGCCGCTTCCTGAGGGTCGACCGGACGGCCGTCGATCATCACTCGCATCCGCAAGAGGATAGTGGCGAGGCAGCCCGAACCCCGTGATCCGAAGCGACCGCTAACCCTCCCGGTACCGGTTCGTGATGGGGAGACGACGATCCTTTCCGAACGCTTTGCGAGTGATCCTGACGCCGGGCGCCGCCTGTCGCCGTTTGTACTCGTTGTGATCGACAAGCCCGGCCACCCTCACCACCAGATCGGCGTCGAAACCGTCACTGATGATGTCCTGCACCGACCGATCCTCCTCGACGTAGCGGGCCAGGATCTCGTCCAGAAGACCGTAGGGCGGCAGACTGTCGCCGTCCTTCTGGTTAGGTCGCAACTCTGCCGACGGCGCTTTGTCAATGATCGACCGGGGTATCACCTCGCCCTCGGTGTTTCGCCACTCGGCCAACCGGTACACCAGCGTCTTGAACACATCCTTGAGTACCGAATAACCACCAGCCATGTCCCCGTAGAGGGTGGCGTACCCCACTGCCACCTCAGACTTGTTACCGGTGGTCACCACCATATGACCGAACTTGTTGGAGAGAGCCATAACGATGGCCCCACGAATCCGTGCCTGCAGGTTCTCTTCCGCCACCCCGAATCCGGTGCCCGAAAAAGTCGGGTCCAGAGCGCTCAGAAACGCGGCGAACGTGTCATCGATCGGGATGACGTCGAACCGAATCCCCAATCGCTCCGCCAGGTCCTTGGCATCGAGCACCGAGCCTTCCGAGGAGAACCGGGTGGGCATGGCAACCCCCCACACGACCTCCGGACCGAGAGCATCAGCGGCTACGGCCGCCGAAAGGGCCGAATCGATGCCGCCGGAAAGCCCTAGGACCACCTGCGTGAAACCGTTCTTGCGGACGTAGTCACGTAGCCCGGTAACCAGGGCCTGGTAGATCTCGGCCTCTTCCGGTTCTAGTCGGGGAGCCGATTCCGGGATCGGCCGAACGGAACGGTCGATCAACAGGTCGTCGCGAATCGTAACGACCGCCCCGCCGGGAGCGCGCAGTGCGCCGAGAGGCGTGTCGACCACGAACCGCTCCTCCTGGAACTCGGCAGCCCGGTAGAGCAGCTCGCCCGACGCATCGAACACCATACTGTCGCCCTCGAAGACCAGCTCGTCCTGGCCGCCCACCAGGTTGACGTACACGACCGGCACCCCGGACCGACAAGCCTGGGCGGCCAGCAAGGCGGCCCTTTCCTCGGCCTTGACGGTGTGATAGGGAGACGCGTTGATGTTGAGCAACACCCGGGCCCCGGCGGCCGCCTGATGGGTGGGGGGACCGTCCAGAATCCAGATGTCCTCGCAAATCGAAACGCCTACCGGCACCCCGCCGACGTCCCAAATTCGGGCCGGTTCCCGTCCCGGCACGAAATAGCGGTCCTCGTCGAACACCCCATAGTTGGGCAGCAAGACCTTCCGATACACCCCGCGTACCTCTCCCCGGTAGAGGAGGGCGGCGGCGTTGGCCACGCAGCGAACTGCCGCGTCCTCGAGGGGATCGGCCACGGGGCCAACCCGGTCGGCAAAACCGACCACGGAGACGACGTCACCCGCCAGCGCTGCCAGCCGGCGCAGCACGTCGAGGTTGGCTTGCACGAAGGCCGGGCGGATCAACAGGTCCTCGGGCGGGTATCCGGTTATGGCCAACTCGGGAAAGAGCAGGACGTCGGCACTCTGTTCCTCCGCCCACATCATGGCCCGGGCGATGCGGTCGTGATTGCCCTCGAGGTCGCCGACCACCAGATTCAATTGGGCGCCGGCCACGCGTAGGAAGTCCATTGGTAGTCAGGGGCGCCGTGCTCGCCAAAGCCCGTTTCCCCATTCCCCTTTCAATCCGTACGTGCGGTTGTCGGGATAGAAGTTGAGTGCGCGCACTGTAGGGTCTGGTGGCATCTCCGTCGCTTTCGCTTCGGGCCTCAGTCCGGCTCCCTTGGTCACGTTCCTCAAAGCCTCCCTGCGATCCCGGACGGTCGGGTTTCCCGAGTCCGGTTCTGACCTCGGCTCTGCACGACATCTATCAGAGGGCAGACCTGCCCACAGTAACGGAGGTTTAAGCGCTGACTCGCATACACCCCTCATCACTGTGGTTTGCCTGTCTCCTAGCCACCGCCCCGAGGAACCAGCCGGGGCCTTACAGCCCCGGGAGAGGTTGGGCCTCTTCGGCCAGGTCCTCTCGTGTTCCTCGTCGATGGTCACCGAGTGCCCAGGGCTCCTTCGCCCGCGCCGGGTGTTACCCGACGTCGGGACGACCTCACGGGTCGCCTCAGAGGGCGTTACCCCTCTTTCATCGCTCTTACGAGCCCATGCGCCAGACCAGATCCCTCCCCACCCCTCGGGTTCCCCCTCGATGGTGGGGTCTTTGCAGGTTGCTGTCAGCCCCTGCTGGGAGATGGCCCTTCCCGACATTATCTCTGCGACCCTTGCGTAGGCGCCTGGACCCATACCCCGCCACCCTCTCCGGCTGCACAAATCCGTTGCTTCACCAGAGACACCGGTCTCACCCCACGGGAAACGGGTTCGACGGGCGGAAATCCCCCACAGCAGCTTCTGTGGGGAGCCGTATATCGAGGCTGCAGTCATTCGATCACCTTCAGGCTCCTACGCTCGCTCGGCCCCCAGACTGCACCGACCGCGAACACCCCCAGGTGCCGGGCCGCCGGGCCTTTCACACCACGCATCGCCCGGACGGTTACCCAACCCGGGATGTGGCGTCGCTTCATGTCCGACACGGACAATTGACATGGCTGGACTCCCACCAGCTGGGTCGCAGCCTTGTCGGCTGCTCCTCCCCGCACACGGCTTACCGACGGTCTCTTGGACATGGTTACGCCCCGCTCAACCCGCCGCCTCTCGACCACCAACCGGGGTCTGCTACCGGGCTCTCCGGCGATTACCAGCACGGGACTCTCCCCCGCAGGTCTTGTCCAGCTGTCGGGACGCACCATCGGGAAAGTCTAGAAGGTCGTACCGGTGGATCCTCGCCTGTGCCGCAGCAGAATGATGGCCGTCACCTGAGGCCGTTCGCTTCTGTGCCTTTCGACCCTGGCACGGGTGGCACGCCGGGCGGACAATCGGGTTGGAGCGATCGAAGTAGGTGTTGGTGGTGCGCCAACTGACAGATTCGATCCAGATCAACTCCCCTCCGGGGCCGATCTGGGAGTGGCTGGCGAGTTTGCCCGAGCACTATGCGGAGTGGCACCCGGA
>DATEVB010000042.1:0-28923 GCA_035282865.1 Acidimicrobiia bacterium | reverse complement strand
GACCTTGCCGGTGTGCTGGTTCTGTCTGACGGCTTGCACGTCAACGGCTCCGAACTCGTCCGTGGTATCAGCGGCCGTTTCGGATCAAACGTCCCTGTGACCGGCGGTCTGGCCGCGGACGGCGATCGTTTCGAACACACCTGGGTGATAGTCGACGGGTTTCCGGTTGAGCGGCAGGTTGTGGCCGTTGGGTTCTACGGCGAGTCGGTACGCTTTCACCATGGTTCCCGGGCCGGCTGGGACATCTTCGGTCCTGAGCGCCTCATCACCAGGTCGGAAGGTAACGTGCTCTTTGAGCTCGACGGTCGGCCGGCCCTGCAGCTGTACAAGCAGTATCTGGGGGATCTCGCTGACGGGCTCCCGGCTACCGGTCTTCTGTTTCCCCTGGCCGTCCGCCAGGATCCCGACGACAGGTTCCTCGTTCGTACGATTCTGGCTGTCGACGAAGCCGAACAATCGCTCACCTTTGCGGGAGACGTACCGGTTGGAATGCGAGCCCAGCTCATGCAGGCGAACGTCGATCGGCTCATCGGCGGGGCCGAGCAAGCAGCCAAGGAAGCACGCAATGACGCGGCAGGGCCCGTGCTTTCGGTCGCTATCAGTTGTGTAGGCCGGCGACTGGTAATGGGAGACCGGACCGAGGAGGAGGTCGAAGCCACGGTCGAGTGGTTACCAGCCGGCAGCCACCAGGTCGGTTTCTACGCGTATGGCGAGATTTCACCGTATTCGGACGGAACGTGCGACCTCCACAATCAGACCATGACACTCACCACCATCAGTGAGATGGTATGAACTCGCTTCTCGCCCGGCAGTTGCGTCGAATGGGGTTGAGCGAAGACCTCGTCCCCGAGGACCCGGCGGTGTGGAAGCAATTGCTCGAAAGGATCGGAAGATCCTATGAAGACGCCGAGCAGAACAGGTATCTCTTGGAGCGGTCCCTCCAGATCTCCTCCCAGGAAATGGGCGATGTATACGACGAGTTGAAACGTCGCAGCGCGGAACGCGACCATGAACAGAAGGCGCGCCTGCGGGCAGTCGTCGATTCCCTCAGCGACGGGCTGTGCACGCTCGACCTGGATGGTCGGGCGACCTTCGCCAACCCGTCGGTGGCGAGGTTGCTGGGCCTCCACCCCGACAATCTGCAGGGAGCGGAAATCCTCTCGAGGTTTCGCTTTCGTCCCGACGATCCTGGTGAGGCGGTCGAGCCCGGCGAGGTGTTGGCATCTGTTGCGCTCGGGAAGCGGTTCTCGGACGACACGGCCTTGTTGCATACGGCCGATGGCAGGGTGCTTCCTGTCTCATGCGTTATCAATCCCGTTCAGAACGGCGGTGAGGTGCTCAGCGCGGTCCTGCTCTTTACCGACCTCACCGAGCGCCGTGCCTCCCTCGAAGCGGCCCGTCGGACCGAACGGCATTACCGCACCTTGTTTCACGCATTGCCGATCGCGGTGTACGAAGAGGACTTCAGTGCGGTCGGACGGTGGCTCGATGATTTGCGTGCTTCGGGCGTGGAGGACGTTCGGAGTTACCTCGAGTCGAATCGTGCCGAGCTGCGGGAAGCCATCAGCCTGATCAGCGTCAAAGATGTCAACCCGGCCGTGCTCGATCTTCTCGAAGCAGACAACCCGGAGCAATTACTGGGCCCGCTCAATCCTCGCGTGTTCACTGAAGAAACCCTGAATTCAGTGATGGAGCAGATCATCGCCATCTGGGAGGACCGCGACTCGGTGTTGATGGAGCTGACCGGCGCAACGCTTCGCAACAACCGCCTCGACGCGATCTTCCAATGGTCGGCTAGTCGTACCGGCGGGAAACTCGATCTGTCCAAGGTGCTGGTGGCCGTTACCGACATCACTGCTCGCAAGCTGGTCGAGGATCAAATGGCCAGTTTGGTCAGATCGAAGGACGAGTTCCTCGCCAGCGTCAGTCACGAGCTCCGCACCCCGCTCACGGCCGTGTACGGCAACGCCGAGGTCCTACATCAACAATGGGACCAGCTGTCGCCTGAGGAGCGGCTCGAACTCGTCGGTTATATCGCCTCCGAGAGCCATGAACTCGCCAATATCGTGGACGACCTCCTGGTAGCGGCCCGGGCCGATATCGGGAGTCTCTCCGTCAAGATCGAGTCCATCGACGTGCAGGCGGAGGTCAAGTCCGCCCTCCAGACCATCCGGGCTGATGTGGATCAGCGGGGCATTGACCTGGAGACCGTGACGGGCAGGGCTCTCGCCGATCCGCTCCGATTCCGACAGATCGTGCGGAACCTCGTCACCAACGCTTTCCGATACGGAGGTTCGAATGTCAGCCTCCAGACCCACTGCAAGGATGGGGCGCTCACGCTCGCCGTCAACGATGACGGTGCCGGGATTCCGGCCGACCAGCGGGACGCGATCTTCGAGCCATACCACAGGGCACACATAGCTCACGGAGTTCCCGGCTCGGTGGGGCTGGGTCTCACGGTCGCTCGCCAACTGGCAGTCCTCATGGACGGAGACCTCGAGTATGTGCGCTCAGGAGCGGTGTCGACGTTCCAGCTGCGGCTCCCTGTCGACCCGGATTGGGCAACTCACTGAAGAGCCGGCCGGGCCCGTCGTACTCTTGCAATCAGGATCCCGGCAAGACCAATCGCGATGGCCGTCAGGTACCAGCCGACTGGACCCGAGCCGAGCGAAGGGCGCAACGGTTCGGTGACAAGTCGGATCGCTCCTGCCAGGACGAGCGCCGTGGCGCCGACCGCTCCCGTGGACCGGACTCCCCGGCGCAGCCACCACAGCAGGACCGGAGCGGCTGCCAGAAACAGGAGCGCGGCATAGATCTCGACCGGATGCCGGGTGACGTTGCTACCTTCTTGGGCAATCGCCCATGGCCAGGATGAGGCGGCACCCAGACACGCTCGCCGGTAGAGACACCCGGCATGCCAGCCGGCCAACCCGGCCATCGCCGCTGGTCCCAGGGCATCGATCGTGCCGGCCAGTTGGCGCCGTGACGAGAGCGAAACGAAGGCCAGCGCACCCAGCGAGGCAAATCCGGTGTCGACCCCGCTGCGGACGATGACGATATCGCCGGGGTGGGTGATCGGGTTGGTGCCGGCCATCATCATGGCCGCCAGTCGACCGGTGACGAGACCGGTCACGGCTGCCGCCAGGATCAGGTCGCTCACACCGGCAGTTTCTGCGGCAATGAGGTTCCACCGCTTTTCGATGTTCGCCATCACAACCGCCATGCCGATACCGGTCGCCGCCGCCCACAGCAACGTGAACTCCATCAGGAAGTCGCCCGGCGGCGTAGTAACTCATCTATCTGCAGCGCCAGCGTCCGTTCGTCGATCACCCCCGGTTGGTAGTGGACCAGTTCGCCCCCCGGCGCGAAGAAGAACGTCAACGGAACCCCCGAACCACCCAGCGCGGCCGGCACCGTCCGAGGGGCATCGAAGAGATTCTCGAACGAGAGACCGAATTCGGCGATGAATTGCCGGGCGGCGCTTTGGGTGTCGGCCACGTTGATACCGATGAAGCGGATGTCGTCGCCGAACTGGGCGTTGGCGCGTTCGAGCAGTGGGGCTTCCGACCGGCAGGGGATACACCACGAGGCCCATACATTGATGACGACTGGTTGGGTTGATGTTTCGAGCAGCGCAATGACCTCAGTGGCGTTGGTGTCAGGAAGCGGCGGTCCGAGGGTCTGAGATTCCTGGGCCGTGCAACTTGTCAGCAAGACAAGGAGCACGGTGAGCACGGCTACCAGGCGTGGGGTTGGCATTTGGCCCGCATCGTAGGACGCGTCAGAGGCTACCTAGTAGGTTGAGTGCCAATGGCTCCGCGACGGCACGTGCTGGCCATGGTCTTGGCCGGGGGCGAGGGGAAGCGACTGTTTCCCTTGACTCGCGATCGGGCCAAACCGGCCGTTCCGTTCGGCGGCCAGTACCGGCTGATCGACTTCGCGCTGTCCAATCTGGTGAACGGGGGGTTCCGCCGGATCGTGGTGCTCACCCAGTACAAGAGCCACAGCCTCGATACGCACCTTGCTCAAACCTGGCGTTTGTCGCCGATGCTCGGTTACTACGTGGCGCCGGTGCCCGCCCAGATGCGGCGCGGTCCCCACTGGTTCTCAGGGTCGGCAGATGCCATCTTCCAGAACCTCAACCTGATCACGGACGAGGAACCCGACTATGTGATCGTCTTCGGGGCCGATCACATCTACCGCATGGACCCCGGCCAAATGCTCGACCAACACATCGAGAGCGGAGCGGCCGCCACTGTGGCAGGGATCCAGGTGCCGGTCAGCGAGGCGAGCGCATTCGGGGTCATCGATGCCGGCGAGGACGGCAAGATCAAATCTTTCCTCGAGAAACCCGCCGACGCCCCCCGGATACCGGGCAAACCGGATTTCGCCTTCGCATCGATGGGGAACTACGTCTTCACCACGGAGGCCCTCCGAAAGGCGGTGATCGAAGATGCAAAGGACGAGAACTCCAAACACGACATGGGCGGGAGCATCATGCCTATGTTCGTGGGTCAGGACAGCGCCTGGGTTTACAACTTCAACGACAACGTCGTTCCCGGGCAAACCGAGCGCGAATACGGCTACTGGCGCGATGTGGGGACCCTCGACGCCTACTTCCATGCTTCCATGGATCTCGTGACGATCGATCCGGTGTTCGACCTCTACAACGAGGACTGGCCGATCCTCACGTGGCTGTTTCCCCATCCGCCGGCCAAGTTCGTGCACGACCACGAGGGGCGGCGCGGGGTGGCGATCGATTCCCTCGTCTCGGCCGGGGCGATCGTCTCAGGAGCGACGGTGCGGCGGTCGATCATCTCGCCGGACGTCCGCTTGCATTCATACGCCTCGGTGGAGGACTCAGTCCTCTTTGACGGTGTCGAGGTGGGACGGAACGCGGTCGTGAAGAAAGCCATTATCGACAAGGGCGTCAAGGTGCCGCCGGGGTATCAGATCGGGGTCGACTTCGCATCCGATCGTGAGCAATTCACGGTGTCGGGCCAAGGCATCGTTGTGATCGGCAAGGGCCACAAGCTGGACTAGCCGACGCCCCCCGCTCGCCGCCATGCCTCGCTTCTCGCGCCAAGGATCCCGGGACGAACCCGGGATCCCTCGGTCACATCGTGTTGCTAACCGGTCACGTCGACGGTGACGGTTCCTTCCATGGTCTTGGTCGAGCCGGCCATCGTGTACGACACTGTCAATCCAAGAGAATACGTGCCGGGGACCGCGCCCGTGGTATCCACCAGGAACGCTGCGAAATCGGTTTCGTTGTCTTCGAGAACGTCGTTGAAGAAAAGGCTCGTAGACGACTTGGTCGCCGGGTAGGACACCGTCAACCCGGCTTGGTCGGAGACGACTACATCGAACTCCTCAACCATCGGGGCCAGACCGGTGAAGTCGACTTCGACCCAGGTGGACTGGCCACCGGCAATCGATCCGAGAGACTCGGTGACCTGAGCGACCTCCTGCTCGGCTCGATAGGCCGTCACCGGGACAGTCACGTCGAAATCCTCTTCCACCTTATTGCCCTCGCTGGTGTAGCTGACCAACAGCTTCAAGTCGAAGCTCTTGGTCCGGCTGTACGGTACGGACACCTTCAGCGCGGTGAAGTCCATCTCCTTCTCCGATAGCACATGGCCGTTCATCAGGCCCGTGAATCCGGGAGTGTTTTCCGGATAACCAACCTCGACGTCGCGGGGCGCCTCGGCTACCACGTTGAAGTTGGTGAGTTCGCCACCCTGGCCCTGCCAATTGATAGCCAGCCAGGCGGAGTCGCCGGCGACGACGGTGGCGGTGCTCTTTGTCTTGAGTTTGACCTCTGCTTCATCCGCCATGGCCGGCGATGCGGTCCCGATCAGCAGCAATGTGGCGATGGCTACGGTGAAGATGCGATGTTTCATGCTCTTGTCATCGGCACCAGCGACCACGATGCTTGATGACCATTGACGGGGCGTCCGACCGGGCTAGTCCTCGCCGCAATAGGCGTCGTAATCGACCAGCACCTGTTCGCGGAGGTCGATTCGGCCTTCCAATTCCGCCTTGAAGGCCTCATAATCTGCCCGACTCAACCCGTTGAGTGAGAGTCGCTCGTAGAGCGCCCCGTTCATTGCTTCCAGGTCAGAAAACGCGAACCTCTGCACATCGCACATCCAGCGAGCTTCGATGGCTACCAGCAGGTCGCCGCCGGTGAGGTCGGAGTCGAGTTCCGGCGGCGCGACTGGCTGGGCGGAGAGATGCGAACCGGAGATGGTGGTGGTGGCAGGGGGGCGTTGGTCTGTTGTGGTGGGGCCGGCGGACTGGCCTGTTCCCGAGCAGGCCGATAGCAGCAGGAGCCCAAGGGCGAAGAGCAGCGTCGGTAGTTGTCGTTTCATGTGATTGCCTGAATCGTTGTCCCAGGTATCGGGTTGTCGATCGATACCCCTGAGGGTTTGTTTGAGAGGGACCCGATCAAACGGTCGGTTCGACGACTACGAGAGTGACCGATCCGAGCAGTTCAACGATCGTGGCGTCCTTGCGGTAGGTCGCTCTGATCGTGATCGTGTAGGTGCCGGTCGGTACGTCGTAGGCGTCCACCCTGAACCGGGCGATGTCGGTTTCGCCATCCTCGAGGCGAGCGTTGTGGTGAAGGCTGGTCGAGGACCCGTCGGCCGGGTACACGATGGGCAGTCCGGCGGCGTCGGCGACCGTCAGTTGGAAGTCGTCGAGGCGGGGAGCCAGCCCTGCATAGGAAACTCCGACCCAGGCGCTCTCGCCCAATGCCACCTCACCAAGCGAGGCCGTCACCTGTTGGAGATCCTCGGCGCCTGAATATTGGACCACCGGTACGCGAACGTTGAAGCTGCGCGTCTTGGGCTTGCCGGCGTGCTCATAGGTGAGCGTGAAGAGCAGCTTGATATCACTACTTGCTGCATACGGGACGGTGACATGCACGGCGGTGAAGTCGTACTCGCCGTCGGTCAGGGTGTCGTCGGCCCACAGCGAGGTGTACGTGCCGGTGTTGGCGGGGTATCGCACCTCAACCCCGGGATCGGGTTTCTTGACCTCGAGCCGGAAGTTCTCTGCGTCTCCTCCGCTCCCTTGCCAGTTCAGCGCTATCCATGCGCTGTCCCCGGCCACGATGGCGGCGGTTTCATAGTTGGTGAGCTCGACATCCTTGTCCACGTCGGGTTTGGGGGCAGCCGCGACAGGAAGTGCGGTGCTGGCGATGAGGAGTGCAGCCATGAAGACAATGATGCGAGTGCGCATACTCTGGTATCGGCCCGTTCCCTCGAAGAACTTGAGGTCGTCTGACTCCTACGAACCGGTGTCGCAGTACGCGGTGAACTCGACGGCCACCGTCTCACGAAGCTCCGGGCTGTCGATCAGATCATCTTTGAACGCCCGGTATTGTTCAGACGTGACACTGTTGGCGGCCAGGCGTGCGTCCAGTTCAACCTGGATGTCTTCTACCTCGTCAAACGTGTAGCGCTGCACGTCACACATCCACCGCCCCTCGATTGAGGAAAGAAGGGGAGCGTCATACGAAACGCCACAACCTGCCAGGAGGATGGTGGCGGCGATGATTCCGGTGGGTATCTGAATGCGGCGCATCACCGCGTGTATCGGACGTTCTGTCAGGTGTCTTGAAGGACAGGCGACTAAGACTCGCGGAAGCGCTGCATCGCCTTTTCGATCTCGTCCCAGCCAACCGACAAGGCAGAGACGTCGTTCCGCAGGGCGGTGAGGGCCGCCTCCCGCAGCATCCCGGATAGGTCTGCAAACGACAGCCCATCGGTTCGCTCAGCGAGTTGATCAAGATCGACACCCTCCGTGAAGGGAACATCGGAAAGGGCGAGGAGCGCCCGCCGGGCCTCAACGCCGGGTAGTCCCAGTTCAATCTGGATCTCAAAGCGTCCGGCTCGCAACAAAGCGGGGTCGATGAGGTCCTTTCGGTTGGTTGCCCCGATCACGGATACGTCGCCGCGTTCGGCGACTCCGTCGATCTCGGTCAGCAAGGCGGCCACCACCGAGTCGGTCACCGACGTAGACGAACGGCCCCGGATGGGAGCGAGGGCATCGACCTCGTCGAAGAACAGGATGGAAGGGGCGGCCGCCCGGGCACGGGCAAAGACCTCTCTCACACCTCGCTCGGATTCACCCACGAATTTGTCGAGGAGTTCGGCGCCCTTGACCGGGAAGAACGCGGCGCCCGATTCATGGGCTAGTGCCCGGGTGACGAAGGTCTTGCCGGTCCCGGGTGGGCCATGCAGCAGGATCCCCCGGGGTGGTTCGATGCCCATCCTGGCGAACCGCTCTGGTTCGGTGATGGGCCAGATGACGGCCTCGGTCAACCGCTGCCTGACCTCGGCCAGGTTGGCGACTCGCTCGAAGCCGTACGACGGGATATCTCCCATTGGGACTGATCCCAGGGATGGTGACGTCCCGTCCAGTGCTTCGATCATCGAATCGGTGGTCACCTTGGTCCCGGTGCGGGCCACGACGGCGGAGGCATGGACGACCGAAGCGACAATGTCCGCCCCGGAGAATCCGGCCGATCGGGAGGCCAGCCGGTCAAAATCGAGGTCGTCGGACGGAACTCTCGCCAACGCTGCCTCGAAGAGCAACCGGCGGCGATTGAGATCGGGGGGAGGGATGCTCAGCGTGCGGGGTAGCAGGGCTGACCGGGTGATGGTGTCGTCCAGATGTCTCACCGAGGCAACCCCCACCACGCAGGCCAGGCCTGGTTTCTCCGCTACGGCATCGAGGAACCAGCGGAGGATGGCGCTCACCTGCGTGCGGAAGGGAGCGAGGCCCTCCTCTCCTGCCACGGCCTCGAGTCGGTCGACGAATACGACCGCGGGCGTTGGGATGTTCCTGGCTTTCTCGAGCAGGTCCAGGAGCCGTTCGGGTTTGAACACGAGATCGAGAAAGACCTCGTGAACGTCTGCGCCGGCGGCCTCGGCGGCGACGGTGACGAGTTCCGACTTCCCGCAACCGATCGGCCCTTCGACGATCACCCCCGCCACGTGCGGTAGGCCCCATGCGGACGGCAGGTTCTTCGGGGAAGTCAGAAGCGAAAACCAGCCGGTCAGCATCTCGAGTTCAGCTTCCAATCCGGCTAGGAGCGCCTCCGTGGTGGTCGGTGCGCCGGGTCGGGCCGGGGCCGCGGCAGGCGAGGTCTCGGTGGGAGCAATCGGTGCTCGAGCGGCTTCCTGTTCGCTCACGAACCTCGTTGCCATACCCACCGTGGCAGCCGGGGCCGGATCGACGTGGGCGATACGGATATCGACCGGCCCACCACCGCCATCGCCGTAAGCGGTGTCAACCGTAACTCGATCGCCGGCTCCGATCGGTCGTCCTTGTAGTCCGTGCGCCAGGGTGCGGGCGGCGAGGGGCAGCCGGTCGCCTTCGACGACAATGCGGCGGGCGGTCGGCAAGATCGCCCGCTTGGCCTCGACGCCCTGTCCGGCCGTGAGCCCGCCGTTGGCCAACGCCTGCGGACCGAGCAGCAGAGCTGTGGGCTCGGTGGTTTCGCGCGGTCGGACCAGGACGTGGGTCGTGCCGACGGCAATGATGCCGCCCCCGGGCATGCCCATGGCGGCCAGCAAGGTACGGTCGGCACCCGCAACGGGATCCATGCCGGGTCGGACGGTGAAGCGCATGTCCGCATGGTAGGGGGCCCGGTGGGACCTGGTGCAGTCCAGGTCCAGGCGTCATGCGGCCAGTTGTAGTTCCGGAATGCGGGCGGCCGGCATGTGGAGAGGCTGGGATGACTCGAGGAGCATCGCCCCCGAGCGGGTCAGCCATTGCCAAATGAGGTGGGCTTCTTCGGCATCTTGCACGGTGGACGGGATCGATACCCAGGGGTTGTCGAGGTCCGCATCCGACGGATAGAATGCCGGCCGATCGCCGCCGGACCAGGCGAACGTCAAACGACCCCGTTCGATGAGGGCTCCCTCTCCACCGGCGGTCTCTGCCCACAGCATCCCGGCCCGGTTCATGGTCTGCCAAGCTCTCCGGCGCTCGAGCGAGCCGGCCAGCGCCCGGTAGCGATCCCGCACCCAGCCGGCTTCCTCGAAACGCTGTTGCAGCGCCAGCTCCGTCATCTTGAGCCGGAGTGGATCCAGCAGCAATTGGGGGCTCTGCTCTATTCCGGCGATCAGCCGCTCGATGATTGGTCGGTACTCCGATTCGGTCAGCGATCCGTCGCAAGGGCAGGCGGCCACGCCCAGCTGGGCGAACCCGCACTCACTTCCTCGGGTTCCCGGACGGCCGGCGCAACGCCGGATCGGGATCGCATCCCATAGGGCGGTCATGACGAGTTCCGCACTGCGGCGGCTCCGGTAGGGGCCCAGGTAGACAAGCCCGTCGTCTTTCAACGTGCGCACCAACGAGAGCCTCGGGTAGGTCTCGCGGGTCAACTTCACGAAGTGGGAAGCCCTGGGGGGTTTTGCATGGCGGTTGTAGCGGGGGCGGTGGGCATGGATGAGTCGGAGTTCGGTGACCTCCGCTTCCAGTTCGGAGGAGCATACGCGGTGCTCGACCGCGTCGAGTTCCTTCAACATGTTGACGACCGTGCGTCGGGGGTCGCCGTAGAAGTAGCTGCGAACCCGGGTTCGCAGGTTCTTTGCCTTTCCTATGTAGAAGATCCGGCCGGTGCGGTCCTTGAAAAGATAGACACCGGGCCGTCGTGGGAGAGCATCGGTCAAGCGAATCTTCCCGTAATGGGCCGAACCGCGCGCGGTTGGCAGTTGGAGAAGGTCTTCGAGAGCGGTAACGCCGAGGGTACCCGCCCGCTCGAGCAACGCATGCAGGACCCAGGCGGTAGCGCGCGCATCTTCGAGAGCGCGGTGGATAGGGACGGTGGGAGAACGGAAATAACCAGCCAGAGTTTGCAGCTTCAGGTTGCGAACTTCGCTGCGGATGAGCCGTCGGGCGAGAGCGTGCGTGTCGACGGAGCGGTTCGGTAACCGTCCGTAGCCGAGGCGAACCGAATCAGCGTTGAGGAACGAGAGGTCGAACCGGACGTTGTGGCCAACGATGACCGCATCGCCGATGAACTCGAGGAACGCCGGGAGCACCTCCTCGATGCGGGGAGCTTCAATGACCATCGATTGGGTGATCCCGGTCAGGATGGTGATGAACGGAGGGATCGGCGAACCGGGGTTGACCAGGGTCTGAAACGATCCCACCTCTACACCGCCCACGTACTTGGCGGCGCCGACTTCGGTGACTGAACAATTGGCCGGTGAGCCACCGGTTGTTTCTAGGTCGAGGACGCAAAAGGGAACCTGGATGAGGGGTGCTCCCATGTCGTCGAAAGTCTGCTGGACGGAGACGGTCATCCCGGTGAAGCTAGATCGAACGTACGTTCGATGTCAAGGACCGACAGGCGCGAGGTCCTTCACATCTTTCTAGCTTCTCCAGGCACCATGGTCCCGCTCTTCGATTGCCACAGCCTGGTGATCACGAAGCCGTTATTCGTAATGGTGCCGAGGGTGGAACGGTTGGGGTGGCGTCCGCCCGACACACGTCGCCAGCAGGGCGTAACCCAATCTCGCATCCGGGCAGTGCCCGGGCGTTGGGAACGGTATGTTCCAGGAAGATGAGCGACCAGCGGATGGTGTTCGGCCGTAGGGCGAGCCTTGGTCAGGAGATTCGAGTATCGGGTTGCACGTTTGAGGCTTCCCCCGCCGAGCGCTGGCGGATCGCTTCAAAGAGCGCAACTCCGGCCGCCATGGCGGCGTTGAGGCTGTCGACCTGCCCACCCATCGGTATTCGGATCTGCTCTCGCGCTTCCCGCAGCCAGGTCTCGGTGAGCCCGTATTGTTCGCTCCCGATGACGATGGCCGACGGTCCCCGAAAGTCGGCGTGCCAGTAGTACAACGTGGCGGCCGGGGTCGCTGCGAACGTGCGTATACCATTGTCTGCCAGCCATTGGATGGCTTGCGAGGTCGATGAGACCGCCAGTGGAACCAGGAATAGGCATCCCAGTGAGGCCCGAACCACGTTCGGGTTGAACGGATCGGTGGTGGGTTCGCAAACGATGACTCCGTCGACTCCTGCGGCGTCGGCGGTGCGAAGCATGGTTCCCAGGTTGCCGGGTTTCTCGATCGACTCGACCACCAGGATCAACGGGTTCGACGAGAGCGGGAGGCCGTCGAGGGCAGTCGAGAACTGATCGGCCAATCCGATCAGCCCTTCCGGTCGGTCGCGGTAGCTGACCTTACGGAAGGCCTGGGAACCCAAGCAGACCGGTTCGGCGCCGCCGGCAACGGCCCGCTCGACCAGTGCGTCCTCGTTGCCACCCAGGAAGAGATCCGGACAGAAGTAGATCTCCCGAACGGCCAATCCTGCGTCGACGGCTCTGGTCAGTTCTCGAAATCCCTCTATGAGAAAGACACCGGACGCGTCGCGTTGGCGCCGGTTGCGGAGTTTGACCAACCGTTTGACCCGGGAGTTGGTCACCGAAATGATGGGCTCGTGCACGATGCGACAATACGGTTTCGGCGCCTAACCTGCTCGCTATTCCGGCAACTTGAGCGCAAAAACGGGGAAATATCACCGTTTGTCGACGTACAGGCTCTGGAGCGAACGGCCCAACCGGCCGGTTTCGTCGAACAAGGCCGCCTCGGCAAGACCCGAACCGTGCTTCTCGAGGCGGGTGACGGCGTCGAGGCCGATCCACTCACCGATGGCAGACCGGTGCAGATAGACGGTGAGGTCCGGGTTGATGAACAGGAAGCGCTGGAAGTCGACGGCGGAGGAGATACCGTTTCCGCAGTCGGCCGCAACCAGAACGCGTTGCAGGGGACTGGGTTCCTCGCCTTGCACCACCGGTACGAGGAGACGGATCCAGGCTATTGAGGGGCCCGGTTCCGTCAGGCCGCCGATCAAAGGCCTGGTGTCGAGGGCGTCGCCGAAATTCTGCCAGTCGACGGGAACGAGCCGAATCGGTTCGACCGTGTCCGGGGGTGCCAATGTTTCCACCGGGCCGGCAGCTTCCGGCGGCAGGTCAATGCCCTCATGGATACGGATTCGCAATGCTATGGCCCGGGCGACGGGTTCCGCATCGGCTGTGAGGGTGGCCTCGACCAGCTGGATCCGGCCACCCGGGCGGGTGATCCGGGTCGCAACCATGAGTGGAACAAGAGGCACCGGTCGTAGGAACTCGACGGTTAACCGAGCCACAAACATCGAACCTGGCTCGGTCGATTCGACGGCCCGGGCCAGGAGGGCCGCGGGTGGGCCGCCGTGCTGGGATATCGGGCTCCACGGACCGCGGGTTAATGCGGTCGGCTGGAACATTCCGGGGCCGATAGGAGTGAACAGTTCATCGGGCATGTCCCGATCTTAAAACCGCCCGGACGCGTCCCCGCTCCAGTGCTCGTAGTGCACTACATCAGATCTCGGTTTCCAGCCTCGTTGCAGCGAACCGGACTTCCGATCGGGTGCGGCATAGCCGACCGTGACGACGCCGATCGGTGCCACCTCTTCGGGGATCCCGAGTAGGGCTCGCAGGCCCGGGATGGAATGGACCCCGAGGAAACCGGCCGCCAACCCCTCGTCGACTGCAGCCAGCAGCAGGAGCATCATCGAAGCCCCGGCATCGACCCACCAGTAGGGGACCGACCAGGAGATCTCCCGACCTTGGCGGTCGACCTTGTCAGGCTCCTGGTAACGCTTGTGGTAGTCGGCTTCGCTGGTGCACACAACGAAGTGGACAGGAGCCCGCGAGATCCACGGGGCGAACCCGGCCGATACGTACTCGGGTTCGCCGGCAAGATCGGCGATCCTCTGTCGGGTCTGCGCCGACGTGACCACCACCAGGTGTTGACCTTGACTGAAGCCGGCGCTTGGCGCCCGCCGGGCTGCCTCGATCAAACGGTCGATGGATGCCTGATCCACCGGGTCGTCGGTGTAGTTGCGGACCATGCGGCGTTTGTGAATGACGTCCTGGAATTCCATGAGAGCAGTTCCTCGTCTGTCGTTGTTCGTTTCTCCTGGTAGGGGATCTGGTTCCCGGATAGGCACTTGAGTCTGCCAGCCCCGGCACGGCAGAGAATCGCCAACTGCGAACCGCTCACCGCCCACCGCCAACTAGCTTGCCTCCTATGTCCGGACGGGAACGCACTCGTCAAGCCATCCGTGAGGTCGGCCTCAGCGCCGGGACGGCCGGGCTTGCCATCATCCTGACATTCTGGGGGAGTCTGGCAACCGTTCAGGCCGTCTTCGTGCTGATGACCGTCGCCGTTCTGGTCTGGACTTCGACCACCAGCGTTGACGGATTGCGAGGCGCCTCGGGCTGGCCGCGCCCACTGCTCTTCGGCGGTATGGCGGTGCTGCTCGCCGTCAATGCCTCGGCTTTTTCATTCACGGGCTTTGCCGGGCTCTTGTTGAGCACAGGTGTATTGGGCGTGGCGCTGATCGTCGGCATCACCAGGGTACTCCGGCGCATCGGCACCTGAGCCTGGTCATTGCCGTCCTATGCCCCTTTGACCGCCGCGGCCAGGTCGGTCATGGCCCGTTTGGCGTCGGCAAAGTACATAAACGTGTTGTCGAGGTAGAACAACGGGTTGTCGATGCCGGCGAACCCGGGCGACAGGCTGCGCTTGACCACGATGCAGGTTGTTGCCTTGTCCGCGTCGAGGATCGGCATGCCGTAGATGGGGCTGAGCTCGTCGTCACGCGCCCCCGGGTTGACCACATCGTTGGCGCCCACGATCAACGCCACATCCGTCCGCGGGAAATCATTCTGGATTTGTTCGAGGTCGTAGAGTTTGTCGTAGTCGACATCCGCTTCGGCCAGAAGCACGTTCATGTGTCCTGGCATGCGACCGGCCACCGGGTGGATTGCATAGCGCACGTCCACTCCACGTTGTTCGAGCAGATTGGTCAGTTCCTTCAGGTTGTGCTGCGCCTGGGCAACGGCCAGTCCATAACCGGGCACCACGATTACCGACCCGGCATACGCCAGGGTCACGGCCGCGTCGTCGGCTGTGACCGAGCGAACCGGCTTTTCGCCGATCGCTCCCGGCCCGCCCTCCATGGCAGCTGCTCCGAAGGCACCGAACAGCACATTGCCCAGTGAGCGGTTCATGGCTTTGACCATGATGTTGGTGAGGATCAACCCGGACGCACCAACCAGGGCACCGCTGATGATCAGGGCGTTCGAATCGATGACGAATCCGGCCATGGAGGCGGCGAGACCCGAGAAGGCGTTGAGGAACGAGATGACCACTGGCATGTCGGCACCACCGATCGGCAGCACGCGCACCACACCAAGGACCAGCGCCGCGAGCATCAGCAGCCAGAGGGCCAGATTACCGCCGCTTGCCACGGTCCACACACTCAATACGAGGATGATCGCGGCCAGCAACCCATCACCGTACTTCTGGCCCGGATAGCCGACCGGCTGTCCGGAGACCAGGCCCTGGAGCTTGGCAAACGCCACGAATGAACCGGACAGGGTCACTGCGCCTATGACGGTCGACAGGACGATGGTGATGTCGGTTCGCAAGGGCAGGGCATCCGACTTGAGGAATTCGGCTGCGGCCACCAGGGCCGAGGCGCCGCCCCCGAAGCCATTGAATGCTGCCACCAGCTGCGGCATGGCCGTCATCTCCACGGTCTGGGCGAGGAAGCCGCCGACCGCACCACCGACCACCAGTCCGGCCACGACGATCCAGGGACTGATGATCTCCGTGATGAAGAGCGTGACGACGATGGCAATCAGCATGCCGAGCGCAGCCAGTTGGTTCCCGCGTCGGGCCGTGACCGGAGACTGGAGGCGCTTGAGGCCGATGATGAAGGCAACCGCGGCGATCAGATAGAGGAAGGCTGCCAGAGTGACGTTCATGGCTTGTCCTTCTTGTGATGGAACATCTCGAGCATGCGGTCCGTGACGAGGAAACCTCCCACCACGTTGATGGTGGCGAAAGCCACCGCCAGGAAGCCGAGCACCGCAGCAATTGTGGTGTCCCCGCGCCCGGCCACAACCAGCGCCCCGATGATGGTCACGCCCGAGATGGCGTTCGAACCGGACATGAGCGGTGTGTGGAGCTGGGGCGGAACCTTGGTGATGACCTCGAAGCCGACATAGGCGGCGAGGACGAACACCGTGATCGGAATGACGAGATCGGCCATCAGTGCGATCCTCCCTCCAGCATTGACATGACCCGTTGGTTGACAACCCGACCCTGGTGCGTGATACACAGGCCGGCTGTGATCTCATCGTCAAAATCGATGACGATGCCTTCATCCTGGAGGAGGTGGGTGAGCACCGCCGCCGCGTTCCTCGCGTACATCTGACTGGCGTGGGTGGCGACACCGGACACGAGGTCGGTGGGGGCAAGGATGGTCACTCCGTCGTGGATCACCTGCTCATCGGCCTTGCTCAGCTCGCAGTTGCCGCCGGTGGCAACTGCCAGATCGACGATCACCGAACCCGGGGCCATCTGTTCGACCATTTCCCGGGTCACCAGCATCGGGGCCTTGCGCCCGGGGATGGCTGCCGTAGATATGACAACGTCGTGGCGAGCCACGTGTTCGCCGAGTTGCATGAGCAGCCGCTGTTGGGCGTCCGCTTCCAGTTCCCGGGCGTACCCGCCGGTTTTCGTTTCGTCTTGTTGCTCGATCTCGAGGTGGACGAAGCGGGCGCCGAGACTCTCCACTTGTTCGGCGGCTGCCGCCCGTACGTCGTAGGCCGAGACGATGGCTCCGAGGCGCCTGGCGGTGGCGATGGCCTGCAAGCCCGCCACGCCGGCGCCCAGCACCAACGCTTTGGTGGGCCGGATGGTCCCGGCGGCGGTGGTGAGCATCGGGAAGAACTTCCCGTGAGCTGCTGCGGCAATCAATACGGCCTGGTACCCGGCTGCGGTTGCTTGCGAAGACAAGACATCCATCGGCTGGGCGCGGGTGGTGCGAGGGAGTGTCTCGAAGGCCAAGGAGGTTACTCCTGCAGAAGCCAGTATCTCAGCCCGCGCGGGCTTATCGAGCGGCTCCAGGAGACCGAGCAGTATGCCGCCGCGGCGTAGGAGCCCGATTTGCTCTTCGGTCGGGGCCGAATAGCACACCACCAGTTCGGCACCCCAGGCCGCTGCGGCATCGGAGATCGTTGCACCTGCTTCCTCGAAGAGATGGTCGGGAAAGCCGGCGGCAACGCCGGCACCGGACTCGACGACCACCGAGAATCCCTGTTTGGCCAGCCGGGAGGCCACGTCGGGAGTAATAGCGACGCGCCGTTCCAACGCGCTGATCTGGTTTGGTGTACCTATTTGCATGTTGATACCTCGCCGAGAATCTACGACTGTCATGCCCGATTCCCAAGTTGAGGGTATGGTGACGTTCAGGGCGACGAGTTCCTACCGAAGGTGAAGACTTATGGCCGCTGCCTTTGAGGGTCGCATCATGCCCGACAAATCGTTCCGCGTCGTGTGGACCCGTGGTAATGGATGTGCAGAGTTGGCTGAGCTGCTCGACGCGGAGTCGCCGAGTCGCGTGCACGGCGATCTCCGCACCCAGTGCATTGAAGAGCGGGCGGATCTGCTCGTTACCCGCCGTCTGCCTCCCGGTTTCGACTTTGTGAAGGTCGCCGTCCCCGCCGACTTCCTCCCCACGAGTGTCGGGAGCGTGTCGGCCGCCGTCAGCAGCGGACCCCATTCGGCGCTGGCGGCTCGAATCGCTCTGCGGCTCGGGCAAGCCCTCAGTGTTCCGGCGGAGATGATCTCCGCCTACCCGACACCCGCCGATCTTCCGGCTGCCCGGAAGATCGTGAAAGCCCTTGCCGGGAAGATCCCCGACCTGCCGTATCGGGTAGTTGAGACCGCAGACGCCCGGGAACTGATCGATGCGCTCCCGGCCGACGCCCTGCTGGTGCTGGGAGCTCCGGGCGGATGGTGGCTGCAGCGAGCCTTCTTCGGGACAGGAGTCCGTTTGCGCCAGCGGGCACCGGCCGGCGCCATCGTCGTCCAGGACGCACCGGCCCGGGTGTACCACCACATGCAGGAGCCCGCCTATGTGAGCAGGCACCTCCTGGTCGGAGACGCCCTACGGCTCATGGAACATGCCGCCGCGGCCGTTGTCGACGAGGGTGAGCTCGTCGGAGTCATCCACAAGAGCAGCCTCGCACGAGCCGACTCGGGGCTCAGTGTCGGCGACCTGATGGACGATCCTGTGTTCCTCGAGGTTGGCGACAGTTACGAAGAAGCCTCTGCCCTGGCGGGTATGTTCGAAGGTGCCCCTATCCCTGTAATCGACGGTGATAGGCGCCTGGTGGGTTGCGTTATCCCGACCAAGAACTGACCACTCTCAGCGCGAATCGCGCTCAAGGTGTGTTGGGGGTTCTGTCGATAGCCATCGTTGATGGCATTCAACCGTTGCCGCGCTGGCACCGCTCGGAGCGTTCGTCGTCCCGTCCGGGCGCGTCGGGCCGCGTTCGCCCTCCTGGTCGTGAGCCTCTTCGGGGTTGTTTCGGTCGCCCGGTCCGGACCGGCCTGGGCGGTGACCGGGGAAGCCCAGCAACTCTTGAACCTGATCAACCAGGAACGGGCCGTGGTCGGAGCGCAGGCTCTCGCGTTTCGAGACGATCTGGCGCAGATCGCCGCCGATCATTCCGTCTGGATGGCTTCGACCGGCAGCTTTCAGCATCGCTCGGATCTATCAGAAGGTGTAACCGGACCGTGGACCCGGATCGGAGAGAACATCGCCTACGGGTGGAGTGTGTCGAGGATCCACCAGATGTTCATGGAGTCCGACGGTCACTGTAGGAATAACCTCTACTCTGGCTTCAACAGGGTCGGCATCGAGTTCGCCACCGGCGGCAACGGGGCCATGTACGTGACGGTGGTGTTCGTGCAGGAGTCGGGGGGGTCCCTGCCGGCGCCCACGGTGTGCCCGTACGACTACAGCGCTCCGCCCCCTACCTCGACCACGACGACGACCCCTCCGCCCACGACCTCGACCACGACGACGACCCCTCCGCCCACGACCTCCACGACGACAGCCGCCACCGGTGTCGTCTTGCCGCTCTCCTCAACCACGACGACCTCGGTTTCTGTCCCGCCAGCGCCCGGCGCAGGAGGAGAAGGCGAGAGGGAGATGTCCGCGTCGGCAGCGGTACCGGTCGGCTCGGCCAATGGCACTCACGACACTGGTGCTTTTCCGATCGCACCGCTGGCCGGTGGAACGGCCGTCCTGACCGCAGCCGGTGCCTGGTGGTTGATCGCTACCAAGCGCGCGGCAACCCGTGTGGCGGGACCGGCCACCTGGGGGATTCCGCACGGCGGGGTCCGCCCACCTCAGTAACCCGAAACTCGTGCAGTCCCCGGTCGGTGATCTGCCGCGGTTTGGGAAACACCCGTTCGTTTGTTGCCCCCTCCCGCCGGCGGGAGGGAGTCAGGGGTAGGGGGGTGGTCACACCAATTCACGACTGATGACGGATGACTGACAGTTGCCAACGACTGTAGGCTGCCCCCACCCGCTGGGAGCTCTATGACCGACGCCATGATCCGCCTGGAACACGTCTCGAAGTCGTTCCCCGGCAGTCCCTCCCCCGCCGTTGGTGATCTTTCGTTTGAAGTGTCTGAGGGAGAGATCGTCGTGCTGGTCGGCCCGTCCGGGTGCGGCAAGACGACCACCCTGAAGATGATCAATCGCATCGTCGAACCGACCTCAGGCGATATCTGGGTCGCCGGAGTCAACGCGATCAACACCGACCCGCACCTGTTGCGCCGCAAGATCGGATACGTCATTCAACAGACCGGCTTGTTTCCCCATCGCACCATCGCTCAGAACATCGCCACGGTGCCGAAGTTGTTGGGCTGGGATCGATCCACGATCGACGAGCGAGTCGATGAGTTGATCGGTCTGGTCGGTCTGGAAACCGGGATGGCCGACCGGTATCCGGCCGAGCTTTCTGGCGGTCAGCAACAACGGGTAGGGGTTGCGCGGGCCCTGGCGGCTGATCCACCCGTGCTGCTGATGGACGAGCCATTCGGAGCGGTCGATCCCATCGTCCGAACCCGCCTCCAGATTGAGCTGCTCAGCCTTCAGGCGCGGGTCAACAAGACCATCGTTTTCGTCACCCACGACATTGACGAAGCGATCCAGCTGGGCGACCGGGTGGCGATCCTCAACGTTGGCGGCGTCCTCGAACAGATGGGTCCTCCCGAGGACATCCTCCGGGAGCCCGCCAACGATTTTGTTGCCGAGTTCCTGGGGACCGATCGCGGTTTGAAGCGGCTCTCCTTGATCCCGATCCATGCTGTCGATCTCGATCCAGGGCCGGTGGTAACCCCCGGGACATCGCTGCAAGATGCGAAGACCATGGCTGCTCGTTACGAGGTCGACTGGGTGGGGGTGGGAGCGGCCGGCAGGCTGCTCGGCTGGTTGTATCTGTCCGAGGTCGAGAGCTTGGGCCGGGTGCCGGAGCACGACCTCAGGCCCTTCCGAAGCCGGCTCACCACGTCGGCGACCCTCAAGGAGGCGCTCAACGCCATCGTGAGCACCAGGGCAAAAGTAGCGGCGGTGTTCGACGGAGACCGGTACCTGGGCATGCTCACCGCCGGTCGCATCAGCGATGAGATCACCCAATGATCCTCGCTCAGCTGGAAGGTCAGCCGCTCGTCGACTGGGAGTGGGTGTTCGGTCATCTCGATGACATATGGGCGGCTACCAGCGAGCACCTGCTACTTACCGGAATCGCGCTAGGGGTAGGTCTGGCGATATCGCTGGCGTTGTCGCTCGTGGCGTTGCTCTACCGGAAGGCCTACACCCCGATCACATGGGTGACCGGAATTCTCTATACGATCCCGAGTCTGGCGCTCTTCTCGATGCTCGTTCCGGTCACGGGTCTTTCGGTGCTGACCGCCGAGATCGGCCTGGTCGGCTACACACTGCTGATCCTCATAAGGAACATCATGGCCGGGATCGACGGGGTTGATCCGGCCGTGAAAGAAGCTGCGATCGGGATGGGGTACACCCGCAGGCGGGTGTTGTTCCAGATTGAGTTCCCTCTGGCGCTCCCGGTCATCATTGCCGGGATCAGGATCGCCTCCGTCACCACTATTGGGTTGGTCACGGTGGCGGCGCTGATCGGCAAGGGCGGTCTTGGCTTCTTCATTCTTCAAGGACTGCGCCGGTTCTTCACCACCGAGATCGTGGTGGGAGCGGTGATGTCGGTGGTCCTGGCAATCGTGATTGATTCCATGCTGCTGGTCGTACAGCGGGCCCTCACTCCGTGGATCCGGGCGAAAGCGACCGTGTGATGGAGTTCCTCGGCGATGTCTTCGCATTCTTCGCAAACGGTGCCAATTGGGTGGGAAGTGCCGGGATCCTCAATCGCACCCTCGAGCACGTAGGCCTATCTGCCTTCTCGATGGCAGTGGCGGGCTTGATCGCCATTCCCCCTGCCCTGGTCCTCGGACACACCGGGCGGGGGGGATTCTTCGCGGTTTCCATCGTCAACATCGGGCGGGCCGTGCCTTCGTTCGCCATTGTGGCTCTTGCGCTTCCGGTCAGCATCAAGCTGGGTCTGGGGTTGGGCTTTTGGCCCACCTTTCTCGCCCTGGTGGCTCTCGCCCTTCCCCCTATGTTCACCAACACCTACACCGGGATACGCGACGTCGACCCGGGCGCCGTCGAAGCAGCTCGCGGCATGGGAATGACCAGTGGCGAGATCCTGCGCGGGATCGAGATGCCACTCGCCTCACCTGTCATCCTGGCGGCCATTCGCGTTGCGTCCGTCCAGGTGGTGGCGACAGCCACCCTCGGGGCCTTGGTGGCCTGGGGAGGCCTGGGCCGCTACATCGTCGACGGGTTCTCGCAGGGCGACAACGTCGAGGTCTTCGCTGGTGGTCTTCTGGTGGCAGCGTTGGCCGTGGTCACCGAGCTGTTCTTCGGGTTTGTTGAACGGAGGGCGATCCCGTCCGGTCTCCGGGTGGCCGCTTCGGTCGGGGGCCGACGGGTCGAAGATCTCCACAAACCTGCGTAGCCGCATCCTGGTTGGAATGCCGAGCCGCTGCGGCGGGTTGAGTGTCACAGGAATGGGGCACCTTCGCTCAGGAAGCGTCCCATTCTGGCAAAAGTGAATGTCGACTAGTTTGAAGGTGCCCGCTTGCGCGGGCAGTTTCATCAAGAAGGGAGATACCCATGCGGATGCTTTTCCGCAGGCGGATCGTTGGGGCGATGTTCGTGGCGCTGGCCCTTGTGCTCAGTGCCTGTGCATCGGGTGACGATGCCGCTGATACGACCACCACCGTGGCCGCCTCCGACGACGGTGGCCAGACCACCACGACGGCGGCCGCGACTACCACGGAGCCCGGGCCGGGCACCACCATCGAGATCGCTTCGTTTGCCTTTGGCGAAAGCGAGATTCTCGGAGAGATCTACGCGCAGGCGCTCGAAGCCGCCGGATACCCGGTGAACCATCAGGTGCAGGTAGGGCCTCGCGAGGTGCTGAAGCCGGCGCTGGAGAGTGGTCAAATCCATTTTGTTCCTGAATATGTCGGGAGTGCCCTGGAGGCAGGATTCGGTACGGAACCGTCCGCCGACGCGGCTGCCACCCGTCAACTATTGATCGACGCCTACGCACCGGCCGGCGTGGCGGTCCTCGACCTGGCCCCTGCCGAGGACAAGAACACCTTCGTGGTGACGAGGGCTCTGGCAGATGAACTCGGTTTGAGCAAGGTCTCGGATCTCTCGAAGGTGGAGAACCTGGTCCTCGGTGGACCACCGGAGTGCCCGGAGCGGCCTCGCTGTCAACTAGGCCTCGAAGATATATACGGGCTCACCATCTCCGAATTCAAGGCGCTCGATGCGGGCGGCTCACTGACGGTGGCTGCCCTCAACGGTGGCGAGATCAACGTGGGTCTGTTCTTCACGACCTATCTCTTCATCGATGATTTCCTCGCTCTGGAGGACGACAAGGGTCTGCAACCTGCCGAGAACGTCGTGTCGGTCGTTCGCCAGGAGATCATCGACGAATACGGCGATGATCTGGTCAACCTGATCAACGAGGTCAGCGCGACGATCACGACAGACCAGCTCATCGTGATGAACGAACGGTTCTTCGCGCCCGAAGACGCAGACGTGATTGCTCACGACTTTCTGGTCGAGAACGGGTTCATCGACGCCTGAGCATTGCCAATGTACGGTCCGAAGCCCCGGCCAAGCCGGGGCTTCGGCGCGTTGAAGTGCCGCACAAACCAACGGGTGGGTTTACCATTCTCGTCGACCCACCCGGTGCTGTTACTGGAGGCTTCATGTCCGCTGATCTCGGTTACTACCGCCATCCGACCGTTCACGGCGACGCGATCGTGTTCGTTACCGAGGACGACCTCTGGTCGGTTCCGTCCAACGGAGGGGTAGCCCGCCGGTTGACGGCCAACCCCGGCACGGTCTCATTTCCGGTCTTCTCGCCGGACGGATCGGAGATCGCTTTCACGAGCCGGGACGAAGGCCACCCGGAAGCGTGGGTCATGGACGCCGACGGCGGCCCGGCCAACCGGCTCACCTTCATGGGGGCGCTCACCCAGGTTGTCGGGTGGAGCGGCGACGGAGGCCGGGTCATCGTCGCTTCCGACTGGAAGCAGGCCTTCCGGGGGTTCATGCACCTTCATGCTGTGCCGCGTTCGGGTGGAGCGCCGGAGTCGCTCGATGTTGGCCCTGCCCGGGCCATCTCCTACCAGCCAGATGGACCTGGGGTGGTGATCGGTCGCAACTCGTACGATCCGGCCCGTTGGAAACGGTATCGGGGAGGCACCGCCGGGACGTTGTGGATCGACCGCGCCGGCGACGGTATGTTCCGTCCTTTGATCCAGCTCGAAGCCAACCTGGCCTCACCCATGTGGATCGGCTCCCGCATCTACTTCGTGTCAGACCATGAGGGCACCGGCAACCTCTACTCGTGCACTCCGACCGGTCGAGGCCTCACCCGCCACACCCACGGTGAGGAGTACTACAGTCGCTTTGCCAACACCGACGGCCGGAACATCGTCTACCACGCCGGTGCCGATATCCACAAGTTCGACCCGGAGAGCGGCACGTCCGAGTTGGTGCCGGTCAGGATCAACAGCTCCCGCAGTCAGCGCAACCGGAAGTTCATCGGCCCCGACGGATTCCTGGAGAGCTTTGACCTGCACCCCGAAGGGCACTCGACCGCGGTTGCCGTCCGGGGCGGGGTGTTCAGCATGCCCCTGTGGGAGGGAGCGCCACTGCGACATGGCAGTATCTCGTCGGCCCGGTACCGCCTGGCGGCGTGGCTTCCCGACGGGAAACGCCTGGTTGCCATCACCGACGAAGAGGGGGAAGAGTCCCTGATTGTGTTCAACGCCGACGGAAGTGGCGAGCCCGCCCGGGTCAAAGGTGACATCGGACGACCGGACCAGCTGCAGGTAGCACCCGCCGGTGGCGAACGCGTCGCCCTCACCAACCAGCGGCAGGAGGTCATGCTGGTCGACCTGGAAGCCGGGGCGGTTGAAGTCATCGGACGGAGCCCGTACCAAAGGATCCTGGGTCTCAGCTGGTCTTCGGACGGCAGATGGGTGACCTTTGGTGCCTTCGTCACACGGCGCAACGCAACGGTGCAACTCTACGACACCGTTGCGCGCACGCTCACCGAGGTGACCCGCCCCGACTTTGTCGACGGGTTTCCCTCGTTCGATCCCGAGGGCCGGTATCTCTACTTCCTGTCGTTACGGGTCTTCGATCCGGTCTACGACAGCCAGTATTTCGACCTCGGGTTTCCCAAGGGCATGCGGCCCTACCTGATCCCCCTCAAAGCGGACGCCGTCAACCCGTTCGCCGCGGCCACCCGGGCCCCCCGCCCACCCGGAGCCCCCAACGATCAAGGTGCCAAGAAGAACGGCGATCAAAAGCCCGATGACAAGCAGGAAGAGAAACCCGAACCGGCCCCGGTGGAGATCGATCTGGCCGGGATCGAGGATCGAGTGGTCGCCTTCCCGGTCCCCGAAGGTCGCTACGGCAAAGTGCTGGGCGCCAAGGGCCGGGCGCTCTTCTCCTCCTTCCCGGTGGAAGGCAGCCTGGGCCAGGATTGGGCCGCGGGCGAAGCCAAACCGAAAGGCCGATTGGAGTCATACGACTTCGCCCAAGAGAAGGTCGAGACCGTCACCGAGAACATGGCGGCCTTCGCGGTATCGCTCAACGGACAGGTCCTGGGGATTCGGGCCGGCGACAAGCTGCGCGTCGTTCCGGTTGCGTGGAAAGAGGCAGAGAAGAAACCCGAAGAGCCCGGACGGGAGTCGGGCATCGTCGATCTGGGCCGGATACGGGTCGAGGTGTCGCCGGCTGATGAATGGCGGCAAATGTACCGGGAAGCCTGGCGGTTGCAGCGAGACCAGTACTGGGTCGAAAGCATGGCCGGTATCCAATGGACCGCTATTCACGACCGCTATCTCCCGCTGGTCGACCGGGTGGGTTCCCGGGCCGAATTCTCCGATCTGATGTGGGAGATGCAGGGCGAGCTGGGTACCTCCCACGCCTACGAGCTGCTGGGGGATTACCGGCCCGAGCCGCGCTGGTTCCAAGGATTCCTGGGCGCCGATCTCGAGCTCCGGGGACGGACCTGGCGGGTTTCCTACATACCGCGTGGAGACTCCTGGGATGCCAAGGGAGCTTCGCCGCTGATCGCCCCGGGTCTCGACGTCACAGAAGGGGACGCCATCCTGGCGGTCGACGGCCGGCCGGTGGACGACAAGGTCTCGCCGTACGAGCGCCTGGTGGATCGGGCGGGCCGGACGGTTCACCTAACGGTGCGGCGCGGGCGGCGCACCCCGCGGGTGGTTGCCATCGACGCGTTGCGGTCCGAGGAGCTGCTGCGCTACCGGGACTGGATCGAACGCAACCGGGCTCACGTCCGCGCCGAGACCGAAGGTCGGGTGGGGTACATCCATGTGCCCGACATGGGCCCATGGGGCTATGCGGAGTTTCACCGGTATTTCGGGACCGAGGTCGACCGGCCGGGTTTGATCATCGACGTCCGGCAAAACCGGGGCGGCCACGTATCGCAGCTGTTGTTGGAGAAGCTGGTCCGGCGCCGGGTCGGTTATGACCTGACCCGTTGGGGTCAGCCCCAGTCCTACCCGGAGGACGCGCCCATGGGGCCGATGGTGGCAATCACCGACGAATACTCCGGCTCCGACGGGGACATCTTCAGCCATGCCTTCAAACTGTTCGAGCTTGGTCCGCTGGTCGGTAAGCGAACCTGGGGCGGCGTGGTCGGCATCTACCCACGCCATGCCCTTGTCGATGGAACCATCACCACCCAACCCGAGTTTTCGTTCTGGTTCGAGGACGTGGGTTGGGGGGTCGAGAATTACGGGACCGACCCGGACATCGAGGTGGACATCAAGCCCCAGGATTACCGGGAGGGACGTGACCCGCAGATGGAGCGGGCGGTCGCCGAAGTCCTGAAACTGATACGCAAGAAGAAGCCGGCGGTACCAGAGTTCGAGCAGCCCCCGTCCCGGGTGGCGCCCCGACTGCCGCAGGTGTGACCTGCGGTAATCTGCCTCTCCCGCCGGCGGGAGAGGCGCGAACAAAGCGAGCGGAGAGGGTGGGACCCAAAGACTGATCTTGTACGACGGTCGCCTGCTTCTTCCACCCTTCCCCTAGCCCCATCCCGCCGGTCCGGCAGGAGGGGGAATCCGGGTCAAACACCCTCAGCAGGCCTTTCGACCCTGGCACAACCTGGACGCTTCCCAGTACCGTCGGACTGACGGTCTTCCAAGAAACAGTGTTGCACTTTCCCTCTCTCGGCCCCTGTAGGGGTGACATGGAAGAAGAGTCGGTCGCTGTTTCGGATGGGAGCATCACATGGGGGCCATCGACGCGTTCGGCGAGCAGCCACATGGAGGGTCAAGCCACGGCGGTGGCAACCCGGCCGGATCTCGAGTCGGTGTACCGACAGCACGGCCCCCGGTTGTGGCGAGCCGTCTTCGCCTACGCCCAGGACCGCCACGTGGCGGACGACGCGGTGGCCGAGGCTTTCGCCCAGGCACTGCGGCGGGGAAACGCCATCCACTCACCAGAGAAATGGGTCTGGAAAGCGGCCTTCCGGATTGCCGCCGGTCGTTTGGAGGATCGCCGCCGATCGGTTCCGCTGATGGAAGTCCCATCGGGTCGCAACCCCGAGCCGGCTTGGGAGTTGTTGACCGCCCTGCGGGAAGTCCCCGAACGGTCCCGTGCCTGCCTGGTCCTCCACTACTACGGGGGATACGGTACCGCCGAGATCGCTCGCATGGTCGGCTCTTCGCCGGCTGCGGTCCGTATGCAGCTGACCCGAGGGCGGCGCCGCTTGCAGGAACTGCTCGAAGGAGGTGAGGGCGGTGCGTGACCTGCAACAGCGGTTCGAGGCGCTCGATCTCGTCGAAGCGCCCTACCAGTGGACGGACATCGAACAGCGGGCGACCCGCCCGGATCCGGTCCGCACGCCGTCGTGGTTGCATGGAGCCTGGGTGGCGGTTGCTACCGCAGCTGCGGTTCTGGTCTTCGCCGGGGGAGTGGTAACCGGGCGCTGGTTACTTGGCGCCGGTTCGATCCTCGAAGCGGCCTTCGGCGGCTCGGGGATTCTTCATCCATCGACCCCGGCCGACGTGAGCGTTCTAGCTCTGGTGGTCGCGGGCGCAGGTGGCGGTTCGGTACTGCTCGCCGCGGCACTGACGCTGACATGGAAATGGAGGAAGCGCAATGGTCGGCCTCCTGCCGGCAGGCCGCTTCCTTTGATGGAAACGAGAGGGGGAGCGATGGAAACCATGGAAATGACAGCCGAGAGGCCCGAACGAACGATCCAGGAGGTCACCCGAAACAACCGGTGGCTCATCCTGGCGGTAGTGGTCCTGTTCGCCGCGTTGGCGGCTCTGGGCGCCTGGCTGCTCATCAACAACTTCGTGACCACCGATATGGAGAAAGTGGTCGTGGACAGCAATGCCGCCCTCAATTCCGGCGACCGCACCGCGTGGATCGCCGCGTACAGCGACGACGCCGTTTTGACCTTCGTGGCGGGCGGGTCACCCAGCCAAGTCAGCGGCACGCAAGAGCTCTTCGCGTGGGCCCAGGAAGCCGGGGCGATGGACTTCCATGCCGAGATCACCGGCCCAACCTCGGTGATTGGTGACTATGTAACCGCCCCCATGACGACCACTTGGAGGGGAACCGTCGGTGAGGTCCGGTCGGGGGGAATCATGATCTTCCGGATCTTGGATGGCCAGATAACTGAGAGCTTCTTCCTGGGTGGCCGACCGGCGTTCTGACGGGCGGCAGGGCTTGTCTGCAATCGGGCGGGTGGCTTGGTTCGGCGGGCGTTTACCGTGACAACTGCGGACGACGACCTACGAACTCCCCACCCGCTCGGCGATCAGATCTCCGATCTCGTCGGTGGTCATGCCCATATCGGGACCGCCCATCGATCCAAGCTCCGGGATCACCGAGGCGGCCGCCTTCTCAACCGCGGCGGCGGCCCCGTGTTCACCCAGATGATCGAGGCACATAGCGCCCGACAAGACGGCTGCGATCGGATTGGCCCAACCTCGTCCGGCGATGTCGGGGGCGGAGCCGTGGACCGGCTCGAACATCGACGGGTGGCGGCGTTCCGGGTCGAGATTGCCGCTGGCGGCCAGGCCCATACCGCCTTGCACCGCCGCCCCCAGGTCGGTGATGATGTCCCCGAACAGGTTGTCGGTGACGACGACGTCGAACCGCTCAGGTTGGGTGATCAGGTAGAGGCACATGGCGTCGACGTGGACGTAATCTGTTTCAACGGTCGGGTAGTCGGCGGCCACCTCGTCGACGGTCCTTTGCCACAGGTCTCCGGCGTAGGTCAACACGTTGGTCTTGTGGCACAGTGTCAGCTTCCGGCGTCGCTCGGCAGCTCGATCGAATGCATACCGCACCACTCGCTCCACTCCCCGGCGGGTGTTGATCGAC
>DATEVB010000041.1:0-3063 GCA_035282865.1 Acidimicrobiia bacterium | reverse complement strand
AATCCCCTATCTGCAAGCCGGAGCTGCCGCCCTCCCTCAGCGCGGCTCGGGCGGCGCCCGTCTGGTCGTCGGCCAAGCCGTTCTCCCCGACAGCTTGCGGGATGAGATCCAGCGATGTAGCGCTCACCTCGTTGCGCCGCTGGTGGCGCGCTCCTCCTCGCTCCTCGAAGGATCCGGCGAATGGTCCGGCGCATTCACCTCGTACTTGGAGGTGAATCATGCGGAACTCCCCAAGGCGGTGACCGGATGCTGGGCCTCGGTCTTCACGGTCGCCACCCTGGAACGATTCACCGCCGCCGCGATCGAACCGGGTTCCGCAGCCATGGCGGTGCTCATCCAAACCGCGTTACAACCCGATTTCGGAGGTACCGCGCGTATCGACGGCGACGAAACAGCCGTGATCGGCGTAGCCGGATCACCGGCTCCCCTGGTGCAAGGGTGGGATCCGGGTGCGCATGGGAAGGTGACCCTCACCGGAGAGGTACTCGGGGCAGAGGCCATCGCTCTCATGGGAGAATCGATCGTTGCCGCGGTCGCCGCCACACTCCGCCACGCCCGTGACACAACCGGCGCCAACACCTGCGAGTGGGCGGCCGTCGGCGAAGACATCTTCCTGTTGCAGCTTCTGCGGACGGCCGAGATACGGCCGGGTGCGGCGCCGGTCATGCCCGAGCTGACCGGCGCGTTGCCGATGTTGATTGCCCGCCTGGTCCGCCGCTATCCCGGGCCGATGGGAGAATCCCTCATCCTCCCCTGGGCGGTAGCCGCACCCGAGATGTCCTTGGAAGAGGTGGAGCCGGCCGGCGACATCGACCCGGCGGAGGCCCTGCAAACCGCAGCCGAGCACGCGGATGCGATGACCGCCCAGGTTTGGGGTCTTCCCAAAGCGGCCGCTCGCGCTCGTGCGCAAGAGACGTTCCGAGCCCTGCGCGGGTCGGATCCCGCCGCCGCACTTGCCATTCTGCAGGGGCTGCGCCCGATCGATTCCGAACGCTCCCACTACGTTCGCCGGCTGGTGGCCCGCGCTCGGTCCGGTCTCGTCGCCGCAGGAGCGGTTGGGGATCTCCAGGCGGCCTGGCACGTCGAACCGCAACGAGCCGCAGCATTGCTGCGCTTCGGCGAAACCAGCGGAGACCATCCCCGCATCGGGTTCGACCGATGGGAGCCCTTCGATGCCACCGTCGTCATCTCCAACGGCCGCGCCGCGCACGGTACATCGGCGGGCCCCGGCATCGGTGCCGGGCGGATGTGCTTCATCACCGATCAGGCTTCCATGACGGCGTTCCGACCCCGAGACGTCGTCGTCGCCGCCCGCCCTCTCCCCAGCCTGGCGCAGCTGCTCTGGGATGCGGCCGCGGTGGTCACCATGGGCGGCAGCCCGGCCGCCCACCTCTTCGAGTCGGCAAGGGCATTGGCCATCCCCGCGGTCTGTGCCGTCTATCTGGACGAGGCGCTGGAAGGAAACCCTGCGGTGCTGACCGGCGAGAGGGCGTTGGCTGTGGATGGGCACGGCGGGTCCGTTTACGCCATGATGTGGTGAACAGGAGGTGACCGTGAAAGAACGTATCGGTGTGGTGGGAATCGGAGTCATGGGTTCGGCGATGTCGGGGCATCTGCTCGAGGCGGGTTATGAGGTCCACGGCTTCGACGTCGTCCCGGACAAAGTGGAGGCGTTCGCCCGGTTGGGCGGAATCCCCGAGCCCTCCGGAGCAGCGGTGGCAATAGCCACCGACGTCGTGCTGCTTTCCCTACCCTCGGTGAAGGCCCTCGATGAGGCAACCGAAGACGTTGCCGGAGGCGCCCACGATGGTTTGATCGTGGTGGAGATGGGCGTGTTCCCCATCGACGCCAAGGAGCGATCACGGGATCACTTCGCCGGGGTTGGAGTCGAGCTGATGGATGTGCCGGTGAGCGGCACCGGGCTCCAGGCGGCCGACGCCACGCTGGTCGTGTTTGCCTCGGGATCATCTGAGGCATTCGAACGGACCGCTCCCATCTTCTCCGTGATCGGACGATCGACCCACTACTTGGGCAAATTCGGCAACGGATCGATCATGAAGTACATTGCCAATCTGCTGGTCGCCGTCCATAACCTCTCGACGGCCGAAGCCCATGCCCTCGGAATCGCGGCAGGCATGGATCCGGCGCTGGTCCAGAAGGTGATGAGCGACGGGGTGGGCTCGTCGAAGATCTTCGACATCCGCGGGCCGATGATGGTGGCCGACCGCTACGACCCCCCTTCGGCCAGACTGTCGATAATCCTGAAAGACGCCAGGATCATCAAGGGTTTCGCTCAAGGAGTCGGGGCCCCCACCCCGCTGCTCGACGCCGCCATCCCGGTCTACGAGCAATCCGAGGAAGAGGCACTCGGCGATCTCGATGCGGCCGCACTTTGTCGACACCTGGAGTGGTTGGCAGGACTGCAACGGGCAACTGAAGAGCCGAACTGAGGAGGAGAGACCCGGCGTGATCGTAGAAGTGATTGCAGTGGGGACCGAGCTGTTGCTCGGGCAGATCGTCAACTCCAACGTAGCGTTCGTTGGGCGGAGACTTGCCGAAGAGGGTTTCGATGCCCATTTCCAGGTCACCGTGGGAGACAACCCCGCTCGCTTGGTCGAGACGATCCGTACTGCTGCGGCTCGATCCGACGCCGTCATTCTGACCGGAGGCATCGGACCAACCCAGGATGACCTGACCAGAGAGGCCCTGTGCGAGGTAGCCGGGCGACGGTTGCTGCGCAACGAGGACTACGCCGGGGTGATCCGGCGGCGGATCGAGGCCCTGGGACGGGAAATGCCCGAGAACAATCTGCGGATGGCGGACTATCCGGAGGGCGCCGAGCAACTCCCCAACGCGACCGGTGTTGCGCTTGGCGTCGCTTTGCATCACGACGGGACCTGGTTTTTCGCGGTACCGGGCGTTCCTTCCGAGATGACGCCGATGATCGATGAGCAGGTCCTCCCCCGGCTCCGCACGGCAGAAGGCCGGCCGGCCGTGTTGCGAAGTCGGGTGCTCCGAACCTGGGGTCTCGGAGAGTCCCAGGTCTCCCATACGCTCGACGAC
>DATEVB010000040.1:0-5521 GCA_035282865.1 Acidimicrobiia bacterium | reverse complement strand
CCGGGTCTGGCCACCAGTATTACCCCGGCCAGGGCAACCGCCAGCGCCACTGCTGCTCGCGCTCGGAGGGGCTCTCCCAGCACGACCGGCGCCAGGGTGGCCATAGCCACCGGCGCCAGGTAGACCAGCACCAGCGCGATGGCCACGGTGGTCGTATTGAGCGACCAAAAGAAGGCCACCCAGTGGAAGGCCAGCAATGCACCAAGACCGATCACCCTCCACCATTGCGAAGCACTGAGGAGCGGCACGCCGCGGCTGAGCAGAACGGCCAGCAAAGGCAGCCCCCCGAGCCACAACCGCATGGCGACCAGTTGCTGAGTAGACAAATCAACCGACCGCACGATCAGGGGGATCGTGCCCCACGCGGCGGTGAGGACGACCAGGGACACCATGGCGTTGGAGCGGGACGGCACAGGAGGAGGATATCGGGCGCGAACGATCCCCGAGCTGTGGGACCCGGGGATCGTCGCGGAGGGGATCTGTTCTACCGGAGAGACGTCGCGGCGGAGCGGGAAGTTCCCGCAAGATTCGTACTCAAGAAACCACCGCAAGCTTCCGATGACTGAAGCACAAGTTCTCGCCCGGTCTCATGCACGCCGAGCAATACGGAGTTCCCCCTTCCTCCGACTCTTCCCGAGAGGACCGGACGAGAACAAGAGACCCCCTCGTCGGCGGAGGGGGTCTCGCCTATTCTCCCCGGGTTTTTGCGCCTAAGTTCCCGACATAGCGAGCAACATAGGCGCCAAAAGCGGGGGGAGGGGTCTACCCGAGGGCGTGTTTCTCAATGAACCCGGCCAGCAGATCGGAGAGATCGGGTTTGCTCAACTCCTCCAGGTCGTAGAAGACCCGGGTGTTCGGCTTGCGGATGTCGACGATCCGGTTGAGATCGATGGGGGTCGCGATCACCACCGCCTCACAATCGGTTGCGTTGATAGTCGCCTCGAGATCGCGCAGTTGCTCCTCCCCGTATCCCATCGCCGGCAGGATCGTGCCGATCTCGGGGTACATCTCGAAGGTCTCTCGGAGACGTCCAACGAGAAACGGGCGCGGGTCAACCAGCTCGATGGCTCCGTTCCGTCGGGCGGCCACCACCCCCGCCCCGATTTTCATCCCACCGTGCGTCAGCGTTGGCCCATCCTCGATGACCAGTACCCGCTTGCCGCGCACCACGTCAGGGTCGTCGATGCGCACAGTCGAGGCGGCCTCGACGATGACGGCGGTGGGGTTGAGCGCCTTGATGTTCTGCCGAACAGTCTCGACCCCTCTCGGATCTGCGCTGTCAACCTTGTTGATCACCACAACATCGGCAACCCGAACGTTGACCTCGCCCGGGTAGTAGCGGAGCTCATGTCCGGGTCGATGGGGATCCGCTACCGTGAGCTGCAGATCGGGTTTGAAGAAGGAGAAATCGTTGTTGCCCCCGTCCCAGACGATCACATCGCATCCCGCCGGATCGTTCTCGGCCGCGCGCAGGATGGCCTCATAGTCGACCCCGGCATAGATGACGTTGCCACGCACGATGTGCGGCTCGTACTCCTCCATCTCCTCGATCGTGCAACCGTGCTTCTCGAGGTCGCCCAACTCGGCAAACCGTTGCACCGTCTGGGTGTTGAGGTTCCCGTACGCCATCGGGTGGCGCACGGCTACCACCCTGAGACCGCGGGCGATAAGGATCTCGATGACGCGTCGGGAGGTTTGACTCTTCCCCGATCCGGTACGGACCGCACACACCGAGACGACTGGCTTGGTGCTGGAAAGCTGGGTGTCATTCGGACCCAGCATCGTGAAGGTTGCTCCAGCCGCCTGGACAATGGCGCCTACCCCCATCACATGCTGGTAGGAGACGTCGCTGTAGGAGAACACACACTCGTCGACGCTCAGTTCCCGAATCAAACGAGGGAGACATTCCTGGGCATAGATCGGGATGCCATCCGGATATCGGGGGCCGGTCAGTTCGGGCGGGTAGCGGCGACCCTCGATGTCGGGAATCTGGGTAGCGGTGAACGCGACGACGTTCGAAGATTCATCATCCCGGTAACGGGTGTTGAAGTTATGGAAGTCCCGCCCTGCTGCTCCGATGATGACCAGGTTGCGCTGCGCCACTGAATCCTCCAACCGACGGTGCTTCTCCCAGCCATCCTACGGCTTATGCAACGGCTGCATACCACCGGGGCGAACCACCGGCGACAGCCCCCTTCTCTGTCGCCGGTCCGGCGTAGTTTCGGGGTGTCTACCAACTCGACCAATGCGGGCCCGGTGCACCGCTGGTGGGCGGTATCACCGGTCCGAGCCCCGGCCTATCGACCGGACGATAAGACCGATCACCGCCATCAGGATCACGAACCCGATCACCCACCTGAGGATGGCGAGCAGCTGTCCGAGCACGATGAGAGCCACGATGATACCGACGATCCATGGAAACCGGGATTGGCCGGTCATGAGATTGAAGCTAGCCAACCCGTCCCCGGCCATCCCCCAAATTCTGAAGGCCGGAAATGGGCGGCGTGTCGGTGGTGCTCACACCGTAACGTCGCGGCCCAGATCGGCGAAGAGGGTGAATTCGGGAAGGAAAGTCATATCAACCCTGCCCGTCGCTCCCGCCCGGTGTTTGGCGATGATCACCTCGGCGAGACCCTTGGTGTCCTGGGCTTCCGGGTGGTAGTACTCGTGGCGGTAGATGAACATCACCACATCCGAGTCCTGCTCGATGGCGCCACTCTCCCGGAGGTCGCCCAGCCTGGGGCGCTTGTCTTCGCGCGCTTCCAGGCTTCGGTTCAGCTGCGACACCGCCACGATCGGGATGTCGAGTTCCCGGGCCAGGTTCTTGAGCGATCGGCTGATCTCGGCGATCTCCTGCTGACGATTCTCGCGGGCAGACCCGGTCATCAGCTGGAGATAATCGATGATCACGAGGTCCAGCCCGTGCTGGCGCTTGAGCCGGCGGCACTTGGCCCGGATATCGGTAACCGTGAGCTGCCCGGAATCGTCGATGAAGATCGGCGCCTTGTACATGCGCGAAGCAGCGTGAACCACTTTTTGCCATAGCTGAGGGCCAAGCTGACCGGTGCGAAGTTTCATCGAATCGACCCGCCCCACCGAACACAGCAACCTCTGCACGATTTCTTCGCGACTCATCTCCAGGCTGAACATGGCCACGGTCCCGCCCGACATAGCCACGTTGGTGGCGATGTTGGAGGCAAGGGCCGACTTGCCCATGGAGGGCCTCGCCGCCACGATCACCAGATTGGCGGGCTGCAACCCAGCCAGTTTGCGGTCTAGATCCCGGAATCCGGTGGCCAGCCCGGTCAATTCGGAACCGCGAGCCTCCATCTCCTCGATCACCTCGAGGGTGCTGTGCAGCAGCGGACTCATCGCGATGAGGCCCTCGCCGATGCGTCGCTCACCCACTCCGAACACCGCCTGTTCGGCCCGATCGAGAACTGCCGAGATCTCTAGGTCGGTCATCACCGCCAGGTCGCCGATCAGGCCGCCGGCGCCGATCAAGCGCCGGCGTAACCCATGTTCTTCGACGATTTCCGCGTAGTACTCGATATTGGAGGCGGTAGGCACCCCCTCCATCATGTCGGTGAGATACCCGGCGCCGCCGATCCGCTCCAGCTCGCCTTTTCGGTGGAGTGCGTCAGACACGGTCAGCGGGTCGATCGGCTGGTTGGCGTTGTACAGCTGGACGATCGATTCGAAGATGGCCTGGTGAGCCGGAACGTAGAAATCCTCGGGCTCGAGCTTGTCCATCACCAGGTTGGCGGCTTCTGCCGACAACATGATGGCACCGAGCACGGATTCCTCGGCCTCGATGTTGTGGGGTGGAACACGGCCCCGACCGGATACGCTCCTCCGCGGAGCAGAGATCCGGTCGAGATCGGTCATGACAGCCTCACGCAGGGATCACATCAAGAGTCAGAGCGAATTGAACCTCCGGGTGCAGTTTGACCATCACCTCGTGAAGGCCGATGCTCTTGATCGGAGCGGCCGTTTGGATGGTGGAGCGATCCAAACGCACACCGGTGAACTTCAGAACCCCGTCGACCACGTCCGTGGCAGAGATCGACCCGAAGAGCTTGCCCTCATCGCTCGCCTGGGCGGCGATGACCACCCTGGTCCCGACCAGCGTCTTGGCGGTTGCCTCAGCTTCTTCAAAGACCTTGCGAAGGCCTTCTTCGTGGGCCTTCCTGATGGCTCTTGCGTCTCGCAAAGCTCCGGGCGTCGCCTTCATCGCTAACCGTTTGGGAAGAAGGAAGTTGCGGCCGTAGCCATCGGCAACTTCGACGACCTCTCCCTTGCCGCCCAATCCGGTGACGTCTTCGGTCAGTATGAGCTTCATCCTCGCCCCACATACGGGAGCAGCGCCATCTCGCGGGCGTTGCGGATGGCAATCGCCACCTGGCGTTGGTGCTGGGTGCAGTTACCCGTAACGCGTCGCGCCCGGATCTTGGCCCGGTCGGACATGTACTTGCGGAGCACCGCAACATCCTTGTAATCGATATGGTCGATCTTCTCCCGACAGAAGTAACAGACCTTCTTTTTGAATTTCTTGGCGTTCTTGGGGTTCTCCCGTCGACGCCGAGGTGTTTTTGCAGCCATTCTTGTGTCTTCCTCCTACCTAAAATGGTGCCTCATCAGGCCCGTAGTCGTCCCGGGCGACCGGCGCGGCCGGCACGCTCTGCCGTCCACCACCCCAGTCGTCACCGCCAGAACGGGCCGTCTTGGTGATCGAGGCCGTCGCCCAGCGAAGCGACGGGCCGATCTCGTCGATGCGGATCTCAACGACGGATCGTTTTTCGCCCTCTTGGGTCTCCCACTGCCGCTGCTCCAGGCTGCCGGCGATCATTACCCGGGTACCCTTGGTGAGCGACTCGGCGGCGTTCTCCGCCGCCTCTCGCCACAGGGTGCCACCAAAAAAGCTGGTCTCCTCCTGCCATTCACCCGCCTGGTCACGCCATCTGCGGTTCACGGCAACTCGGATCTTGGCCATCGCCACCCCCGACGGGGTGAAACGAAGCTCGGGGTCCTCAACAAGATTGCCGATCACGGTCACACTATTCATCGCCATTCTTCTCTCTCCTTACCAGGCAGGTTCACCTCACTGTGCCAGGGGGGTGTGACACCGCCGATCAGTCATGTCTTGTCGAGGTGAAAGATCTTGTGCCGGATCACCAGGTCGGCCAGCGACAGCACCCGGTCCAGGTCGTCGACTACGTCCGGTTCGCCCCTGAACTTGAGTACCGAGTAGTAGCCCTCGTTGAGATGCTTGATCTCATAGGCAAAGCGGCGTTTGCCCCAAAGGTCGGTTTCGAGAACGGTGGAACCGCGGCTACGAAGGAACTCCTCTGTTTCGCGCACCAGCGTTCGGTAGTCGGCATCGGCCAATTCAGGTCGATGAATGGTCATCAGCTCATAGCTGCGCAAAGGCAACCTCCTCCTGTGGACAACCGCTTGATGCGGAAGGCCCCGCCGTCTGACGGAGCAGGCTCGGGTACAGCATTGGATACCCGGGGAAGCG
>DATEVB010000039.1:0-35830 GCA_035282865.1 Acidimicrobiia bacterium | reverse complement strand
CGCGGTTGGTGAGGCGGTTCCACATGCACCAACAGCCGCCGTAAGCGCCGCGCCGGCCAAACAATTGCTCGAGATCCTGCCAGCGATCCGGGGTGAGCGGATGGATCTCCATGTGATCAATGCTACCCATGGGTGTCGAGGCCGGACGGAGGCGCCAAGCGGCCGGAATCGTTGGATTCCCCTGCCGTCTCCATTGGCCGGAGGCGCCAAGAAACACCACCGACGGCAAGGCCGACAAAGCTGCACGACCGGTCATCATCGCCGGGACGGTAGCCTTTGGTGAGCGGATCCAAGTGAGGGTTCATGGCGCACAAGCCCGGTCTGAGGCTGGTGGCAGGTTTCATCGTTTTGAGCGCCTGTGGCACCCCTACCCTCACCACATCCGAGCCGCTGACGTCATCAACCACGACTCCCGGAGGAACGATGCAGATCACCAGCCCGGCCTTTGTGAACAACAGCCCCATACCGGACATCTACACCTGCCGTGGCGACGACATCAATCCACCGGTAGACATCACCGGCGTTCCCGCCGAGGCGATGAGCCTCGTGCTTCTGGTCGTCGATCCCGACGCACCGGATCCGGCCGCTCCCAAGGTCGTCTGGGACCATTGGGTGATGTGGAACATCGCCCCCGGCACTTCCACGATCGAACCGGGGACCGTCCCGGCCGGCGCCGTCCAGGGCACGAACAGCTGGGGTCGCACCGACTACGGCGGCCCCTGTCCCCCGATCGGGACCCACCGCTACTTCTTCAAGCTCTACGCGCTCGATACGACCCTGGCCCTGGGTACCACGTCGTTCAAAGCGGATGTCGAGATGGCCATGCAGGGCCATGTTCTGGACCAAGCCGAATTGATTGGCCTCTACGGCGAGTAAGGGGCCGATTCGCCCGGCGGGGAGCCACGGTGACAGGTCTCGATATGTGAGAAGTATCCACGTCTGTGGGTCGCTACAAGAGCAACTCAGCCATCGTGCGCACCGTTGCTATATCCATGGTGGAGATCAGCAGCGTGATTACCCCCGACTCCCGCCATGCATCGAGCCGATCCCGGATGGCTTCTTTGGGACCGACCAGGCTGGTCTCATCCACGAGCTCATCCGGCACCAGCCGAATGGCCTCCTCTTTCTTGCCTGCCAGATATAGATCCTGGATTTCGGTCGCCGCCTGCTCGTAGCCGTAGCGACAAGCGAGATCGAAGTAGAAGTTCTTCCCCCGGGCGCCCATACCGCCGATGTAGAGCGCCAGGAACGGCTTGACCATGTCGCGTCCGAATTCGAGGTCATCGGTGACCACCGCCGAGACCGATGGGGCGATGTCAAAGTGATGTTCCTTGTCGGGATCCCCGGATCGATCGAACCCGGCCGCCAGGTGCTCACCGAAGATGCTCTGCGACTTGATCGGCGAGTAGAAGACGGGCAGCCAACCGTCGGCGATCTCTGCGGTCAGCTGAACATTCTTCGGGCCGATGGAAGCCAGATAGATCGGCAAGTCAGGATTATCCGGGTGAAGGATCAACTTGAGCGGCTTGCCGAGCCCGGTTGCCGCGGGTCCGCGATACGGGATCTGGTAGTGCTCCCCGTCGTGGACGAGGGGTTCCTGACGACGCAAAGCGGCCCGAACGATGGACACGTACTCGCGGGTCTTTCCGAGCGGTCTCCCGTAGGGAACCCCGTGCCAGCCCTCAACGACCTGCGGGCCCGACAATCCCAACCCGAGCAGGAACCGACCTCCGGACAGCTCGTCAAGGGTGGCGGCAGTCATCGCCGTCATGGCCGGGGTTCGAGCGGGCATCTGCATGATTCCCGACCCGAGCTTGATCCGCTGGGTCCGGGCACCGAACCAGGCAAGCACGGAGACCACATCCGATCCGTACGCTTCAGCGGCCCAGACTGAGTGATAACCCAGCCGATCGGCCTCTTCGACGAGTTCGGTGTTACCGCGCAGCCCTGCACCCCAGTAACCGACGTTCAACCCCAAGCGCATGCGCACCTCCTCATCCTGAACTTATCAGCACTCCGCGGTACTAACTTGGTGAGCTGATGAAGAAACCGGCCTTCACCGCAACGCTGCTCGGTGGTGGCGCCCTCCTCGGCCTGGCCGGCGAGGTGCTCTACGTGGGCTTTCGAGATCTTCCGAGGTTCACGGGAGTGGATCCCTCCGGGGTCTTCGGCACTCCCGACCTGCCGGCACTCCGCATCGCCGTACTCGGTGATTCGAGCTGTACCGGACCCGGGCTCTCCGATCCGGATCAGAACTGGGTACGGAGGGTCGGTGCGCACTTCGGCCGGCGATTCCACACCACCGTCGACAGCGTCGCCGTCGGGGGCTCACGCTCACACGATGTGCTTCGCGACCAGGTTCCCGGGATTCTCCCGACCAAACCCGACGTTGCGCTGGTATCGGTCGGAAGCAATGACATGCTGTACGGGGTCTCGCTCAGGACATTCGCACGCAACATCGAGGCCATCATCGCCGAGCTCCTCACCTGCACACCGGCGGTCGTGTTGAGTGGCGTCGGAGACCTTGGAACGATCCCCCGGCTCCCCTTCGCCCTCGCCCGGATCATGCGATGGCGGGGTATGAAGGCCGATCGGGTCATGGTTTCGGTGGCTTCCCGATATGTGGGGGCGGTCAAGATCCCGGTCCGGGAGCGATGTGGAGGCGCCTTCGATGACCCGGGCATCTACTCCCCGGATCTGCTCCACGTCGGCGAAGAGGGCCACCGCCTGTGGGCCGAGGCAGCCATCCCGTCAATCGAGGAGGTCTTGGAAGTCTGAACCACGGGCCGGTTGCCATCTCCGTCCGGACTTCGACCTCGTTGAGGGGATCGAATGCAGTAGTGAAACTCGATCCCTCTTACCGACGGGGCAGACAAACGGGTCGCTCAGCCGCCCCGCTACTGATGACCCTTACAATGCCCGGATGTCCAACCGCCGACGCACCACCGGCGCCTTCTTTGCAGGCGTGGCAGTGGCCAACACCGGATTCATCGCCGCCATCACCATTACGGGTCTGGTGGCCGAGCAGATCACCGGTTCGGCCCGTATGAGCGGTTTACCCGGAGCGACCAGCACGTTCGGTACTGCCTTGGGAGCGACGGTGGTCTCGATGCTGATCGGCCGGGTGGGGAACCGCGCCGGCCTGAGCATTGGATACCTGACCGCGGCCGTGGGAGCTGCCGTAGCGATGACGGCAGCCGTCGTAGCTTCGTTCCCTGTGCTGCTGGTCGGCATGCTCATCCTGGGAATCGGACACAGCGCCACCCAGCTGAGCCGCTACGCGGCGGCAAACCTGTACGACGCCCATCACCGGGCTCGGGCGGTTGGAATCATCGTCTGGGCAGGCACCATCGGATCGGTAGTGGGCCCAAACCTCCTGGAACCTGCCGGCCGCCTCGCCGGCGCCGCTCGCCTCCCCGAGTTGTCGGGTGGTTACGCGGTAACCGGAGTCTTCTTCGCGGCGGCCGCCATGCTGTACGTGTGGTTCTTGCGCGGCAAACCGGCCGCCGCCGATCGATCCGCGACTTCATCCGACCTCCCCCCCGTCCGATTGAGCGACCTCTTCCGGCTTCCCCAGGTCCAGGTGGCCCTGAGCGCCATGATCATCGGCCAGTTCGTGATGGTGCTGATCATGGCGATGACCCCTCTACATATCCGCCATATCGGGCTTGGTCTCGGCGTGATCGGTTTCGTGATCAGCGCTCACACCCTGGGGATGTTCGCCCTGTCACCGGTGACCGGCTGGCTCACCGACCGGCTCGGACCGGTGCAGATGATCCTGGCCGGGGTTGGGCTCCTGGCCGGATCTGCAGTGCTGGCAGCTACCGCACCGCCGGACGGCCGGACCCAGCTGGCAATCGCCCTCTTTCTTCTCGGTCTCGGCTGGAACTTCGGCTTCGTGGCGGGAAGCACCTTACTCACCCGGGGCGTCCCGGAACATGCCCGCACGCTGTTACAGGGGCGGGCCGATTCGCTGGTCTGGATGGCCGCTGCTTCAGCCAGTGTGGCCAGTGGCTTCGTCCTTGACGCCGCCGGGTACACAACCCTCAACATCGCCGGAGCGCTCATGGCGTTGATACCGCTGGCCGTGATCGTCAGACGTCCCCTGGCACCGGCGGCGGAATCCGCATGAGCCATCAGCGTCAGTACGCGACAGGATTCGCCCACCATGCCTTCAAGGCATCCGAACCTCGTCGCCCGCGTCATTGACCCCATTGCCCGTTAGGCGCCGGCGGCGTCGACACCACCAACGCCGCCACGCCGATCGCACCAGGACCGTGACCATTACCCGCTTTCGAATCATCGACTCGAGGCCATCGCCGTGTCGTGTCAGCGGTCACCCAAGGAAACCGCCTCCCTCACATGCGACGACAGATCCCCGTTCGAACGCACCACCACCCCTGCCAGACCGAGCCAGGAGGCCATCAGGTCGAGTTCTCGGGCCAGGTGCCCGGCCACCTTCACGGCGACCGAGCCCGGTTCGAGATGGGCGCCCTGCACCAGCAAGACCCCGGCGTGCCGATCGGCCTTGAGATCTACCCGTGCGACCAGGTCCTCGCCCAGCAGGAAAGGCAGCACGTAGTAACCGAACTGGCGCTGCGGCTTCGGCACATAGATCTCGATCCGGTAGCGGAACCCGAAGAGGCGCTCGGTGCGGTCCCGCTCCCAGATCAATGAGTCGAAAGGCGACAGCAACGCCTGCGCCCGGACGCGGCGTGGCATCCGGGCCTGGGGTTGAAGGTAAGCGATCTCCCGCCAACCCTCAACCTCTACCTGAAGGAGGGAGCCCAAGTTCACCAGGTGCTCTACCTGCGGGCGCACGTCGGGCACGCGCATGCGGAAGTAGTCGGCCAGATCTTTGACCGTCCCGATGCCCAGGGCTCGGGCGGCGATCAGGGTGCGCTCACGTGCCGCCACCTCCGCATCCATGACCGGGCCGTCCCAGGCGCCTTCCGGATAGATCCGCTCGGCGAGGTCGTAGACCTTGGCAAAAGAGGCCGGGCGGTGTGAGATCGCCAGCCTTCCCTTGGCGTACAGCCAATCGAGCGCCGTCGATCCCCTGCCCATGCCCCACCAGGGGCCGGTCCGGCGACCCGGATCTGCCAGATCGGCATTGGTCAAGGGTCCCCGTTCGGCCACCTCTTCGTATACCTGTTCTATGTAGCCCGGATGCTCTTCCATGACCGCCCGAACTCGATCCCAGGGCCGGATCGCCTCCATGCGGGGCCGCACCAGCGGGAGCATGGCGCCGGTGCTGAACGAGGCCGCGTGGAACAAGTATTCGAAGAGTTCCCGCCGCCCATGGGTCGCCTCATCCAGCAGCGCCCGCGGGTATGGGCCCAGCCGGGCGAACACGGGCAGATAGTGCGCACGTTCGAGGACGTTGACCGAATCGATCTGCAGGATGGCGACCCGGTCCATGACCCGGCGCAGGTGTCGAACGTCAATGCGGCCGGAGGGCCGCGGGTCGGCAAACCCCTGCGCCGCCAGGGCGATGCGACGAGCTTGTCGAGCACTGAGTCTTTTCATGAGGTTCCGTGTCGAGGGACCGACACTCTACTTCGTCCCCGTCTACGCTGAATAGCCATGGTTGCCACACTTCGCACGCCGCTGACCTACCTGGTCGGCATCCTGGCAACCGGACTGGCTGCCACAGCGGTGATCGTCACCAGCTTGCTGATGCCAACGTCGCCCCTCATCGATCGCATCGTGCGCGGCTGGGCCCGCACCATCCTGTGGGCCGGTGGGGTGCGCCTGAAGGTGGTCGGCGCCGAGCACATCGACCCGGCCGCTTCCTACGTCGTGGTGTCGAACCACCAATCGACCTTCGACATCATGGCTCATTTCGTCGCTCTGCCGGTCCCTATCCGTTTTCTGGCCAAGAAGGAGCTCTTCGGCGTGCCCCTGCTCGGTTGGGCTCTCCGGCGCCTGCACATGGTCCCCGTCGACCGTTTCGCCGGTAGAGCCGTCTACGAGGAGGTCGAGCAGAACGCGGCCGCCACCATCGCCCGGGGCAAATCGATCATCGTCTATCCCGAGGGGACCCGCACCACCACCGGGGATCTTCTGCGCTTCAAGAACGGAGCGTTCTTCATCGCCGTGCGTAGCGGCCTGCCGATCCTGCCGACCGCCATCGAGGGATCCTTCCAAGCCTGGCTGCCGGGAGCCAGGATCATCAGGGGCGGCCCGGTGACGGTTGCGATCGGAGCCCCGCTTTCCACCCAGAACCTGACGGTTGCGGATGCCCCGCGACTGCGAGACCAGACCCGGGCGACGATCGAGACCACCCTTGCCCAGCTGACATCGTATGGAGTGAGATGACTCCATCCCTCCGCAGGCCTACGACGGGCAAGGGAGGGTGACAGTACTTTCAGGAATGGCTTTGGTCAGTCATAGACCCCGATCACAAACGTTTGCCCGTGCCGTAGTTCGCACAACAATGCCCCGGCCGAGGTGACTATTTGATACCGGTCGACGTGGGGCTCCCCCCGCCACCAGCGTCCAAGCTTGCGCCAAGGACCAGCCCAGTTCAGTACCGGCTCCCAACGACTCCGCAAGCGGACCCTGGAGGGCATACCACCATCCCATTCGACTTCGAGCAATTGGGGCTCCGGCGGTACCAGGGCGGGGGAAGGCCCGGGAGTCGATCCGGGCCAAGGGGCTCGGGGATCCCGCTCAACCGCCGGAGGATCATCACCCCACCGGTGCCAGCGTACTTGTTCGATTGGGTCGCGGCCTCCCTGGGACCTGCCCTCCAACACTGCATCCGGCCCGAGCAGAGCTTGCACCCTGGCCACCGCTCGCTCTGCCTCTATCCGGGCCGCGACATCTTCCAGCAACGTCAATTGCCGTCCTTCTCCCGACAGGTCCGCCGGGGCAAGCCTCAGCTGCACGATCCCCCCGGGTATTCCCGCCGATTCGTTCCAGGCACGCAGCTGCCACCAAACACGTTCGGCGAGGGCTTTTTCCGTGAACGAATCGGCACTACGCCACACCCGGGTCCTCGCGGTGCCGTCTGCGGCCCTAGCGCTCACCTCTACCCGGTGGGGGGCGATTCCGCTTTCTCCCATCGCTTCCATCAAGCGATGAGAGAGCGCCCGGGCGGCGAACCCGACCTGTTCTAGAAGGACAAGCGGCTCCTCGAAATGCTCGGTCACTGAAGGATCGTCGGGAATGGCCCGCGGTTCGGGGCGCCGGTCTTCGCCGCTGGCCAGCCGATGAGCATGCAGCCCGGCCTGTCCAAACCGGGACAGCACGGCCGGTCTCGGCAGAGAAGCCAATGCACCCAATGTGCCGATCCCCAGCCAGCGGAACGTCGCTACGAGTTCCTCTTTGCCCAGGACGTCTATATCCAAAGACGCCAGAAACTGCCGGTCGTCATCAACGATGTACGGCTCTGCGCCTGCTGATGCCGCCGCCCAACGCGCGGCAAACGGCCCGCCGGCCACGCCGATACGTCCCCCCGCCCCGGCCGCCTCTCGAACTGCTCGAGCCAGGTTGTCGATCAGAGCCGGCTCCCCGCCGTAGTAACGAATGGCCCCATCGATGGGAACGAACAAAAGCCCCGGATCGGCAACCTCCACCCGCGGGACCAGTTCTTCAACTGCACCGGCGACCGATTCGAAAACGAGCGATTCGGTCGCATAGTCCTGTTCGAGCGTGGTCCCGCCCGGACAGAGCACTTCAGCCTCCGGGCGCCGCATGCCGAGCCGTACCCCCGCCTCCCCGGCGTACTGATTGAAGGCAACCACCCGGGGGGTTGCCGACCCGTCGACGACCAGACAGGCCCTATCCGGCGGCGCGTCCGGCCGGCGCAGCGGCCAGTCGGGAAACCATACGCACAACGTCCGCACCATCGTCCTCCACCTCGATCACCCGCTCGATGCCGGACACCCCTTTCCCGGATGCTTCCAACACCAACCGGCGCCCTGCGAGACGCCCGTGCCCGACATCGGGACCCTCCCAGGCCACCTCTCTTCCCTGAAACCGCACGTAGGCCACCCCGGTCGGTAGATCGCCGCCCAGCGGCCGCAGCAACAGCGCAGATCGCCGTGACCTGGCCAGCGCCGCCAGCCGCCGCAATACCGACTCCCGGACTCCCGTGGGGACTTCTGCATACACGGCACGGATTCCCTCCAGAACAGCAGCCGCCACTTTTGGCCACAGCAACCGGTCGGAGCACCGCACGATCACCAATTGTTCCGGCGAGATGCCCGCCTCCCAGGCAGCCAGAGGATTCACCCACCCGCGCACATCCAGGTACACCACCGGACCGACCTGTGCAGGCCCGGCCAGCATCGACAACCCGATCCTCGTGAGCCCGAGACCGGGTGGCCCGACCAGGCCTACCACCTTGCCCGGCTCCAGAGTCAGGTGGCCCGGTAGGGAAAGAGCGTTGCGAGCATTTTCCACAGGAAGTCCAATCTATCGAACATACGTTCGATAGACAAGAGCGCGAAAACGTAGCTACCAGCGACCAGCCGTCGGCAGGCAGCGCAAACCCCCTTCGGGTTGGTGAGAACGGGGCCCCCTCCCCCCAGACCCTCCGGGTCCGGGATACTCCCCCTATCCGGCTCACTTGGCGAGCCAGGGGGGAGACGGCTGGAAGCTGGAAGCTGGTCAGACCCCGATGTCGCGCCGACGAAACGTGAGTACCGCTACCAACACCAACAGTGCGCTCAATCCGATCAACACCCCGGCGTGCCCCCAATGCAGTCCGTTGACCAGAGGCTGGTTGTCGCCGTAGTAGTAGAACGGGGTCAGCGGATGCGCCGGTTCCAGCCAGTCGACGATCGGAGCAAGCGTCTGGATCAGAAATGCCACCAATGCCACCCCGGAGGACACGCCCAGGCTGACGCCGCGCTTTCCGGTGGCGGCCCCGATGGCCAACGCAAGGGTCCCGAACACCAACCCGAACAGAACTGCGCTGAGCGAAGCGGCGGCCAGATTCACCATCGAGACATCCATATCGATCCCTACCGCCCCCACCGCCGTCCCGGCGAAAACGGCGACGCCCAGCACCAGCAACAGCACGATCATCGCTCCCAGTTTCTGAAGGATCAACGAGGTACGTGTCACCGGCAAAGCAAGGAGCAGATCCATGGTGCCATCCTCTTCCTCTCCCGCTACCGCCCCCGCACCGATTCCAATGCCCAGCACCAGGGTCAGCAAGGGAACCAACCAACCGAATGCCTGGGAAGTCAGATAGCCATCCGGGGAGAACAGAGCTGCGCCGGACTCCACCCCGAACATCGCCAGCAACGCCTCCGGGTAATTCTCCAACAGTGACTGATAGACCTGTTGCTGGTCAATGAAGAAGCTGTACGTGGCGGTAATAGCGACCAGGTAGCCGAACGATCCCACGATCCACCAGATCATCGATCGACGTCGATCCCGGAGCGTCTTGGCAAAGATGTTACGAAGCATCGTCTTCGCCCCGGTAGTACCGCAAGAACAGCTCTTCGAGGTCGGCTTCGTGGCTCACGACGTTGGTGACCTCAAACCGTGAAGCTGCCTTGATGAGTTCGTCGACCGAGCCAACCACTCTGCAGCTCACCACCGTGTCGTCCACCCAGACATCTTCGACGTTGAGAAGGGATTCGAACGCCACCGCCGGAATGGGACCCGCGAAGTGCAGATCGAGGCGGCGCGGCGCTCGTGCCTTGAGCGTCTCCAGTCGCTCGACGACCACCATACGGCCCCGGCGAATGATCCCCACCCGATCGGCGATACGCTCTACCTCCGAGAGCACGTGGGACGACAGGAAAACCGTCCTCCCCTCCTCCTTGGCATCGTGGACGAGCCGGAAGAACTCCTGCTGCATGAGCGGATCCAACCCGCCGGTTGGTTCGTCGAGGATCAACACCTTCGGATGGTGCATGAACGCCTGCACGATCCCGACCTTCTGCTTATTGCCGCTCGACAGATCACCGATCCGGCGGCTGAGATCGAGCTCGAGCCGGTCTGCCACGAGCCGCGCCTCGCCCAGCCCTCCCATCTTCCGCAGGTGGCTGAGGTAGGTGAGCAGCTGCTCGCCGGTGAGGCGCTCGTAGAGCGCCAGCTCGCCGGGCAGGTAACCGATATCGGAACGAACGCCGACCCCGTCGAAGTACGGATGCTTGCCGAGGACCCGGCTGGTGCCGCGAGTGGGTCGCAAGAGGTCGAGCAGCAGGCGAATAGTGGTCGTTTTGCCGGCCCCATTGGGACCCAGGTAGCCGAACACCTCTCCCTCGTTCACCTCCAGGTCGAGGTCGATGATCCCGCGCTCTTTCCCGTAGAACTTGGTGAGACCTTCGGTGCGTATGGCGGCGGTCATCTCCCCGTGCATGCTAGATCGACGATTGATCACCCTCGCCGTGACTACCGGGAGGTCGATTCCTCGAGATCCTCGATCGTCTTGGGCCAGTCGTCCTTGAGCAGGCGAGAGAGCGAACGATCGGCCAGGAGCTTTCCTTTCGTCTGACAGCCGGCGCAGTAGTTGGTCTCATTGTCGGCATAGACGATGCGTTGGACCTTCGACCCGCACACCGGGCAGGGCTCCCCGAATCTTCCGTGCACCGCCATATCCGGCCGGAAGGCCGTCACCTTCTTGGGGAAACCGTCCCCCACCTCGGCACGCAAGCGATCGATCCACTCGGTCAGTGAGATACGAACGGCTTCGTGCAGGCGGGAGATCTCCTCGTCGGTGAGCTGGCCGGTTCGCTTGACGGGGGAGAGACGAGCCCGGTGCAGGATCTCGTCCGAATAGGCGTTACCGATCCCGGAGAGGATGCGCGGATCGGTGAGGGCCCGCTTCATTGTGCGGTTCTCCCGCAGCAACGCTTCGGAAAACTCCGCCAAGGTCGCCTCGATCGGTTCCACTCCCCCGCGATCATGCTGGGCGAGGGCGTCTTCTCCACGCACGATCCACAGGCCGGCGCGCTTCTTGGTGGCCGCCTCGCGCAACAACACACTTCCATGCTCGAAATCGAACGCAGCCAATCCAACCTTGCGTGGGATGGCCGCCCCGGAAGCAACCCAGGCAAACCGGCCGGCGACCATCAAATGGACAACCACAAACAGCTCCTCGCCCAGATCCCAGACGATTCGCTTCCCGATGCGGCGCAAACCCTCGACGGTGCGACCTTCCACGGCCGACAGCGGCGGATCATACGTTCGAAGCAGAGACGGTGACACGACCCGAATCCGGTCGAGTCGGTGGCCGCTGGTGAAACGCTCCAGCGCTTCGATATAGACGACCACATCGGGAAGTTCGGGCATGTAGAGAAGTTATCAGTTTGCCGAGAAGCGGACCTCGTAGGGTCCGCTTCTCAACCACCGGCGTGGATCGGTCAGTCGTTGGTCTTGAGGGTCTTTTCGAAGTCCTCTTCGAAGGAGACCACCCGGCGCCCGCTCTTCTCAGCGTCGCTGCCCCGGTCGCGATCGATGCTCCGGTCGCGGTCACCCCCCCGGCCCCGGTCACGGTCACCGCCCCGGCCCCGGTCACCCCCCCGGTCCCGGTCACGGCCTCCGCGATCCCGATCCCGGTCACGATCCCGATCCCGGTCACGATCCCGGCCACCGCCCGAGGCAGCGCGTTGCAAAGCCTCCTCCGACGGTTCTACCTTCTCGGCCAGGTCGAGGTTGACCTTGCCCATCCGGTCGATCTCCCGGACCACGACTTTGACCTTGTCGCCCAGGTTGAAGTAGTCCTCGACCCGCTCAACCCTTCGTTCCGAATCGATCTTGGAGATGTGCAGCAGACCATCCCGCCCCGGCAGGATGTTGATGAACGCACCGAACTTGGTGATGTTCACCACGTCGCCGTCGTACTCCTTGCCGACCTCGGCTTCGGGTGGGAAGGCGAGTTGTAGAACCTTCTCTTTGGCCAGGGCCAGTGACTCGCCGTCCGGTGAACCGATCCGGACGATGCCCTCGGCGCCTTCCTCTTCGATTTCGATCGAAGCTCCGGTTGTCTCCTCGAGCTCGCGGATGTTCTTACCCTTGGGACCGATGATCTCGCCGATCTTGTCCTTGGGTATCCGCACCGATTCGATGCGGGGAGCCCACTTATTGAGCTCTTTCCGGGGGCCGGGCAACGCCTCTTTCATCTTTTCGAGGATGTAGAGCCGGGCTTCCTTGGCCTGATCGAGCGCCTCAGTCAGCACCTCGGAAGGCAACCCCTGGATCTTCGTATCGAGTTGCAGCGCGGTGATGACCCCGGCGGTACCCGCCACTTTGAAGTCCATGTCGCCAAGAGCGTCCTCGGCCCCGATGATGTCGGTGAGGGTCACATACTTGCCGTCCTGCGAGATGAGACCCATGGCGATCCCGGCAACGGGCTCCAGGATGGGTACCCCCGCATCCATCAGCGACAGACTCGACGAGCACACCGAAGCCATCGACGTCGACCCGTTGGAGGACAGGACCTCCGATACCAGGCGCAACGCATAAGGGAACTCATTCTCGGTCGGTACCACCGGCAGCACTGCCTTCTCGGCGAGCGCTCCATGGCCGATCTCGCGGCGTTTGGGGCCTCGCATGAAGCCTGCCTCGCCGGTCGAGAAGGGCGGGAAGTTGTAGTGGTGCATGTACCGTTTGGAGTCCTCGAGGGCGAGGGTATCCAGCATCTGCTCCATCTTGAGCATGCCGAGCGTCGTAATGTTGAGCACCTGGGTTTCCCCACGTTGGAACAGGCCGGACCCGTGCGTGCGAGGCACGATGCCTACCTCGGCGGTGATCTCTCGAATGTCCTTGGGCCCGCGTCCGTCGAGACGCACGCCCTCGTTGACGACCCGCTCGCGCATCATCGTCTTCGAGACCTTCTTGAAGGCGCGCTTGGCGGAAGTCAGTTCGTCGGGGTCTTCAATGCCCAGTTCCCCAACGACCTGGTCGAAGGCGGCGCCTTCAGCTGCGGCCCGCTCTCTCTTACCGGGAATCGTGATGACTTCTCCCAGCTTCGGACGGGCGGCGCCTTCCACCCGCTGGAACAACTCGTCGCTGAAGTCCTCGACCGTCGGCCATTCGCGAACCGGAATCTCAACCTTGTCGGCGAGTTCCTGCTGCAGATCGATGGTCTGGGCGATGTAGGCCTTCGACTCCTCGAGACCACGGGCCACCGCCGCCTCATCGCTGGCCGGGCGGCCATCGGCGATCAACCGCAGGCCGTCCGGGGTGGAACCGGCCTCCACCATCATGATGTCGATCTGGCCCTGGTCGTTGCGCCGGCCGGCCACGACCAATTCGAACACCGAGTTCTCGAGTTCCTGGAAGGTCGGGTTGACGATCCAGTTGCCGTCGCTCAGTGCCAGTCGCACCGCTCCGATCGGGCCCTGGAAAGGGATCCCGCTGATAGTGAGCGCGGCCGAAGCGCCGTTGAGCGAGATGATGTCGTATGGGTTCTCGCCGTCGATGGAGAGCACCGTCGAAACGATCTGCGTTTCGCAGCGGAACCCTTCGCCAAAGGAGGGCCGCAGCGGACGGTCGATCAGACGGCAGGCCAGGATGGCCTGTTCGCTGGCCCGACCCTCCCGGCGGAAGAACGATCCGGGAATCTTTCCGGCCGCGTACATGCGTTCCTCAACGTCGACGGTGAGCGGGAAAAAGTCGATGCCTTCCCGCAGTGAATCGTTGGCGGTTGCAGTGACCAGGACATCCGTGTCGCCGGTCTGGACCGTCACCGCGCCGTTGGCCAACCCGGCCAACTTGCCTGTGCTGATGGCGACCTCTTTGTCGCCTACGAGGCCGCGTACCATGATTTCGGTCACGCTTACCTCCCTTTCGGTATGGAGGGAGGGCGGCCAATTACCAGTGGTCATCCCTCTTGGGGAGAGAGGGGTGGCAACTGACAACTGGACTCGTCCGTCCCTCGCGTCGGTTGTCATCGGGGTTCGTCGGCGGGTCCCGGGCCCGTCGCTCCTGGAGTGTTCCAACAGCGAGGAAGCGGCCTTCAGGCCGCTCCCCCGAGATCTCTATCGGCGCAAGCCGAGCTTTGCGATCAGCGATCGATACCGTTCGACGTCTTCACGCCGCAGGTAGTTCAAGAGGCGTCGGCGCTTGCCGACCATCATCAGCAGCCCACGGCGGCTGTGGTGGTCGTGTTTGTGTTCGCGGAGATGATCCGTGAGGTGATTGATGCGCTCCGTCAACTGCGCAATCTGGACCTCGGGCGAACCGGTGTCGCTGTCGTGCTGGCCGTACTCTTCGATTATGGTTTTCGTGTCTTTCATTCACACACGTCGCGGTAACTAGGGGAAGGGGAACGGCCGTTAGTGTAACACCCGTTTGCCGGTGTCACGAGTCCGGACCGAGCCGCGACGGGTGCCGCCGGGCAAGCCGCCGGCCGAGAACCCCGGCGAGCTCATCGAAGGACCCCACCGGGACACCGGGTCGATCGGCCCGGCAACGATCGGGGGGTTTCTCTCTCCACGTACGTATCGGCCCAGAAGATGGCAAATCCCTCGTGTTCGGAGCCGGGCACCGCCGCCATCAGAGCGACCGTGTCGTAGCGGGTGGGACCTACTTGCTCGGTATCGATCAGAGTGCGAAACAGATCGAACCCGATCGCCTGGAAGACCCTGCGACATCGAGAATCCCAACCCTGTCGGCGTCTCACCCGGAGGCGCTCGTATCAGGATTGAACACGCACCCGACGTTTACGCTCGCGGCCCTTTGGCGGCCTGCCCTCCGATGATGATCGCCAGCAAACCAACGACCACACCCGACCATTGGCGCAATCCGAATTCGGAGGCGTCTCCGATGCCGATAACGTCCGCCAAAGCCGCGATCAACATCAGGATTGCCCCGGCTACGACGACGATGATGCCCAACGCTCTGCGAGACAATGCGGGCTCCTCCTCCCCTTCAATCTAGAGCCTCAACATCCACCCGTCGGGAACTTCTACCCCACCGCCGCCTCGACTTCGACTTCAACCTTCCAGGTCGGATCGATCAATGCAGCAACCACCACCATCGTTGCGGCCGGCGCCGCCGCGCCGAAGACCTCCCGGTGGGCGCGCCCCACCTCGTCAGCGTCGGCGGCATCGGTGAGATACATGCGGGTACGAATGACATCGGCAGGCGTTGATCCGGCCTCCTCCAGCGCCGAGACGATGATTTGCCCACACCGAAGCATCTGTCGATACGCAGTGTCAGCGACCTCCTCACCAGGATGAGGTATGGGCGCGGTCCCGGCAATCAACACCCGGTCGCCCACCCGGATGGCCCTGGAGAACCCGTACTCTGGTTCGTAGGGTGATCCGGATTGGAAACGTCTGCGCTCGCTCATGTCACGCCCTCGAGCTTGTCCACCGCACCTCGCTCCTGGCGGATGGCGCTGGTGACTGCCCGGATCGACCACCCACCCATGCGGACGATTGATCCACGGTTGGTGATCCCGTTAAGGGTTACTCGCACCGGAATCCGCCCACCACCACCCGGCTTTTGACCGACCTTACCCGGCTCCACCCCGGCACGCCTCCTCGAGCAGGCTGAGAATCGCTGTTCACCGGCCATGCCCCTCCCCCAGTACCCGTCGGGCCTCGTCAACGTCTTTGTTTATCTGGACTACCAATGCATCGACATCGGCGAACCTCCGCTCATCGCGCAACCGGTGCTTGAAGCACACACCAAGCTTCTGGCCGTAGAGGTCGCCGTCGAATCCAAGCAGATGAACCTCGACGGTCAGGGTTTCCCCGCCGAAGGTCGGTCGCACGCCGACATTCACCACCCCGGGCACGAAGACATCCCCCACCCTCACCTGAGACGCATACACGCCGCGGGCGGGCACCGCCATCTCTTCCGAGAAGGAGAGATTGGCAGTAGGGAAGCCAATCGTCCGCCCCCGCCCATCACCCGTCACGACTACACCGCGCAGCTCGAAGGGCCGGCCCAGGGCTCTTTCGGCGCCCTCGGCATCACCTTCACGGAGCAGCGAACGAATCGCCGACGAAGAAACCGCCGCACCGTCACCCCGGAGCAGCTCGAGCGCGTCAACCTCGAAACCGTGCCGGGTCCCCTCCCGTTGCAGGGAAGCCACATCCCCGGCCCGGTCGCGGCCGAACCGGAAGTTGGTGCCGACAACGACCAGTTTGACTCCCAAGGAGCCGAGCAAAACCTGGTGAATGAACTCTCCGGGATGCATCTCGCGTATCTGCTCGAAGGGAAGTACACCTACGAGGTCAACGTCGAGCGATTCCAGAACCTCTAGTCGTTGCTCGATGGTGGTCAACAAGCGAGGCACCCGCTCGGGGGATACCACCGCAAGAGGATGGCGATCGAAAGTCAAGACGGCCCGCTGACTTACCCCCATCGCGCCGGCGCGAGCGGCCAGATCCGCAACAACGGTCTGGTGACCGCGATGCACTCCGTCGTACACACCGATCGTGACGGCTGATCCGCCCGATGGGGCCGGGCCCCAGCGCCGTGGATCTCCGCGCATCACCTTCATGCCAGCACAACCTCAGCGACGGCTTTCCGTCCGGCAATCCGGTAGACGGCCAGGAGTTGGCCGGATTGATCGAGGAATCTAAACGGTTGAGCGTCGGCCAGGTCGGGCGCGACCAACGAGCTCGGAAACTGGATTCCGTGAAGAACAGCATCGCTGGTGCCCGCATCGGCCTCCACCGACGGCAGGTCCGCCAGGGCCGCCGCCGGGGAGACAACCAGGCTGTTCAACCTTTCCTCACCGGCCGCCTGTACCAGGTCCGACATCTCATGGCCGCCCGACCCGACGTCCAGCGAACCGATCCGGGTCCGCCGGAGGGAGGCGAGGTGCGCTCTTCCCCCCAAAGCTTGGGCGATATCGTCCGCCAGGCTCCGGATGTAAGTCCCCTTGCTGCACACGATTCGCATCGTTGCCTCCGGGTAGTCGCACGGGGAAAAATCCACCATCTCGAGTTCATGGATCTGCACCGGACGGGGAGCCCGGTCAACCACTTTGCCTTCCCGGGCGAGCTCGTACAAGCGGCGCCCGCCCACGCGCAAGGCGGACACCATGGGTGGGACCTGCATGATCCGTCCGGTGAATCGCGGCAGGATGGCCATGACTTCTTCGATCGTCACCGGCATGGGCTCCCTGCTCAGGATGGCTCCGTCGGCGTCGAGCGTGTCGGTAGCGACGCCGAAGGTGACTCTCGTTACGTACTCCTTGGGAAGTTCTTGCACAAAACGCAACAAGCGGGTGGCCGCCCCCAGGCCAACGACTACCAGCCCGGTGGCCATCGGGTCGAGCGTGCCGGCATGTCCAGCCTTCCCGGTGCCCGTCAGGCGTCGAACCTTGGCGACGACATCGTGAGAGGTCCATCCACCCTCTTTGTCGACCAGGAGGAACCCGCCGCGTTGCTCAGACATCGCCACCCTCACCCCGATCCTCGGGCAGTTCGGTGGCAAGTTCCCGGAGCAGGCTCGACATATGCGTGCCACGCTCAATGCTCTCATCGATTCTGAACTCGAGCTTGGGGGTGTACTTGAGCCGAACCTCGTGGCCGATTTCGGACCGCACGTGGGATGCGGCCGAGTCCAGAGCCGCCATGGTTGCCGACCGCTCCTCATCCGTCCCCAACACCGAGAAGTAGACGATGGCGTTGCGGAGATCCGGGGAGGTATCGACTCCGGTGACGGTAACGAACCCGATGCGCGGATCCTTCAGATGGGCGACCTCTTCGGCAACGACTTCCAGCAGAATGGCGTTGACTCTCCGCATACGCGGGCTCGTTGAACGGCTCATGGCGGATCCTCCAGATAAGAGATTGCCATTCTCAAGTAGGTAACAGCGTCCAGTTGCTCGAAATGCTTCTCGAGCGAATGCGCGAGACGCTGGAGTTGGCCTGCTTGCGGAGCCACGATGGCGATGCCGAGGGTGGCTCGCTGCCAGAGATCCTGATGGTCGACCTCGGCCACCGAGACTCCGAATTGCCTCTTGAGCTCGGCGATCACCGGCTTGAGTTTCCCGCGCTTCTCCTTCAATGAATGCGTGTCGGGTACGCGCAATTCCACCCGCAGCGCGGCGGCGTGCATCAGTGGCCCCTACTGTCTGGCGACTTCCTTGAGTTCGAAAGCTTCGATGACGTCACCCTCTTTGACGTCGTTGTAGTTCTCGAGACCGATGCCACATTCGAATCCGGCCGCAACGTTCCGCACGTCGTCTTTGAAGCGACGCAGGGATGAAATGCGTCCCTCGTACACGACCACACCCTGCCGAACCAGTCGGACCCGGGCGTTGCGGAGGATGTCGCCTTCGGTTACGTAGCATCCGGCGACGGTGCCGGCACGGGGGACTCTGAAGACCGCCCGTACCTCGGCTGCGCCCAGCACGGCCTCCACCTCCTCGGGGGCAAGCCGTCCGACGAGCAGCTGCTCGATTTCATCCAGCAGCTCGTAGATGACGCGGTAGGTTCGGATTTCGATACCCTTGGCTTCCGCTTCGCGCCGGGCGTTGCTGTCGGGACGAACGTTGAACCCGATGATCACTGCTTCGGTCACTTCTGCCAGGCTCACATCATTCTCGGTGATACCCCCGACGGAAGCCTGGATCGTGGTAATACGGCCTCCCTGGCGGGCGATCTTGCTGATCGCGTCGCGGATGGCCTCCACCGAACCGTTGGCGTCCGCTTTGATGATGAGACGCAGTTCCGCTTCGTCGGCCGAGCGCATCTTCTCCAGCAACTGAGTGAGACGTTCCGTGGCACTCGGGACGAAATGCTCTTCAGAGCGCAGGTGGTCCTCCGCTTCTGCGGCCCTGGCACGAGCTTCCTTCTCGCTCTCGGTGACATCGAAATGATCTCCGGCCGTCGGAACGTCGTCCCAGCCCATGACCAGCACCGGCGTGCTGGGTGTGGCTTCTCTCAACGGCTGGCCTTTCTCGTCGAGCATGGCCCTTACCCGTCCGGCCACCGTCCCCGATACCAGAACGTCTCCACGTCGCAGCGTCCCTCGCCTCACGATCACAGTGGCTACGGGACCGCGACCCTTGTCGAGTTGGCTCTCGATGACCACCCCGGAGGCACGCGGCTTCGGGTTGGCTTTGAACTCTTCCAGTTCGGCAACCAGATCGATCATCTCGATCAGCTGATCGATGCCCGCCCCGGTGGCGGCCGAAACCTCGACGGTGATCGTGTCGCCCCCGAGGGACTCCGGAACCAACTCGTATTCGGTGAGCCGGGCCCTGACCCGGTTCGCGTCAGCCGTCGGCATGTCGATTTTGTTGATCGCAACGATGATGTTCACGTTGGCGGCCTTGGCGTGGCTGATCGCTTCGATCGTCTGTGGCATAACGCCATCGTCGGCGGCGACGACCAAAATCACGATGTCGGTTACCTCGGCGCCTCTCGCCCGCATGGCGGTGAAGGCTTCATGGCCGGGGGTGTCGATGAACGTGATCTTCTTCCCGGCTCGTTCGATCTGATAGGCGCCGATGTGCTGAGTGATGCCACCGGCCTCGCCGGCGACCACGTTGGTCTTGCGGATCTTGTCCAGCAGGGTGGTCTTCCCGTGGTCCACATGACCCATGACCGTCACCACCGGAGGGCGTGGGGCCAGGTCGGCCGGGTCATCCTCAAACACCCGCTTTGGTTTGGGACCGACCGCAGTCACTTCCTGGACGACCGCATCCTCGACTTCAATCCGATACCCAAACTGCTCGCCCAAGAGCACAAGAGCTTCATCAGAAACGGGCGCGCTGGCCGCCCCCATCTCTCCCATCAGCAGGAGCGTCTTGACGACCTCGCCGACCGATCGTCCGATCTTCTCGGCAAACGTCGCCGACGTTGCACCGGATTCGATGGTCAATGCCATCATCGGTGGCTCATCAACCAACCCTCTGGGTTCCTCTGTTACGACCTCATCCGGTCCTTCCGCCTCAACCGCACCCGGCATGGCGTCCACGGGGGCCGTGGGGGTGGGTTGGGAAGACTCCTGGAATGAGAGCACAAGAAGTGCAACATCATCCTCCCCGAGACCGGACGATGCCGTCTTGACCTCGAATCCGAGTTCGAGCGCCCGCTCGAGAACGTCTCGCGATTCGAGATCCAGCTCTCTTGCGACTTCGTACAAGCGCCTCTTCGCCACTCTCCCGCCCTTCTATGCCTTTTCAGGGTCCTCTTCGGACCCCGACTCGGACTCTGCCCGGGCACCGGCTTGGCCGGGCAGCTCGGCCTCGGCGGGCCCTTCATCGGGAGCCTCGATGCCCGGAGTCTCTTCTCCTGCTCCCGGAGCGAAGTCGCCGACCTCAATCCCTTCGGCTTCAGCTCCGGCGCCTCCGGCCATGTCGCCGGCCGTTTCGGCCGCGAGTTGCGTGGCGACCGTTTGCGATGGCTGGTCGCCGCCTTGATCTGGCTCGCCCAGCTCAACGTCTCCGCGCTCCTGGCTTTCAGACCGGATGTCCACCCGGTAGCCGCTCAGCCGGGCTGCCAGGCGGGCATTCTGCCCTTCGCGTCCAATGGCAAGCGAGAGCTGATGATCGTTGACGATTACGACCGCTTCTTTGGCGTCCTCATCGATCCGCACTTCTTTGACTTTGGCGGGTCCCAATGCCTCGGCGATGAATTGGGCGGGGTCCTCGCGCCACTGGACCACGTCGACCTTCTCGCTGCGCAACTCGTTGACCACCTGCCGTACCCGCGACCCGCGGGCACCGACACAGGCCCCTTTCGGGTCGACGTTGGGATCATTCGAAGACACGGCGATCTTGGTGCGATGACCGGGCTCCCGAGCGATCGCTTTGATCTCGATCGTCCCGTCGAGGAGTTCGGGTACCTCGAGCTCCATCAACCTCCGCACGAAATCGGGGTGGCTCCGGCTGACGACGATCTGCGGTCCCTTGGTATCGCCGCGGACCTCGAGGATGAGGGCCTTCACTCTGTTGCCGCGTTCGAGCCGTTCGTAAGGAATTCGTTCCGAGCCGGGCATCAGAGCCTCGGCATCGCCGAGATCGAGGACGCTGTAGCGATGATCCACCTGTTGAACGATGCCGGTGATCAGGTCACCTTCCCGTCCTTCATAGACGTCGAACACCTGTTCGCGTTTCGCATCGCGCAACCGCTGCGCGATCACTTGCTTGGCGGTTTGGGCGGCGATCCGGCCGAAATCCTCGGGCGTGTCCTCCCACTCCCGAACCACATTGCCATCTTCGTCCAGTTCCTGGGCGTACACGACAATGTCGCCGGCATCCGGATCGATGACCACACGAGCTTCCTCGGCGGCTCCCGGAGCTCGCTTGTAGGCAGACACCAAACCATTGGCGAGCGCGTCGAGGATGGTGTCAACCGGCACACCCCGCTCACGTTCCAGCAATTCGAGGGCCTCCATCACCTGAAAATCCAGTTTCATGGTTATCCCTCCTACCGGCCCTCGGCGCCCGGTTTGGCTGCAGATTCCCAACGAAAGACCGTACGTGCGGAGGCAATGGCAGCGAGTGGGATCCTCCGGTCTCGATCTTCGACCGCGATCACACATGCCTCTTCATCTATGGACTCGAGCGTGCCACGGTGCGCTCGTTGGCCTTCGACCTCCTGGTGGGTCTTGACCGCCACCTCTCGCCCGATCGACTTCGCAAAATGCTCCGGGCGACGGAGTTTCCGCTCGAGACCGGGCGACGTCACCTCCAAGGTGTACGACCTCTGGAGCCGATCGTCTTCGTCGAGGAGCCGCGACAGACCCCGCGCCGTCTCCGCCAACCGGTCGACGCCCACACCGCCGTTCATGTCTACGGTGACGCGCAGCACTACCCCCCGCCCCTGTCCGACCATCTCGAGATCGTCCAATTCGAGGTCTTCTGCCTGCAGATAGCCCTGCAACAGCTCCCAGAGACCCTCCGGGACTTGGCTCATCGTCGTTCCTCCAAAAGAAAAGTGGGCTGGGCGCCCACCTCTTCGCGTAGCGTCCGTAGGTTATCCGCGACCGGACGCGCACACGCGCTCAACACGCGTACGCGACTCAAGCGCACCCGGCCATTATAACCACGGCCCGGCCGGCCCTGGTTTCAGGGCTCGGGTCCGGGGTGTCTCCCCCCCCGGCGGACGAAGCGAGCCGGCAGGGAGAGTACGCCGGACCCGACGGGTCCGGGGAGCGGGGGCCGGTTCCCACCAACCAAGCATGCCGGCTACTGCCAACCGGTCAGTAGGCCCTCGCGAACACCACTTCTTCGGCGGCCGGCTCACCGCATTTGATGCACCGGGCCTGGTCATGTGGCTGGTCAAAGGGTATGACCCGGATCGTCGCTTGCGTTTCGCTCTTCACTGCTTGCTCACAGACCGCCGAGCCGCACCATCTCGCGTACTGGAAACCACCGGAATCGGCCAGGGTGTCCTTCATCTCTTGATACGAGGCGGGGCGGTGGCTGTTTTGTTTCAGGAAAGTCAAAGCCCGCTGATACAAGGCGTCCTGCACGTCGTCCAGCACCTGCCGGACCGCCTTGGAGATTCCGGTTAGTGGCATCGCCCGCTTGCCCTCTCGCCCGGGTTGATCCCGTCGAGCCACCACAACCCGGCCTTCGGCCAAATCACGCGGACCCAGCTCGATACGCACCGGCACGCCCTTCATTTCCCACTCGTTGAACTTGAAGCCCGGAGTCACCTCCTCCCGGTCGTCGAGAACGACGCGAATCCCACTGCCGACCAGTTCGTCTCGCAACCGGCCGGCGCCTTCCATGACCGCCCCCCGTTCGGCCGCATCCGACCTGGCGATCGGCACGACCACCACCTCATGCGGAGCGATGCGCGGCGGGAGTACCAAGCCTTGATCGTCGCCGTGCACCATGACCGCCATCCCGACCAGCCGCGTACTGGCACCCCACGAGGTCTGGTACGGGTGTTGCAGCTCGTTGTTACGGTCCAGAAACTGGATCTCGAAAACGCGGGCGAAGTTCTGCCCCAGATAGTGCGAGGTCCCGGCCTGCAACGCCTTGCGGTCGCCCATCAGCGCTTCGATGGCATAGGTATCGACGGCGCCGGCGAATTTCTCAGCCTCGCTCTTGCGGCCGCGTATGACAGGGGTTGCAGCCCACTCTTCTGCCAACCGGGCATAGATGTCGAGCATTTGCCGGGTCTCGGCCCGCGCTTCGTCTTCCGTCTCGTGAGCGGTGTGTCCTTCTTGCCAGAGAAACTCCGTCGTGCGCAGGAAAAGCCTGGTTCTCATTTCCCAGCGCACAACGTTGCACCACTGGTTGAGCAACACCGGCAGATCCCGATAGCTCTTGATCCACTTGGCGAACATGGCGTTGATGATCGTTTCCGAGGTAGGGCGAATGACCAGGGGTTCTTCGAGTTCCTTGCCGCCGCCATGAGTTACCAGGGCGAATTCGGGCGAAAAACCCTCGACGTGTTCCGCTTCCCGTTGCATGAACGAGAGAGGTATCAACAGCGGGAAGTAGGCATTCTGATGGCCGGTCTCCTTGAACATCCCGTCGAGGGCCCTTTGCAGATTCTCCCAGAGCGCGTAGCCGTACGGACGAATGACCATGCTGCCGCGCACCGGCGAATAGTCGGCCAGTTCGGCGCGCTGGACGACGTCGGTGTACCAGCGGCTGTAATCCTCACTGCGCGGGGTGACTTTCTCGGCCACGACGTTCCTTCCTTGGACCGGTTGGGCAGCTTAGTGGCAGCTGCAGGCGCCTCGTGATCAACCACGTTGTTGGGAACGGGCCCCGCCCCCCGCCGCGGCACGCCCTCCTCCGGCTCGCTGCTGTGCAGCGACCCACCTCCACCTTGGGCGGCACTCCCCCAACCGGCTGGCGCGGCCCGCCCGGGGGGAGACACTTGAAACCTCAAACCCGAAACGGCGCCTATTCGCCCGATGCCGCCTCGACGACCGCCTTGCGTCGCTCGGCCACCTTGTTGGCGTCCCCCTGGAACGCCAACAATTCCTCGGCGGCTTCGGCGGCGAGTTGCGACGCAAACTCGTCGGCTGCTGCCAGCCGCGCATCCACGCCTTCTTCGACCAGTTTCTTGGCTTCGTCCAACAGCGCGTCGACCATCTCCCGTTCGGGCACCACCCGGACGACCTGGCCTTTGATAAAGAGGTGGCCCCTGCCCTTGCCGGCGGCGATTCCGATGTCGGCTTCCCGGGCTTCTCCCGGGCCGTTGACGACGCAACCCATAACGGCTACCTGGATTGGGAGATTGGCGTCCTCGAGCCTCTTCTGGGCCTCAGCGGCCACTGCGATGACGTCGACGTCGGCACGGCCGCAGGATGGGCAGGCTATGAGGTCGAGGCCCTTCCGCTCGCGCAGGTTGAGGTACTCGAGCAGCCGCCGGCCGGCCTTCGCCTCCTCGACGGGATCAGCCGTTAGCGAAAACCTGATCGTGTCGCCGATTCCCTCCAGCAACAGGGTGGCGATTCCGGCTACCGACTTGATGAGCCCTCCGGGGGGTGGTCCGGCTTCGGTCACCCCGAGATGGAGCGGGTAGTCGACCTGCTCGGACAGCAGCCGGTACGAGGCGACCATGGAGGGCACGTGCGAATGCTTGACGGAGATCTTGATATCGGCAAAGTCAACGTCCTCCAGGTAGGCGACTTCCTTGCGAGCAGAAGCAACCAGGGCTTCGGGTACCGGGCCTCCGTATTGGTCGAGGAGGTCCTTGTCGAGCGAACCGGCGTTCACCCCGACCCGGATGGAGACCCCTCGATCGTTGGCCTCCCTGGCAACCGTCTTGATGTGCTGCTCGTTGCGAATGTTCCCGGGGTTGAGACGCAGACCCTGAACCCCGGCCTCCAACGCCGCCAGTGCCAGGCGGTATTGGAAATGGATATCGGCGATGATCGGGACGGGCGAACGCGGAATGATCTCGGCCAGGCCCTGGGCGGCATCCACATCGTTGCAGGTGATGCGAACAATATCGGCACCGGCCCCGAACAAAGCGTAGACCTGGCTGAGGGTGCCGTCTACGTCGGCAGTCTTGGTCGTGGTCATCGACTGCACCGTGATCGGGGCGTTTCCACCAACGGCAACCTTGCCCACATGGATCTGCCGGGTCAATGTGCGAGGCACAGTGGGCATGGTACGCCGGATCAGCCGTTGAGCGAGATGGGATTGACGATGTCGAGCAGCAGGGCCACGGAGAACAGGAAGAGCACCAGCGCCATCACGGCTGCCGCGATCGGAGCCAATTTACGAACGTCTGCTTCCCGATGGGTGATCCGCTCGTACACGGCTACCGCGAAGTGTCCGCCGTCGAGCGGATAGAGCGGGAGTCCGTTGAAGATCCCGAGCACGATGTTGACCATGGCAACCAGACCGACCATGAGTTCGAAGTCGCTCTCGGCGCCCAGACGAACGATGCCGATCGGACTGACCGGTCGGATCTCATTCGGTACATCCGTGTTCCCGAAGAAAGCCCCGCCCAACTGGGCGAGCGAAGACGGCTTGACCAGATTTCCGAGCGCGTCGAAGGTGCGCCCGGTGATGTTGACAAAAGCCCGTCCGGCCAAGCCCGTCGCCTGAAAGAAACCAACCGACTCGCGTTCGTAGGCGGGACTCACCCCGAGGTACCCCACCTCGGTTCCGGTTGCGTGGTCCACGACCGAAGACAGCACAGTGGAAAGGGTCAGCCGTTCACCATCGCGATCGACGGTGATGGTGACATCAGCGTCCGGAAGATCGGCCAGCGCCGTGCGGATCTCCTCCCAACCGCCCACCGGAATACCGTCTATGGCAACGACGGTGTCGCCGGGTTTGATGCCTGCCAACGCGGCGGGTGTCGCGGTTCCATCCTCGAGAGATGGTTGGACGACGGCGATCTCGGCCAGCGGCGCGTCCGGATTGTCGATGCCGAACCCGATGAGGGCACCCAGTATCACCACATAGGCGATGATGAAATGAAGAACCACCCCGGCCAGGATGACCACGCTCTTCTGCCAGAATTTCTTTTCCCGATAGGTGCGCCCCACGTCGGCCGGGTCTACCTCTTCGAGCGGATTCATACCGGCGATCCGGACGTAGCCGCCCAATGGGAACGCTTTGATGCCGTATTCGGTCTCGCCGCGGGTGGTCGACCAGAGTTTGGGGCCGAAGCCGAAGAAGAATTCGGTTGCCTTCATTCCCGTAGCCCGGGCCATGAAGTAGTGACCGGATTCATGAATCATCACCGACGCGACTACCGCGACCAGCATGAAGATTCCACCGAGCACGTTAGGTCTCCTTCAGATTCATCACTTCAAAGGATATCGGCCTGAGATCGATAGGAGCGCACCCGGTACGGCGCCCCTCAGCTTCGATCACGTCCTGCCGTGCCCCAGCGCTACGAGGACGGCACTGGTGAGACAAGGCAACCTCAGCAGGCCCCTCCCAACATACTGTGCGCAATGGCCCGGGCCTCCCGGTCGGCCTCCAGGACGTCGGCAACGGTCGATATTTCGTCCCATCCGGTGGCGGCCAGCGTCTTTTCGAGGATGAGGGGAATCCCTTGAAAGCCGAGCCGACCTTCGAGAAAAGCGTGCACGGCGACCTCATCGGCGGCGTTGAAAGCGGCCGGAGCCGAACCCCCGCGCCGACCGGCCTCGTACGCGAGGCTGAGGGCGGGGAAGGCATCGTGGTCGGGAGCCTGGAAGGTCAAGTCCCGACCGGCGAGAGAGAACTGTCCGAGCACACCTTGGGACCGGGCCGGATAGGTGATCGCATACTGGATCGGGACTCGCATGTCCGGCTCGCCCAGGTGCGCCTTCAGCGAACCGTCGACGAACTCCACCAGCGAATGCACGATGCTTTGCGGATGGATCACGACTTCGATGTCTTCGAGCGGGATCCCGAAGAGGTAGTGAGCCTCGATGACTTCGAGGCCCTTGTTGACCAGAGTGGCCGAGTCGATGGTGATGCGGGGACCCATCGACCAGGTCGGGTGGGCGAGCGCTTGTCGGGGAGTGACGTTCTCCAGTTCTTCTCGCCGGCGACCGAAGAAAGGACCTCCTGACGCAGTGAGCATCATTCTTCGAACCGCCGATCGCGGTTCACCCACCAAACACTGGAAGAGGGCGGAGTGCTCGGAATCGACCGGAATCAACTCGCCAGAACTCTGAGAGAGCGCTTCGAGGACAACCGGGCCGGCCGCCACCAGACTCTCTTTGTTAGCAAGCGCCAGGCGATTACCTGCCGCCAGCGCGCCCAGGGTGGCGGGCAAGCCTGCGAAGCCGACCACGCCGTTGATCACGATGCATCCGTCCAGAGCCGCCAATTCGACCAGGGATTCCGGCCCGAACCGCGCCCGTGCACCGAACCGGGCAGCGAATCGCCGCTCTTCGTCTCGGGTGGGAGAGGTGACACCGACCAGACAACCCGGGTGTGTTTCACCGATCTCGGCCAGACGATCTGATCCTTGTCGGGCTGCCACGGCGGCCACCGGGATACCCATCCGGGCGGCCACCTCGAGCGTTTGCGTACCGATCGAGCCGGTGGCTCCCAGGACGACGAGAGGCTTGACCTGATCGGAGGACACGGCGCTACGCCAGGAACCCGAGCCAGAGGAAGAGCACGTAGCAGGCGGGGACCGAGAAGATGAAACTGTCGATTCTGTCGAGCAGCCCCCCGTGACCCGGGAGGATCGCTCCCATGTCCTTCGTGTTGAGCGTACGTTTGACCATCGACTCGACGAGGTCACCGAACGGCGCCGCCAGCGAAACCACCGCTCCCAGGAGCAGACCGTCTCGCAGTTCGATTCCGAACCAGTCGATGTAGGTAAGACCCGCCCCGACCGCCAACGCCGCCAAGATACCTCCCAGCAACCCTTCGAGGGTCTTCTTGGGTGACAACACCTTGGCCAGCTGGGTTCTGCCGATGGCCCGCCCGACGAAGAACGATCCGATGTCGAAGAAGGCGGTGACAAGTGCCAGGGCAAGGATCAGCTCTTGGTAACGCGGTGCCAGGATGATCGGGACGGCGAAGGCCATGAGTCCCGCCACCCAGGCCATCCCGAATACGGTGAGAGCAGCATTGGCCAAGGGGTTTCGCCGTGGTACTACCGCGTACCAGAACGTCGTTGCCGCCAGTGTCATGCCTACCGCGCCGGCGATGGCCAACGGGGTGTTGCCTTCCGCAAGGTAGACGGCGGCAAATGCTCCAAGTCCTCCCAGCAGGCCGAACAGGCTCACCGGGGCAAATCCCTGTCGGCGTACCGTGGCGTAGAACTCGCCGAGAGCAACCATCACCGCGCCGAGCACGAACAACCAGAGCCAGAACCCCCCAAGTATCAAAACGCCCACGAGCAGCGAGACGAGCACCAGCCCCGTTACCAAGCGCAGGCTCAAATCGGAGGGGCCGCGCGGCTCCGGGACGGCCAGTTGGGGTTGTTCCCCGGTCACGTCTTCGAACCCTACGAGGCCGGTTTCGATTCCCGGCATGGCGGCCGCCACGGCCTGCATCTCAACTTCCTCAGCCGCCGCCTCGGCGATGGCGTCGGCCAGGCCTTGATATTCCTGGGTGGTGGCCCTGATGTAGTCCTCGCGGGTGAATTCGTCGAACGAGCTGGCTCCGGTGACGAAATCCTCGAACTCGTCGTCGTCGCCCAGGGCGTCGGACACTTTTCCCTCCAGGTCGTCCCGTTCACCGGGATCATCACCATCCAAAGGTGTCGGAGCACCACCGGGATCATCCGCGCCGGACTCCCCGCCCCGATGGGCATCGAGATCGTAGGTATGGGCGGAGGCGGATTGGTCGTCCTCGATGAGCGGTTCGTACTCTCCGGCCGCCCGGTCGGATTCACCAAGAGGAAACGATGACGCATCGGCGTCTTCCAGGTCCTTTGGTGGTTCGCCCGGCCATTGCGACGGGTGGCGCCCACCGGGGAAGGGCACTACCTCGCCACCTTCCTCGCCGTCCCGGGGATTGTCGTTGTCTTCGTCCACATTCACACCTCGAGCAGCTCTTGCTCTTTGTGTTCCAGGAGCTCGTCGACACGGGCCGTATGGCCGTCGGTGATGTCCTGCAGTTCTTTTTCGGAGCGCCGGATGTCATCTTCGGAGATCTCGCCTTCGAGAGCCTCGATGTTGTCTTTGATATGGCGGCGGATATTGCGAATGGCTACCCGGCCTTCCTCGGCCATATTGCGCACGACCCGAATCAGCTCCCTGCGTCGCTCCTCAGTGAGGGGCGGAAAGGCCAGACGGATCACGATCCCGTCGCTTGATGGATTCAAGCCGAGCCCCGCCGCGCCTATCGCCTTCTCGACGTGGCCGATCGACGATTTGTCATATGGCGATACAACCAACAGACGCGGCTCCGGCACGGAGAACGAAGCCAGTTGCCGGAGGGGCGTTACGGTGCCGTAGTAGTCGACCATGACCCGATGCAGGATCCCGGGATTGGCCCGGCCGGTTCGGATCGTTGCAAACTCCCCTTGGACGTGCTCGACGGCGTGATCCATCCTCTGCGATGCGTCGGCTAGGGATTTGGCGATCATGTCGTCTCCGGTCAATGCACCAGGGTACCAATGCGTTCGCCGTGGACTGCTTTCACGATATTGCCGTGGGTCATGATGTTGAACACAACGATCGGCAACTCATGGTCCTTGCACATGGTAATTGCGGTCGAGTCCATGACCTTGAGCCCTTGGGAGAGGACCTCCATGTAGGTCAACTCCGCATACATCTTCGCGGTTGGGTTGGTGTGAGGGTCGTCGTCATAGACACCGTCGACCCGGGTGGCTTTGAGCACCACTTCTGCACCGATCTCCACGGCGCGGAGGGCTGCGGTCGTATCGGTCGTGAAGAATGGGTTGCCGGTGCCTGCCGCAAAGATCACCACCCGGCCCTTCTCCAGATGTCGGATGGCCCGCAAACGGATGTAAGGCTCGGCGAGTTGCTGCATGGTGATGGCGCTCTGCACCCTGCTCGGCACCCCCGCCTTCTCGAGGGCGTCACGAAGGGCCAGCGCATTGATCACCGTTGCCAGCATGCCCATGTAGTCGGCACTGGCTGCGTCCATTCCGGCCGCCGCCGAGGACACCCCCCGGAAAATGTTGCCACCGCCGACCACCACCGCGATCTCGACGCCACCCGAGTGCGCTTCGACGATCTCGGTGGCAACTCTCTTGACGGTGAGTGGATCAATGCCATACCCGATATCCGGGTCGGCAAACGCCTCGCCCGAGAGCTTCAGTACGACCCGTCGATACATGGCCTTGACTCCCCTCCGCAGACCGATGTGTTACGTCTCCTGCTCGCCTACTGCGATCCTGGCAAACCGCTTGACGCCGATGTTTTCTCCCATCCTGGCAGCTAGACGAGCCACGAGCTCCCCGACCGTCCCATCGAACTTCTCCGCATTGACGAACGTCTGTTCGTAGAGCACGTTGTCCTCGTAGAACGAATTGATCTTCCCCTCGACGATTTTGGGGATGATGGTTTCTGGTTTGCCCTCATGGGCAGCCTGACGAGCGATGAGGTCACGTTCCTTGTCGAGGGCGTCGGCGGGAACCGCTTCTTTGGCGACCCACCGGGGCGCCATAGCGGCGATATGCATGGCAATGTCGTCGGCTACCTCCTGGAATTCAGAGCTCTTGGCGACAAAGTCCGTCTCGCTCGACAACTCGACGAACACCCCCATAACGGGGCGGTCGAACTGGCGATGGACATACATACCGATCGTTCCCTGGTTTGCATCCCGATCGGCCCTCTTCTTTGCGTCGGCCAGACCCTTCTCACGAAGATAATCTTTCGCCTTTTCGTAGTCGCCCTCCGACTCGGTGAGCGCTTTCTTGGCGTCCATCATCCCGACGTTCGTATCTTTGCGTAGTTTCTGCACCTGCTGGGCAGTGAATTGGGTCACGGTGCGTCCTCTCCTCAACCCTCGTTCTCGGGCTCTGCTCCGGCGGTGCCTTTGAGGGCGATCTCGCGCCCTTCCCGACAGGCATCCGCCATCACCGAAGCGACGAGTTGGGCCGAACGGATGGCATCGTCGTTGCCCGGAATGACGACGTTGATGAGGTCCGGATCGCAGTTGGTGTCGACGAGGGCCACGACGGGTATGCGGAGGCGGGCCGCTTCTCGCAACGCGATCTGTTCGTTGTTGAGATCGATCGTGAAGAGGATGTCCGGGAGTGAGGTCATCGACTGGACTCCGCCCAGGACCCGCTGGAGCTTCTCCAACTCACGCCGGAGGCGGAGCCTTTCCTTTTTCGGACGGGCGTTCATCTCCCCGGAACGCTCCATGCCCTCGAGCTCTTTCATGTAGTAGATGCGCTTTTGGATGGTCGAGAAGTTTGTGAGCATGCCGCCCAACCAGCGGAAGTTCACATAGGGCATCTCGGCCTGCTCGGCGCTCGCCTGAATGGCGCCGGAAGCCTGCTTCTTGGTTCCCACGAACAGCACGGTCCCTCCGGCTGCGACGGTATCCCGGACGAAATCGTAGGCAAGCTGAACCTGTTCGAGGGTTTGCCGGAGGTCGACGATGTGGATCCCGTTTCGTTCACCGTAGATATACGGCTCCATCTTCGGGTTCCACCTGCGGGTCTGGTGCCCGAAATGGACACCCGCCTCCAGCAGCTGCTTCATAGTGACTGCTGCCACTGCTGTCTCCTTTGTTCGGTTGGTCCTCCGCTCACCCTGGCACGATGGACGTGCATGCGGCCGTGAAGCCTCTCCCGCAGAACGCGCCGGGCGTCCCGACCGGTGGGAGGGTGCAGTGAGCGTGCGAATTGGGGCGGGAGTGTACCAGGTGGTTGACCGGAGATCGAAGTGGCGCAGGTTCTACCGGAACGAGGGCTCCGTCATGCGATTTCGCAGGCTGATCACAGACTTGGTGTGAATCTGACATACGCGTGATTCGGTCACACCGAGGACACTGCCGATCTCGGCCAGCGTCAATCCCTCGTAGTAATAGAGCGTGACGACGAGGCGCTCACGCTCCGGTAGCCGGTTGATCGCATCTGCGAGGACTCGCTTCATCTCCTCGATCTGGAAGGCGGCCTCCGGGTTGGTACCTTTCCGGTCGGGTACCAGGTCGCCGACGGCCGCCGAATTGCGGTCGGGCGACAACAATTCGTCGAGTGCTACCAACCCGAGTGTGGAGATCTCGGCGAGCGCGTCGAGCAGCTGATCGAGTGGCATATCCATCTTGACGGCCAGCTCCTCTTCGGTAGGTGTCCGGTGCAGCTTGTGCTCCAGCTCGGCCATGGTTCGCTCGATTTCCCGAACCCGGGCGCGTACCGACCGCGGCACCCAGTCGAGGGCCCGCAACTCATCGAGGATGGCTCCTTTGACGCGGCTGATGGCATAGGTCTCGAACTTGATCCCCCGTTCCAGGTCGAACTTATCGATGGCGTCGATGAGACCGAAAATGCCATACGAGATGAGATCGGATTGCTCCACGTTGCGAGGCAATCCGACGCCGACCCGCCCAGCCACGAACTTGACGAGCGGCGAGTATTGGAGGATCAGGCCCTCACGGGCCTGCTCGTCTCCTGTGGCCTTGAACCTTTCCCACAGCTCGCGGACATGTTGCTCCGCAGCGTCGTCAGGCTCGCGGATGGCTTCGTTCATATGTCGACCTGAGGTGATCGCGAGTTACAGCAGTGTAAATCTGGGTTGTAGCTAGTTCAACGTGTCCGAGCATTTCTTGTACCGCCCGCAGGTCGGCCCCCTCTTCGAGGAGGTGGGTAGCGAACGAATGACGAAAGGCATGCGGGAAGGTGGCCGCCCTTTCCCGGACGACGCGGCGGATACCGCGCGCTGCCAGCGGGCCACCCCTCACACCCACCCACAGATGATCGCCGGCGGCCGGCCCGGCCAGGACGGGTCTGCCCACCGTAAGATATCGATCCACGGCTTCCCGGGCGGGTCTTCCGAGCGGAACCGCGCGTTCACGGTTCCCTTTGCCGGCTACGCGCACGAATTCCCGATCGCGTATCTCATCGATCCGCAACTCTGCCAACTCGGAGACGCGAACCCCGGTGGCGTAGAGGACTTCGAGTATTGCCCGATCTCGGAGCACGACCGGTTCGGATCCCTGCAGCGACTCCAGGATCTCCCGGACCGCCCGTTGCGGGAGCGCGTGCGGCAGCGTCTTTGGCCGGCGGCGTCGGGCAACCTGATCCGCCGGATTGAGAAGGATCTCTCCGCGACGGGCTTGGTCTGCGAAAAAGACCCGGACGGCCGAGGTCTTCCTGGCTATCGAGCGCCTCGCATACCCGAGGGTGTCGAGATATGCGACGAATCTCCTGACCGTTTTGCGATCCACGTCCTGCACTGTGCTGACCCCGACCCGATCGCAGAATGCCATGAACTGGCTCAGATCCCGGCGATAGGCATCCAGCGAGTGTGGGGACAGATTGCGTTGTGAACTCTGACGGAGGAGGAACTGCTCGACCGGTTGTTGGGCCCAGGATGGAAGATCGGGGAGCGATCGCATGGGCTCATCCTTGCCGGAAGGACTCTCCCGGTCAACGTTCGTTCAGGCCAGCCACCGGTGTCTGGTCCGCCACGGCCGGGTCCGATGATCCGCCGCGCCGCATCACGAGCCCTCCCGAGCGGACGACCACACCACTGGTCTCCAGCCTGGCCAGTCGAGCCAGCAGGTCGGAGACAGCCAGCCCCAGGTTTGTTGCCAGCCAGTCGACCGTCCGGCCGACAGGCCCAAGGGCTTCGACCACATCGTCGTGGAGCGGGACCGACCCATTCGCAACCTCCGGGGGCCCGAGGATGAGGGAGATCGCCTCAATCAGATCATCTGGGCCCAGCACCGGCATGGCTCCGTCACGAATGAGCAGGTTGCAGCCCTCCGAGGTTGGCCTGTCGACATCGCCGGGAACGGCCAGCACATCTCGACCCTGCTCGAGAGCGCGCTGCGCAGTTATCAGCGCGCCGCCGCGTTGGGCGGCCTCGACCACGACCACGGCGGCCGAGAGACCGGAGATGATCCGGTTCCTGGGGGGAAACCGCCAGCCGAGGGGAGGGGTCCCGGGCGGATATTCGCTCACGATGCACCCACCGGAATCGATCAACCGCTCTCCCAGGCTGCGATGTTCGGGCGGATACCACACGTCGAGCCCACAACCCATCACGGCCATTCCACGCCCACACACGTCGAGGGCCCCCCGGTGGGCGGCACCGTCCACCCCACGCGCCAGACCGCTGATCACCGGCCATCCGGCCGACGCCAGCGCCGCTCCGTACCCACGGCCCAGCCCGATTCCGTACGACGTGGCCTTCCGAGATCCAACCACGGCCACTCCCCGATCCGTTGCCATCGAGCCTCGGACGAAGAGCAGGTCCGGAGCATCGGGCAGTTCGGCAAGGTGATCCGGAAAACCAGTGTCTCCTTTCAGCACGACTTCGAGACCGAGCGCCTCCAGCTCGGTTCGCCGGTCGTCGGCGCCAACGCCGACCGCCCGGCGGGCCTGCTCCGGTACCTCCACCCGTCCGTCCCGGATGGCTCGCAGAACTCCCGCAACCCCACCGTGGGTGGCGACGAGCAGGCGGCGGCGGTCCGGGTGCATCCCGGCGTACGCCAGACGAAGCAGGTCGTCGGACTTCACCATTCGCCCCGAAATCCGAGTGCCTCGGCGGCATGAGCTTCCGCGACTGCCGGGGCGCCCTCCAGATCGGCAATCGTTCGCGCCACCCTCCGAACCCGGTCGTAGCCGCGCCCAGTGACGGCGAAGCGCTCGACCGCGGCATGCAACATCCGGACAGCTTCTCGCTCCCACAAGGATGCGTCGAGTTGGGCACGGTCCAACGATCTGTTCAAGTGACCCCGCTGGGCCTGCATCGCCCTCGCCGATTCGACTCTCTCCCGGACGGAGGTACTCGGCTCGCCCCGTGGGCCGACCAACCCGGCCCGTTCGGGGCGCCCAACGATGACCCGCAGATCGAACCGGTCGATCAGCGGACCGGACAGCTTTCTGCGATAACCATCTACCGCTCGCGGAGAACACCGGCACGGCTTGACCGGGTCGTTGGCGTAACCACATGGACAAGGATTGGTTGCCCCAACGAGCTGGATGTCGGCCGGAAAGGTGACCGAGATCCCCTTGCGAGCGATGGTCACCTGCCCCGACTCGACCGGTTGTCGAAGCGCCTCGAGCACCGGCACCGGAAACTCGCACAGCTCATCGAGGAACAGCACTCCACGATGGGCAAGGCTGACTTGGCCGGGTACGGGCATGCCGGTTCCTCCGCCGACGATGGCGGGGGTGGTAGCAGTGTGGTGGGGAGCGCAAAAGGGTGGGGTGGCGGGAGGGACGGCATGGCGACCGGCCGCCGACCAGATTTGGGCGACCTGGAGGCGCTCATCGTCGTTGAGGCGGGGCAAGATGCCCGGCAAGCAGCGGGCCAGCATCGTCTTGCCGGAACCGGGCGGGCCGGACAGCAGGAGATGATGTCCACCGGCTGCGGCAACCTCCAGCGCCCGGCGGGCATACCCCTGCCCACGTACTTCGGCGAGATCGAAGGGCGGATCGAGCGGATCCGATGGTGGGTTCGGGATCGGACCTCCGGGGGTTTCACCCAGGGCAACCGAAACGGCCTCGGCGAGCGACCCAATGCTGTACACCTGAGCTCCCTTGACCAGCGAGGCTTGACCGGCGGCCATCCCGGCCAGCAGGCAAGGGGCGTTCATGTCTCTGGCCACGAACCCGGCTGCCAATCCCCCCCGCACTTCGCGCACCGATCCGTCCAGCGCCAGTTCGCCAAGGGCCACCACCCCCGTCACCGCGTGCGGCACAGCCCCGGAGGCGGCCAAGACGCCCAACGCGATGGGCAGATCATACGCAGACCCGGCTTTGGGCAGGTCGGCCGGGGCCAGGTTCACGGTTATCCGGCGGCTCGGGAATCGGAAGCCCGACGACGCCAGGGCGGCCCGAACCCGGTCTTTCGCTTCCCGTACCGCCGTGTCGGGAAGACCCACCAGAGCAAACGCCGGCTCCTGGCTACC
>DATEVB010000038.1:0-29784 GCA_035282865.1 Acidimicrobiia bacterium | reverse complement strand
ACGAGTATGGTCAATACCTACTGCGCCTGATCGCCGAGTAGCCGGTGATCCGAGGCGGCCCGAGCGGAGTCTGACATTCCCACCGAGTGCACCCTGCGATCTCAGTGGCTGCACTCCAGGATGAGGTGGCTGTAGGGAATGCGGACCAATCCTGTTCGGGTGTCACCCGCTACGTTCTTGAAGGTTCTCCGAGCGATTTCGACGTATTCCTCCACCCTCCGGACGTGTTCGCCTCGGTCGAGGGAGATTACGAAACGGCGGAGAGCAGCCTGGCCGTCGTGGAAACATGGATCAACGGTGACCAGCCGACCGGTCGGTTTCAGGACCGAGTCTGCGAGAGCGAACAGGTTTTCTGCTTCGCCGTCGTTCAGATGGTGGAGCACACCCAACGCAATCACGAGGTCGAACTCACCGGTAACCGTGTCCCTTGAAACCGGAGCATTCACAAAAGTCCCGCGGTCTCCGTAACGAGCGCGAGCGAGATCAATGTATTCCTCACTGGCGTCGAAGCCGTAGTACTGCACGTCGGGGAGATCGTTGAGCACATCTGCGGTGCCGCAACCGATGTCCAGAACCGAATCGCCCACCAGAGGTTTGAAGTAGTCCTCGACCAACCCGGCTCGGCCTGCTTTGGTCGTGACCAATCCTCGAAAGGTCTTGTAGAACCACGGCTTGGCAAGAATGGCTCGCGGATCGAGTTTGTTCAACACTGCACCCCAAGACTCTGGAGTATCGTACCGAAGTAGCCCCCAAGAACCGGGCGCTATCGTCCCGCCTCGGCCAGGTCCCGCATCTCTCGCCGCAGCTCATTGATCTCGTCGCGGAGACGAGCGGCATACTCGAAGCGAAGCTCCTTGGCAGCTTCATGCATCTCCTCTTCGAGGCTCTGGATGAGCCGGCCGAGGTCCTCCCCACCCAGGTCCAGAACCGCACGCTGCTCAATCTCACGGCGACGCCGCGCCGGAGCCGGGGCATCCTGTGACTGGAGAAGCTCGAGGATATCGGAGACTTTCTTGCGGATCGTCTGCGGGTCGATGCCATGCTCCTTGTTGTAGCGGAGCTGGAGTCCGCGGCGCCGGTTGGTCTCGTTGATGGCTCGCTGCATGGAGTCGGTGACGTTATCGGCGTACATGAGCACCTGACCGTCCACGTTGCGGGCCGCCCGGCCGATGATCTGGATGAGGCTGGTCTCTGAGCGAAGGAAACCCTCCTTGTCGGCATCCAGGATCGCCACCAGCGATACCTCGGGTAGGTCGAGACCCTCCCGCAACAGGTTGATGCCCACCAGCACGTCGAATTCGCCCAGTCGCAGGTCGCGAAGGATCTGGACCCGTTCGAGCGTGTTGATCTCCGAGTGAAGGTAACGGGCCCGCACTCCCAGCTCCAGCAGATACTCGGTTAGGTCCTCAGCCATCTTCTTGGTGAGGGTGGTGACCAGCACCCGTTGGTCGACGACCGCCCGTCCGCGGATCTCATGAAGTAGATCGTCGATCTGGCCTTTGGTCGGCTTGACGATCACCTCCGGGTCGACCAGACCGGTTGGGCGGGCGATCTGCTCGACCACCCTCGAAGACCGCTCCAGCTCGAAACGGCTCGGGGTGGCCGACATGAAGATCACCTGGCCGCTCTTCTCCAACCACTCGTCAAAGCGAAGTGGGCGGTTGTCGATCGCCGAGGGGAGGCGGAAGCCGTGCTCCACCAGTGACTCCTTGCGGCTCAGGTCGCCCGCAAACTGGCCGTGGATCTGGGGTACCGTCACGTGGCTCTCGTCCAGCACCGTGACGAAATCGTCCGGGAAGTAATCGAGCAATGTGTAGGGTGGCTCACCGGGTTGCCGACCGTCGATATGGCGGCTGTAGTTCTCGATCCCGGAGCAGAACCCGATCTCTTTCATCATTTCGAGGTCGTACCCCGTGCGCATCCGCAAACGCTGCGCCTCGAGCAGCTTCCCGTTCGCCTCGAATTCGGCCAGTCGCTCCTCGAGCTCTGCTTCGATGCCGACCACGGCTCGTTCCATGCGCTCCTGCGAGGCCACGTAGTGCGAGGCCGGATAGATCCACAGCTCCGGCATTTCCTCGATGACCTCGCCGGTGACCGGATTCATGCGGAGAATGCGCTGAACTTCGTCGCCCCAGTATTCGACCCGGGCAACGGTCTCCTCGTAGGCCGGGAACACTTCCAGGGTGTCTCCCTTGACCCGGAACTTCCCGCGGGTGAGATTCACCTCGTTGCGTTCGTACTGGATGTCGACCAACCGGCGCATCGCCTCTCCGAGTGGATACTCGACCCCCCTGATCAATCGCAAGACCCGGCCGGAGTACTCGTCGGGGGTTCCCAACCCGTAGATGGCCGACACACTGGCAACAATGATCACGTCGTCCCGGAAGAGCAGGGCGCTGGTGGCGGCGTGGCGGAGCCGGTCGATCTCGTCGTTGACCGTGGCGTCCTTTTCGATGTAAGTGTCCGACTGGGCCATGTACGCCTCAGGCTGGTAGTAGTCGTAGTAGCTGACGAAGTACTCGACCCGGTTCTCGGGGAAGAACTGCCGGAACTCGTTGGCGAGTTGAGCGGCCAGCGCTTTGTTGGGTGCTAGCACCAGGGTGGGCCGCTGGATCTTCTCGATGGTCCAGGCGATCGTTGCCGACTTCCCCGAGCCGGTGATGCCCAGCAAGGTCTGGAAGCGTTCGCCGGCTTCGATCCCCGCGGCCAGTGAAGCTATGGCCGAGGGTTGATCGCCGGCGGGATCGAAGTCGGAGTGGACCTTGAAGGTGGGCACCCGGCCAGTGTACGCGGCTGGTGCGACAAGGAGGCGTCGGCGAGACAGCCAAATATCCGGCCATTCCGACTCTCAATCAACGCGCTCCGCCCCTCCACGAAGACGGATGAACAGGGAGGAGCCCACCACCCCCACACACAGCGAAGCTCCCGCCAGGACCATGGGCACCACTCGATTCTCCAGACCGGGTTGCCCAAGACGCGACAATGCCATCGGCAACACCGCCAGGCCGATCCAACTGAACGCTGGAAGCCGCAGATCCGACCTGACTCGACTCACGACGAACCACACAACCGGGGCCAGGGCAAGCCAGTAGTGGTCCCAAACAAACGGAGCCAGAGCTGTTGCCACCCACACCGGCAGCAGTAGCCAGATTTCGCGCGGAAACCGACGTCTGATCATCGGAATTGCCAACGCCGCTCCGAGATAGACGAGAGTTGCCAAGCCGGGACCGGCAGAAGAAATCCAGCTGAGATTGGACGGAGTATCCCGGGCTTCCGCAGTGTTGCCCGGCAACGCCTCGGTTATCCACGCCCAGAGCGAGTCGAACCCACCAACAAAGGGAAGCGCCGCCAGCGTCGCTAGAGCTGCCGTCCCGGCCACCACTACGACATCCTTCATAACCGAGGTACTACGCGGCAGGGCCAACGCAAAGACCGCCAACCAGGGTTTCCAGGCGACCAGCAATCCGAGGATGATGAGGGCGACGACCCGCCGGCCGTTGCCGTCGAGAAGCACGACGACGAGTAGCCCCAACCCGGCCAACGCGTTCCCTTGAATCCACACGGTATCCGTGAAGGTGGGAACCCACACCACTGTGGCGATAGCCACAGGAATCGTCCAGGCCGGTTTCCGCCGATGCAGGATGGCGATGATGGCGAACGCCAACGCCACAACACCCAGCGCACCCAGGCGACGCCCCGCCGACTCGGCGTCGGAGCCATAGATCGCCAGCAGGGCACGCGCCCCGGCCAGGGCCAGCGGTGGGTGGACGACCCATCCACTCAGGCGGGGCGCGTCGGATAGAGGAAGGTCGGGAGGTTCGTATTGTGAAAGCAGATCACCAATCTGCTGGTACGGCATGCCGCCTTCTTCAACCACCGTGACACCGAGAAGGTCTCTCCCCAGATCAGTGATGCCCTGACTCTCATAGACGGCACCCCGAACCGTGAGGTCGCTCAACACTGGGAGCTGTGCCACCAGGAGAACGATCAGGAGGATGAGCAACCCCAACCGAGATATAGATGCCGACCCTACTGGTCGACGCGCTTTCACCCGCCCGGACATTGGCAACCAGGACCACCGGCCGGCCGACGTTGTCGACTCGTCAGCCCCTCCCACAAAGCATCGACCTGCGCTTGGAGGGCATCGGGATCCCCCGAATTGTCAATCACAACGTCCGCCGCCTCGTTCCAAGTAGTACGGTCCGGTTGGGCAGACATGCGGCGCATGGCATCGTCCTCATCCATGCGACGTTTGCGAAGTCGTTCCATCCGGACATGCGGGTCGGCGTCGACAACCACCCGCAGCCAACCCGCGCCCATGAAATCGATGAGGAGGGGCACCTCGACTACGACCACCTCCTCTGTCGCCTTCCTGATCAGAGCTGCAATCTGTTTCCGGATGGCGGCGTGGGTGAACCCTTCGAGAAGTTCGAGATCTACCGGGTCGCGGAACACGATGTCGGCCAATCGACGGCGGTCAATCACACCATCGACCACGACCGACGGCCACGCCTCCGCAACCTGGTTGAAGGCCGCTCCGTCGCGTTTCAGCACCCGGTGCCCGATCTCGTCGGCATCGATCACCAGGGCTCCCCGGCCGCGCAACAACTCGCCGACCGAGCTCTTCCCGGCTCCTATCCCGCCGGTGAGCAAAACCCGCACTTTCCGGTCAGACACGATGAATGACTGTACTCTGATAGCCGATGCCCGACCGAAAGAACCCATGGGAATCACGATTCCACAAGGTGTTGCTCGCCTTGCTGTGGGTGGCGCTGGCCCTGGGTGTTTTCATCTCCTTCTGGGAGGCTCGCAAGCAGTCGGCCTCCCTAGGAGCCGAGGCCATCGGAGCCGACGCCATCGGCGCGGCCATGTCCGCCGGCGCCTATGTGCTGGGATCCCAGATCCTGCCCCGCAACTACCTGCGCATCACGTGGATTCGAGAGCTCGCCTCGCTGGTCGGCGTGACTCTGGTGATGATGGCGGTGAGCCTGAGCGGCGGTCTCAACAGCCCCTTCCTGCTGCTCTCCCTCACACCGGTCATGCTGGCGGGCGTGTTCGGCGGCTTCCGCAGTGGTCTGGCCACCGCCGCGTTGTCGGCCAGCGTGCTGGTCGTCATCTCCGTCGGTCTCGATGACTTTACCCTGCCGCTCTTCTTCCAGTGGGCGGGCCTGTTCCTACTCATCGGGTTGACATTCGGTCAGGCGCGCCGCCTGCTGGTCGAGGAGGGGGCCCGGGCCGATGCCATGGCTGCCGCCTCGGCCGAGGTATCGCAGCGGCTCGAACGCCTCGAACGCGCCAATACTCTGTTGACCCGTTTCACCGAAGTAGCCGACACGGCCGAACTCAACCCGGTAACGGTCGGCCACGAAGCATTGGAGAGCTTGTCGGACGTGGCCTCATTCCACGCCGCCGTTGTAGCGCTGGCCGGGGACGACGGCCCGGTGGTGGTGGCCCGGCGGGGAAATGAAGAACCAAACGACCATCGCTCGATCATTCCGCTCTCGGTCGGGAGCCGGGACGTGGGCCTGGTCGTCTTGATCTGCGCCGAGGAACCGTCACCGGCCGAGTACCAGGCAACGGTCGAGTCACTGCAACCGGTGGCGCTGGCGTTCTCGAACATCCTGCTACTCCAGGATATTGCCCGGCGAGCCATCCGGGAGGAGCGGGCACGGTTAGCCCGCGACCTGCACGACGAAATCGGCCCGTCGCTGGCCTCCCTGGGTTTGGCGCTCGATCTAGCTCTGCTTCAACACCCGGCCGACCCTGATCTGGCCGAACACCTGCGGGAACTCCGGCTGTCGGTAGGCGGAATGGTGGAGGACGTGCGCAGCACCGTCGCCGATCTTCGCATGCCCGAGCAACCGAGCGTCACCGAGGTCATGAAGAGCCTGGGTGCCTCGGTTTCGGAAGGGGATCCGGAGATCGACCTCCGGTTGGTCGAACGCCGGCCTCCCCGCCCGTCGATCGCCCCGGATGTCATCGCCATCGTGACCGAAGCGGTCCGCAACGCCATCCGGCATTCGGGAGCTCGCATGATCACGGTGCACGGGACGGTCGATTTCGATGAGGGAACGATCACCGTGCACGATGAAGGAAAAGGCTTCAGGCGTGATCGGGTACCGGACGGTCACTACGGTTTGATGGGAATGGAAGAGAGGGCCGAGCGGATCGGTGCTTCGCTCAACATCACCAGCACCCGCGGTGGAACGGCCGTGACTGTCACTTGGGGGCCAGATTGATTGACATACTCGTAGCCGACGACCACACACTGTTTGCCGAAGGCGTCAGCCAGGCTTTGGCAGCCATCCCCGATCTGCATGTGGCCGGAACGGCCTCCGGGGGTGTCGAACTGGTCGAACTGACCAAGAAGACCCACGCCGACGTAATCCTCATCGATCTGGAAATGCCCGATCTCTCGGGGTTGGAGGTACTAGAGAAGCTGAAGGGATCCGTACCCGCCATCATCGTCACCATGCATGCCAACGACGAGCGACGCTCCCAGGCCGTTGAGGCCGGAGCGAGAGGTTTCTTGTCGAAGTCGACGCCCCTCCCCGACCTGGCCGCGGCAGTGCGAGCAGTCTATGCGGTAGAAGATCTCGCTCCCCTGACGACCACTCTCCGTGAGATTCTTGATCGGTACATGGAGCCCACTCTCGACCCGGGTGCCGCATCCCTGACGGCCCGCGAGCGCGAGTTGCTGGCGCTGCTCGGTGAGGGGGTGAGCCTGACCGACGAACTGGCGGAACGGCTGTATATATCGCCAAAAACTGTCAAAAACCACCTGGCGTCCATCTACGAGAAGCTCGGCATCAGCGACCGCACCCAGGCCGCCGTTGAGGCCATCCGCCTCGGATTCATCACCCATCGGTGAAGGTGGTCCGGGGAAAATAGGGCGTACGACCTATAGAGAAATGAGCGCTCTGCGTGGTAGCTTGCCGCAGGTAGTGACCCCCGAGCCTGTAGGAGGGTTCTTGTGTTGACAGTCATAAGTGAGTTGGCGGCCCGTTGGGAGTCCTTCAAGGACGAGCGCGGCGCCAGCATGGTTGAGTACGCACTGCTGGTCGTGCTGATCGCGATCATCGCGATTCTGGCGATCACGTTCGCCGGCGAGCAGGTCTCCGAGACCTTCAGCGAAATCGGCAGCGCACTCAACTCGTAGCAAACCGGAAGGCAACAACAATGGGCTGGGAAGCACTGGGTGAGCTCGTAAGGAGCGGATTCCAAAGCGAGCGGGCCGCCGGATTGGTCGAGTGGGGATTACTCGTGGTCCTCATCGCAGTGGTAGCGTTGGTTGCAGTGCAGTTTGCCGGCGACCAGAACTCGGTGCTGTGGAGCGAGATAGCAAGCTCCGTGGAAACCTAGCCCGGGACGCTTCGAGATAATGGTGGGGGACCCTACAGGGTCCCCCACTCTCTTTGCCATGATCGACTCGATCAGCTCTGCGAGAAGACCGTCCACCGATCATCGATGAAGTCGACTTTCCAGCCCTCGGCCGTGAGCACTTCTGCCAAACCCGCATCAGTGGCCACCAACGCCTGTTCGATGCCATACCGCTCGAAGACCGATCGCCACACCGGCGTCCCGCGCCTGGTGTCGACGAACTCTCGAAAGAACTCGGCGCCGAACAGCTCGGCCCGGTCGTCGACAAATACCGGCAGCCGGTTGGCGTAAATCAGGTAACCACCGGTGGCGTCATCGTGCCAGACAGCCCCGGCCTCCAGATGAGCAGCTGCCTGGACCGGAAAACGCTCCTCGTCGACTCCTTGGAACCCAACCAGGGTGAGGAACGGCAGCACTATCAGCGCCGCACCAATGACCAGGTTGACCCGGGCCGGACCCCGGACGGCAGCCCCCGTGATGGTCCCCGGACGCCACACGGAAGCCGCAAACGGCGCCAGGACGATGGCCGCCGGCATGAGCGCCCGCGCCGAAGTGAGTCCAAACACGAGAAACGGCACCACGACCCACAACTCCCGCACTCCGATCCGGCCCACCGTGGCCGCCACCATCACGGCGACGATGATCAGCACATAGGGGGCGACCGCCATGGACAGCAAGTCCGGTGCGGCCCACTCCGAAATGAAGCTGAGCGCCGCCCGATTGGTCAGGAACGACGTCAGCATCGCCCAGACCCCCAGGCCGTGTGCGGTCAGACTGACGGCGATGAGCGAGAGAGCGATTCGCCACGTTGCCCTGCGGAGGGCCATACGCCGCCGAAGGGCATCCAGCACCAGCAGACCGAGTCCCAACACGAAGGAACCGTGCACCCCTGCCCATACCCAGAGGATCAGCGGAACTGTCCACTCGGCCTTCACTTCGAGCACCACCACCAGCAGGGCGAGGAAAACGAAGGAGAAGAGCACCGGCCTCGGCACCAGATTGGGAAGACCCAGCCACGTGAGGGCAACCAGCGTCAGCGCCACCGGCCGCGGGTCGGACACCCGCCGGAACGTCGCCAATCCGACCAGGGTGATGACCAGCCCACCACCAAGGATCAGCAACCACGGCACCCAGCCGAGCCCACCGGTAGCCCGTTCGAGCGAACCGTACAGCAGGTCGGCCAGCCACGATTGCGTACGCCAGGGCTGCCCGGCCATGGTGTAAGAGAACGGATCGCTGGTGAGCACTTCACCGGCTGCCAGTTGCAGATCTCCGGCCCGGACATGCCAGAGGAACGAGTTATCCCGGATGGGACGGGAAGCGCCCACCACCACCCCGATCCACGGAGTCAGCAGCAGGAGATGGCGCACCGAGAGCCGCTGCCAGATAGGTGGGAGCGGAGCTACCGTCGCGGCCGCCACGCCGCGACCTACATCTCGGAGAAGGTGTTGAAGATCTGGATGGCGGCCGGGCCGAGTAACACGATGAAGAGGGCCGGGAAGATACAAAACACCAGCGGGAAGACCATTTTCACCGGCGCGGCAAAAGCCTTTTCCTGAGCACGTTGCCGCCGCTGGACCCGCATCTCGTCGGCCTGCACTCGCAGTACCTGGGAGATGGCTACACCAAAGGCCTCGGCCTGCATCATGGCCAACAGGAACGAGCGAAGCTCATCCAGGTCGGTGCGGTCGGTGAGATGTCGCATGGCATCCCGACGGCTCACACCCACCCGGGTCTCCTGCAACATACGGAAGAACTCTTCGGACAGCGGCCCCGGCACGGTCGCCACCACCCGAGCCATTGCCGAGTCGAACCCCAAACCGGCCTCGACGCTGATCACCAGCAGATCCAAGACATCGGGAAGGGCACGCTGCATAGCGAGACGCCGGTCATCGATCTTGCGAGTCAACCAGACGTCGGGCCCGAAGAAACCGAGGACGGCCAGAAGACCGAAGGTCAGGACCTTCATGCGAAAATCGAGGCCACTTTGAAGGAAGAACCACAGGATGAGGGCGCCGATCGAAGTCAACAGCTTGATGACCGCCCACGAGTTGGCGTCCAGGTTGCCGGGACCACCTGCCAGCACAATCCGCCGCTGGGTCTTCTTCAGCCAACCCACCGGGGTGAACCGGCCCAGTAACCGGCCGACGGCCAGGAAGACCGGTGCGATGGCTCGCTCGGCGACCGGCTTCTTGAGCGTTTCCTCACGGATGTAGTCGGCCGAGCCGTAGACGGCGAGTCGCTCGGTGGCGGCCTTGCGGGCCCGGACGATACCGAAACCGACCCAGAGCACGAGCCCGGTCATGGCCACGAACACCGACCCAACGGCGAAAAGTTTGGGATCCATCTAGACCTCGATATCCACGATCTTCTTGAGCCAATACACGCCTGCTCCCATCAAAGCCAGTCCCACAGCGATCGCGATGAGCCCGGCCGTCTCGGTGAAGAGGGGCTCGAGATAGCCGCGATTGGTGCTGAAGAGAAAGGCGAAGAGCACGATCGGAAGCAAGGCGAGCACAATCGCCGACAGGCGGCCTTCCGCCGTGAGCGCCCTGATCTCGCCTTTGAGCCGGTTACGTTGCCGCATGGTGTCGGCCACGGTTTGCAGGACTTCGGCGAGGTTACCTCCCACCTCACGCTGAATCTCGATCGCCATGACCGCCCAGGTGAAGTCTTCGGATCGCATCCGCTCGGCAATCGCTCCCATGGTGTCTACCACCGGGCGCCCCAGCCGCGCTTCGGCAATGGCCCGCCCGAACTCCCGGGCCGTGGGTTGAGGCGCTTCCGCGGCCACCGCTTCAACCGCCTGCAACAACGAGTACCCGGCCCTGAGCGAGGTCGACAACAGGGTGAGCGTGTCGGGGAGTTGCCGCTCGAAAATACGCTTCTCCCGGGTTCCGGCGAACTGCATCGCCGCCGCCACCAGCAGCAGCACGACGAGGAACCCGATACCGGCCGCAATCCAACTGGTCGTGAACAAACCGGCCAGGACTCCGGCAATCACGCTGAGGCCAAGCCCTGCCGCCAGTGCCTCGCCGCCGCGCAGAGGTATGTTGGCTTGCTCCAGAACCGCATTGATGCCGTTGAGCAGACCACGCCGCTTGGCGGCTTCCTCCGCCGATGCGGTGAACCGGCTCAGGCCCGGAATCCTCGCCAGGAGCCCCTTCTTCTTCTCTTCAGGAGCTGCACTTCGGCCGCGACCGTAGACCTGGAGACGCTTACGGAATGCCACGGCGCCGTCCTCTTCACTTGGGCCGGCCAGGATGAAGATGAAGAGTACGATCCCCAGCCCGACCGCCGCCGTACCGAGCAGTCGGAGAGTCCCGGCCGACACCGGCCCAGCCGTCGCCCCCGCGTAAGGCTCGGGTTCCGGGAAGGTCACGGTGGTCGTTGTGGTCGGCGGGGGTGGCTTGATGAAGCCGGGTACGTTCACCGTGGTACTCGTGGCCAGCGCCCGGTAACCCACCCCGATGGCGAGATCGCCTGCCCGATCCTGGGTGGCCGTGAAACGGGCCACCACCTTGTTGTCGAGTTCGCGTTTGATCTGGTCGTAAAGACCACTCAACTCGCCCGGTTCCGGCGTTGAAAGATACAAACCGTTGGTATTGGCAACGACGGTCTGCAGATCGGCCGGATCGAAGGCGGCCGACTCGAGCGTCACACCGAAAACCCGCACATCCTTGTCCGCGACGGCCGCCAGCGCATCGTCGAGGGTCGCCACGCTGCCCTCATCCTTGCCGTCGGTCAGCACAATCATGTTGCGCTCCAACCGTTCGGCATCGCCCGAGAACAGATCCGTCGCCCGGATGATGCCGTCATAGAACGCGGTGTCACCTTGCGCCACGATGCCTTCCACACTGGCGATGAGCGCCGACTTGGCGCTGGTAAAACCTCGCACAACCTGCACCTCGTCGGCAAAGGTGGCAACGGCGATGAAATCTTCCGCCCGCTTCTGGTTGATGAACGACAGCGCAGCAGCCTTGGCCGCGGTGAGCGGCTCGCCTTCCATACTCCCGCTGGCGTCGATCACCATGACAATGCCTACCTGCACGCGCGACTCGGCGATCGTCTCGATCTCCAGGTCCGTGACCGGGTTCCCATTCTCGGTGACTTGCAGCTCGGCCGGATCGAGGGCTTCCTCGAGGTTCAAGAAATCGACGATCATCTGCACCCGGGGATAGCGGGCCGTGTTGACGTCCGTGATCTCGATGACCGGACCCCCGTTGTCGGTCTGGGCCAGCGCGGCCGCACCGGCCCCAAGAACCAGCAAGGCGACGGTGACCGCCGCAACGAGGCTGCGTATCCGTGTCATTTCGTCGAGTACTGGGCCTGGCGGCGAGCAAACGGCTCCGGATCAAACAGATTGGCCGGCAATCTGATCCCGAAGTCCTCCAGGTGGCCACTGAAGGTAGGCCGAATGCCGGTAGCTTTCAGCCGCCCTAGATACCGGCCGCTCTCGTCCACACCCATTCCGAAATCGAACAGGAACAAGTCCTGCAGTGTGATGATTTCGCCTTCCATCCCTTCGATCTCCGTGATGTGCGTTATACGACGGGTGCCGTCCCGCAATCGGGTCTGATGCACGATCAGGTTGACCGCCGACGCCACTTGCTCCCGAATGGCCCGGACCGGCAGATCGAACCCGGCCATCAACACCATCGTTTCGATACGGGCCAACGTGTCGCGCGGCGAGTTCGAGTGGATGGTCGTCATCGAGCCGTCATGACCGGTGTTCATGGCCTGCAGCATGTCGAGCGCCTCGCCACCGCGAGCTTCACCAACCACGATGCGGTCGGGACGCATGCGCAAGCTGTTGCGAACCAGGTCGCGGATCGTGATCTGGCCTTTGCCTTCCAGGTTGGGTGGCCGCGACTCGAGGCTCAGCACATGCTCCTGGTGCAGCTGCAGCTCAGCTGCGTCCTCGATCGTGACTATGCGCTCATCGCCCGGCAGGTAGCTCGACAGAACGTTGAGGGTGGTCGTCTTTCCAGAGCCGGTACCACCGCTGATGATGATGTTGAGTCGGCCCTTGACACACTGGTGCAAGAAATCCGCGGTGCTCTTGTTGAGGGTGTTGAACTGGACCAGATCCGCTTCAGTGAGCGGATCGACCGCAAACTTGCGGATGGTAAGGAAGGGGCCTCCGATTGCCAGCGGATGGACGATGGCGTTGACACGGGACCCGTCCGGGAGGCGCGCATCCACCATCGGTGTGGCCTCGTCGATGCGGCGGCCGATCTGGCCGACGATCTTGTCGATAATGCGACGAAGGTGAACCTCGTCGACAAACCGGAAGTCGGTCTTGACGATCTTGCCGTGGCGCTCTACGAACACGCTGTGGGGTCCGTTCACCATGATTTCAGTGATGTCCGGGTCGTTGAGAAGCGGGTCGATCGGTCCGTAGCCCAGCACGTCCGAGGCGATTTCGTTGAGCAGCTGGGTTCGATCGGCCCGGGTGAGAGGAACGCTTTCCTCCTGGTCCAAAGCCCACTCGAGCATTTCCAGAACCCGAAGACGAAGCTCAGCATCGCTCATCTGACGGTCGTATAGCGTTGGGCCCAGCTCCTCCACCACCTTGAAGTGGAGCTTCCCACGCAGCTCGCGGAACATGTCCTCGCGCTGTGTATCGAAAGTCACCTCTGCCTGCTTGGCAGCTGCGACCCGCTCGGATAGGGATGCCATCGAGTTCTCCCTTTACTGTCCTTACCGGCACACCCCGACCAGGCGGGCTGCGGCGGAGCATTTCTCGCTTCTCTTCACGACATCCATCGGCGCTTGCCCGGCTTCCCTGAAGCATCTTGCTTGACGCTCGGGACGACCAGGTTGTAGACCGAGTCGAAGCCCTTGGCAACCCGCGACTTGGGAGCGGATTCGACTACCGGTCTGCCTTCGTTGATGGAAGCGGGGACCATGCCGTCTGACGGGATGGCCGCCGAGATCTTCAGCTTCAAAGACCGCTCGATCTCCTTCTCGTCGAGACGGGCGCGAGCGTTGGAGCGATTCAAGACCAGTTGGACCTTCGAGGCGGGGAACTTCAACAGCCGCAACGTCTCCAACGCCAGCTTGGCGTTCTTCACGCTGGGGAGGTCCATGTCGAGCACGAACAACACTTGATCGGCGCGTTCGAGCAGCGACAGCAACAGCTCATCGAGCAAGGAGGCAGTGTCGACGATGACGTAGTCGAACATGCCACGCAGCTTGGTGATGATCTCCGTCATGGCGGCGGTCGAGATCTCGTCGGCGAAGGCGGGCTCGAGAGGTGCGGCCAGTACCCGAAGCCCGGAAGGATGGGTGGTCAGCAGCGATTCGAGCAGCGGCTCATCGAGTCGGTGGAGCTCATGAGCAGCGTTCACCATCGTCAACTTGGGCTCGAGTTGCAGCACCAGACACACATCCCCGAATTGCAGGTCGGCGTCGACGATGCACACCCGGGACGGATCCTGCCGCTGGGCAAGAAGCATGGCCAGGTTGGTGGCGGTCACCGTCTTACCGCTGCCGCCCTTGGCCGACATCACGGTAATGACCTTCCCCTGCCCGCGTGCGGAACCGTAGGGTTCCGTCGGGCCCGGCGACGGCCGCTGGCGTCGCGCCTTCCGCTCGATCTGACCGACCGCATCGGTGACGCTTTGCACCGTCAACGGTGCCTCGATCACATCTTTCAGTCCGGCCCGCATGGCGGACCGCAACAAGGGGCTCGTAATCGTGCCGGCCACCAACACAATGGCCAGGTTCGGATCGAGTTCGAGTAGCACGCCGACCCCCTGCAGACCGGCTTCGTGCGCAAACGAAGGACCGAGCATGACAAGATCAACGGCGCCCTCTTCGAGGCGGCGTTGCGCGTCGGCCAGGGTGCGCATCGTCGGGACGCGACCATCGAAGAGGCGTTTTGCTTCATCGAGGAAATCGTCATCGTCGTCGACGATGACGATTTCCGCGTCGTCGAACAGGTCGCTCATGCTATTGGCCAAGCTCCTCGGCAGCGTCGAACAAGTTGTCACGGGTGATGCCGTCGGTGGGCACCGGGACGAAGTCCTCCGGAACCAGGGTCAACCATACGGTACCCGTCGAGAACGTGTAAACGATGCGTTCCGCCTCTTCCGGGGTCACTTCGAGAGTCAGGACACCCCTCTGGACCTGCTGGGCGGCTTCTTCCCCCTCGACGGGCAGGGTGGTCACGGTGACCGTCTGGTCGGCTTCCTCGTCGGCGCGGATCTCGTCGCCCACCGCCAACACCGGTAGCCCTTGCAGCACGAACCGACTGATAATGCCCTGTTCCAGTTCTTCCTGCAGGGCCTGCAGCTCCTCATCGGTGAGGGTCTCAGAGGCAATGACGTCTTCTGCGATCTGCTCGATGGGAGCGGTCAGGGTGACGATGACATTGATCCGGTCCCCCGCCTCGATGAAGCCGTTGACCCCTTGGACGTTGTCAACCCCGATGGTGATCGCCTGCTTACCCTCCGGAATTCGCTCCGCCAGAGGCTTGATGTCCGCAGTCAAATCAACCCACTGCTCGGTCGTCAGAATGGAGTTGTTCGAGATCGGACCGGCCGCGACACGACCCGTAAGCGTAGCGGTCAGTTGTTCCAGCGAGCCGATCGAGTTGTCGGGGAGGAACCTGGTCTCCTCCTCGCTCTCCAGGGCGCGCTCTTGCGACAGGACCAGGCTTCCCTCGGTTCCTTCGGCGATCGTGCCCACGGCGCGGTAAACAACCCGCAGTTCGAGCTCGGCCTCTTTCTCCCCTTCCACATTGGAGAGGAACTGCCATACGGCAAATGCGGCAATACCTGCCAGCAGCAGAGCCACAATCAGGACCAGGGTTCGCCTGCCCATCGAATCTCCTTCAGTCTAAACCCGTTCGGTATCACGGTAAGGGTGGCCGATTTGGGTCAATATGTCATGGATTTCGCGTCACGCAGAGTGACCAGACCATGCGCATCGCCCCCGTCGGGGTGCCGGCGAGCCGGCCCGTCGTGCAGGAGATTCGGCATTTCACTGTCGCCTCCTTTTGGGCACAATGGTCCCTACCTGGTAGCGCTGCGCGGTTTCCCCCCCGTCCGAATCTGCCCGGCACCCAACAGAGTGCCACAGATCCTCAGAGTGTCAACCTTTCGAAGTACCTATCGGCGGCCGATGCCGCGCTCTTTAAGCTCTTGCAGAATTGCTTCGAGCGAAGAATCGACATCGAACGCGCGAACTTGCTCATGCTCGGGCTCTTCGCGCTGGAACTCACGGACCTCAGGTTGCTTTTGACGCGGGGCGCGCTCCTCGGGCTCCCGGTCCTTCCACTCAGGATTGGCTTGTTTGATCGACAGACTGACCCGGCGTCGCTCTTCGTCCATCTCCGTGACCTTGACGGAAACCGACTGGCCGATGGACAGCTCCAGCTCGGGGGACTCAACGCGATGAATGGCGATCTCGGACACATGGACGAGTCCCTCGACACCGTCTCCTACCGAAACGAATGCACCGAAGGGAACGGTCTTGGTGACGGTGCCGTCGACGACGTCACCGAGGCCGTGCTCTCGCGAGAACTTCACCCACGGATCCTCCTGCGTCTGCTTGATCGAGAGCGAGATGCGCTCACGATCCAGATCGACCTCGAGGACCTTCACCTTGACCTCGTCGCCTACTTTGACCACCTCGGAAGGGTGGTTCACGTGCTGGAAGGACAGCTCGGACACATGGACGAGACCGTCCATGCCGCCCAAATCGACGAACGCTCCGAAGTTGACCACCGAAGAGACGGTGCCGGGGCGAATCTCACCAACGGCTAAATCATCGAGAAATGCCTGACGTTCCTCGGCCTGCTGCTCCTCGAGGTAGGCCCGGCGAGACAGCACGACGTTGTTCCGGTTGCGATCTAGCTCGATCACCTTGGCCTCGATCTCCTGGCCGACGTACGGCTCGAGATCCCGAACCCTGCGCAGCTCAACCAGCGACGCCGGAAGGAAGCCGCGCAGCCCGATGTCGACGATGACCCCGCCTTTCACGACCTCGATGACCAGTCCCGTTACTGTGCCGCCCTCGGCGTGAATCCGCTGTATGCGGCCCCAGGCACGCTCGTACTGAGCTCGCTTCTTGGAGAGAATCAGGCGGCCTTCGTCATCCTCCTTGTCGAGAACCAGGGCTTCGATCCGGTCCCCAACCGCAACCACGTCGAGCGGGTTGACGCTGTGGCGGATCGACAACTCTTTCAGCGGTATGTGGCCCTCGGATTTGTAACCGATGTCGACGAGCACCTCGTCCTGGTCGATGCTCGCAACGGTTCCCTCGACGATGTCGCCCTCATTGAACTCGAGGACCGTATGTTCGATGGCCGCCGCGAAGTCCTCCGCCAGCATCTCCTCGGGAAGATCACTGACACTCTTGGCCACGATGGCCGGACGCTCGGCGCGGATGAAGAGTTCTTTCACGTCCTCTTCGTCGCCTGGTGCTGCATCGAAGTCGGGCACAGCTCGTACCTTGTCCGACCGGGCCGGGGGAATCGACCCGGTCTCGGGGGCCGTGTCCGGTGTCGCAGATTCATCGCTGACCGGCGGCACTTCTGCGTCCGCCGATGCCGTTTCCTCGACGGCAGAAGCCGTCTCGGAGGCGTCGTTGGCCGGTTCGTCGGTGGTGGCAGCCGTTTCGGCGGTGGCCTGGGAAGTGTCCGGCTCCTCGATCCCTTGGGGATGGTTGGCGGGCGCGGACTCGTGTTCAGTGGTCATGTATGGTTGTTGCTCCTCCAGAATTTGCTCTTAGCGCGCGTGAGTGCGTAAGGCGCTGGTTACGATACCACACGAGAGCGGTGCAACCCCGGGGTAAACGCGGTCAGCCCTTAGCGTCCGCCAGGTTGGTACCGGTCGACAGGTCGACGCGCAGAGGCACCTTCAACTCGGCAACCCCCTCCATGAGCGTCCTGGTGAGCGCCTCGGCGTCCGCCAGCTCATCCTCGGGAGCCTCCAGGATCAGCTCATCGTGGATCTGCAGTAGCAACGTTGTTGCAAGTCCCGCCTGCTGCAAGCCCGAGTCCAAATCGACCATCGCCTTTTTGATGATGTCGGCAGCCGATCCCTGCACCGGGGCGTTCAATGCCATTCGCTCACCCATTTGCCGGATCCGGAAATTGTCACTGGAGAGTTCGGGCAGGTAGCGGCGCCTCCCGAAGATCGTCTGCGTGTAGCCGCGATTGCGCGCTTCGGTGACGACGCTCTGCAGGAACTCCCGCACGAGCGGGAACTGCTCGAAATAGGTTTCGATGTGCTGGCGAGCCTCTTCACGCGAGATCTGGAGACGATCGGCGAGGCCGAAGGCTTCCATGCCGTACAAGAGACCGAAGTTGATGGCCTTGGCCCGTCGGCGCATCTCGAGGGTCACGTGCGCCGGTTCCAACCCGAACACCCGGGCCGCCGTCTCAGTGTGAATATCGGTTTCGGTACCCCGGAAAGCCTCGAGGAGGCCCGGATCCTCGCTCAGGTGGGCCAGGACCCGCAACTCGATCTGCGAATAGTCTGCGATCACAAACCGCCAGCTCTCCCGCGGCACGAAAGCCCGTCGTATCGTCTTTCCACGCTCAGAACGCACCGGGATGTTTTGCAGGTTCGGTTTGTCGGACGACAAACGACCGGTAGTAGCCGTCAGTTGGTTGAAGCGCGTGTGGATACGACCATCCTCGGTAACGAGCGGCAAATAGCCATCCACGTACGTCGAACGCAACTTCTCCAACTCGCGATACTCGAGTAGATCAGACACGATCGGATGAGCGTCGGCGAGTTTCTCGAGGACCGATGCGTCGGTCGAGGGCGCCCCTTTGGGAGTTTTCTTGAGCACGGGCAAGCCGAGCTGATCGAAGAGGATTTCGCGCAGCTGCCCGGTTGAGTTGACGTTGAACGGCTCGCCGGCTGCCTCGTGGATGCGCCGTTCCAAATCAGCCAGCTGGTCCCTCAAGCTCTCTCCGAGTTCTTCGAGGTATTCGCGGTCGATGCCGATTCCGGCCGCCTCCATGCGGGCCAGCACCAAAACCAGCGGCATCTCTATATCGTCCAGCAGCGCCAGTTCGTTCCGCTCCGCAAGCTCGGCTCTGAGCCGCTCGGCCAGCTTACCGACGATAACCACCCGTCGACCGGCTGCTTCGATGTCCGGACCGCCGCCGAAGTCGAGCATCCCCTGTGCGCCGGCATCGTCGTCCCGGTCGGGCGATTCGAGCTCGACGTTGAGGTAGCGCCCGGCCAGATCCTCGAGCTGGTAGGTACGGGCGGCCGGATTGAGAAGATAGGCGGCCAGCGCCGTGTCCGTGGCCAGTCCATCGAATCTCATTCCGGCCACCAGCAGATACCGTATGAAGTCTTTGGCGTCGTGTAACACCTTGGGATGGTTCGGTTCACCCAGCACGGGCGCCATCATTTCCAGGTTGGAACCGGGCACGAAGGCGGCGCGTTCGTCGCTGCGGGCAATGGCTACACCGGCGAGCTCGTGCCCATCCCAGACCGGCTCCAGCACCAGTGGCACCCGGGTGGCCAGCTCCCGTATTTCCGCCGGGTCGGTGACCACTCCCGTTTCGACCTCCAGGACCTCACCCGCCGGTCCGCCGGACACGGAACCCAACGCCATGAGCCGGTCCCACAACGAGTGGAACTCCAAACTCTCGAAGATGTCCTTTGCGGCCTCCCGGTCGAAGCCCGCCCAGCGCAGACCCTCCGTCGCGATGTCCAGGGAAAGGTCCCGGACCAGACGCATCAGGCGCCGGTTCAGGAATACCTGCTCGCGGTGGGCGGTGAGGCTCTCGCTCAGCTTGGGCGTCTGTTCATCGAGGTGGTCGTAAAGGCCTTCGAGGTTCCCGTAGCCGGCGATGAGTCGCGTGGCAGTTTTCTCTCCCACTCCGGGTACCCCGGGCAAGTTGTCGGACGTATCGCCCCGCAGCGCGGCGTACTCGGGATACTGGTCTGCTCGGATTCCGTATCGTTCTTCAACCCAGGCTTGGTCGGCGACCACCATGTCAGAAATGCCGCGTCGGGTATAGAGCACACGGCAATGGTCGTCGATGAGCTGAAAGGTATCGCGATCTCCGCTGACGATGAGCACATCCCAACCTTCTGTGCTCGCCTGTGACGCCACGGTGGCGATCACATCGTCGGCTTCGAACCCGGGCAGCTCCAGCTGGCGCATCCCCAGCGTGTCAACCACCTCCCGAATCAGCGGCAGCTGACTGCTGAACATGTCGGGCGCCTTTTCCCGCTGCGCCTTGTAGTCGGCGTACGCCTCTTTCCGGAAGGTCGGCTTCGGGGTGTCCCACGCCACCGTCACCGCATCCGGGTGATGGTCACCGAGCATTTTGATCAACATGGCGGTGAACCCGTACACGGCATTGGTTACCTGCCCGGCACTGGTAGCCAGGTCATCCGGCAGGGCGTAGAAGGCCCGGTAGGCGAGGTTGTGTCCGTCCAGAACGGCGAGGGTCGGCATCGAGCCGCATCATAGGTCGCCGAGGTGGCTCAGCAGCTTGTCCCGTTTCCGCTCCAAGCGTTGGCGCCTCGAACTGACATCGGCGAGGGCCTTTTCGAAGCGGGCGACGTCGGCAGCGGTGTCCCGGGCGAAGGATCGGTCCTGCCAGTCCTCGCTCACTGCTGCGTCACGTTGGGCGTCATCGTCGATGTGGCGGTGGAACCGCAGTTCCTCGGCAACCAGCTCCTCTGCGCGCGCTAGAGCCTCGATGGCATCATTGATCTTGAAGAGTTTGGCCTCTACACCCATCAGGTCGTTCCGACGTCGGCGGCTGCGTACCATAATGAGGCATCCAGCCGGGATGGCGGAACGGTAGACGCGACGGACTCAAAATCCGTTGTCCGAAAGGGCGTGCGGGTTCGAATCCCGCTCCCGGTACTCTCCAACTCCTGTCTTCGGGTGAGACCCAGCGGTATCCACCGGGAAGTAACGCCAGAGCGAAACAATCTCTTGCTCAGGATTTCCCCGCCATCTGCCGATGGAGTTGATGCGCTGGGCCGGGAGGGGCATTCAACGGGTTCGCCTGCCTGGGAACCCTCCCTGGCCCGGCAGGAACCGCCCCTCGCAGTGCGGCAATCATCCCGCCGGCCTGCCTTCGATCCCACTCCCGGTACCGGGGTACCGGGCGGCGCCAGCCCATCCCTGATTCCCTCACGGTCTGGTTGGTTGCTCCTATCCTGCTCTCCATGTCGCGACTGCCTCCCAGCAAGCCCGACTACCGAAGTCTGCCCGACATGCCCGTTGAGCCGCATGGTCAACGAATTCCCCCGGTCCCCCGCGGCTATCGGCGGTGGCTCCTGCCCTCCCCCAACGATATCGTCTTCCTCACCGCCTTCTTTGCGGCACTTGCCCTCGGAGCCGCCCTCACCAGCCGCGACGGCGACCTGGGAAGACATCTCCGGTTGGCGGAATGGATGTTCGAGAACCGGACCGTGCCGCTCACCGACGTATTCTCATACACGCGGGCAGGGTCGCCGATCGTCGCACATGAATGGCTCGCTCAGCTGGTGCTGGGTGTTGCCCACCGGGTGGCGGGCTTCAACGGAATCGGCCTGCTCACTGCGATAATGGTCTCCGCACCGTGGGTGATCGTGAGCCGGGCGCTGCTGAGACGTGGGGTCCCGGTTTCGGCGGTAATACCACTCTCCCTGCTGGGCGCCGTTGCATCCGTTGTGCATTGGGCAGCCCGGCCTCATGTGTTCACATTTGTGTTTTTCGCCTACTGGGTGATAGCACTCGCCGACTACGAGCAGGGCCGCCGCAAGAGCGTATACGCCCTCATTCCCTTGACGCTGATCTGGGCCAACACGCACGGAGCATTCATCGTCGGGTTCGTTCTGGTCGGCATGTACCTGGTCGCAGCGCTACTCGACCGTGCCCGTGCTCGAGCGCGGCATCTGTCGCTGGTTCTCGGAGCCTCGATAGTGGCATCACTGGCGAACCCCAACGGCATCCGCTTGATCGCCAACAGCTTTGGCTACATCGGAGACGATTTCCTACTCAGGTTCACCACGGAGTACAACTCACCCGACTTCCACCTCAAGGGCTTCTGGCCCTTCCTTCTGATCGTCCTTCTCGGGGTTGTCCTCTCACTGCCGCGGCGCAATTCCGGACGGATCCTCTTCGTGGGATGGGCGGCTTTGGCGATGTATTCGTTTCGCAACGTCCCACTCTTCGCGCTGATCGCGATTCCGCTCCTCGCTGAGCAACTAATCGCAACAATGCAATCACATCCTGAGTTCCTGGGCCGCCCCCGCGCCTGGCTGGCCCATCGGGGTGAACCCTGGTCGGAGGTCAACCGCACCGTCATCGGAGGAACGATGTCATTGTTCGTTGTCCTCGTCGTCGGCCTGATGATGGGACCGGCAGAACGTGAGAGCCCGTTCTTCTTCAGACAAGACCTGTTCCCGATCGAAACGATGGACGTACTCGCAGCCGCTCCACCGGGAGACCGGGTGTTCAACCAGTTTGCGTGGGGTGGGTATCTCCTCTACTGCTGTTGGCCCGACATCGAGGTGTTCATAGACGGGCAGACGGATTTCTATGGACCGGAGCTGACACGGGAGTACGAAGAGACCTTCACGGGGCGGGCGGACTGGAATGAAGTCCTCGCCGCCTACCAGGTCGATTGGGTTCTGATCGAGCCCGAGGCGGCTCTGGCCCAGGTCCTGGCGGAAAGCGATGCATGGGTGGAGGTTTCTCGCGACCGTTCTGCGGCGGTATTCGTTCGGGCTCTGGATTCATAGATTCGGCGTCGGATTCGACCGAGATAATCTCCGACCGTGGGTACCGTTCATGGTGACAGCGGTCACCCGACCACTTGAACCGGCCCACTTGCCGCATCCCCCACTCCCCCGGCCGGGACGGTTCCTCTCCCCGGCGGGTGGCCGCTGTTTACAGGGTGGCCGGCTCCGGATCTCCTCCGTCGTCACCAAGCCGTTTGATGGCCGCAACGAACAGCGCCACCAGCCCGTAGGTCGGCGCGAACGAAACGAGAATACTGGGCAGTTTGGCGGCAAATACCACCGGGCCCCAGAAGCCCAGCGAGGCAACCAGGCCCAACAGCCACCATCGATCGGCCGACATCCGTAGATCCAACCGGGCCCCAACGATCACCAGCGCCGGGATGGCCAGCACCAGATAGTTCAGCCACGACAGCGGCGACAGGAGCAGGGCAACCGCCGTTCCCGCCACCCACACCTGATCGGGCCGGACTGCCCACTTGAGGTAGAGAGGAACCAAGATCACCGCCCCGATGCCGGCCAGCATCCACCCGAGGGTTTCCGACGACAGGGCGGTGCCGAAGGACAAGAGGGAGTAGTTGCCGAACGCCCCGTACCACCTGCTCGATGAACCAATGACCTCGGTAGCGAAATCGGCCACGTTCGACCATCCCAGCACGGCTAAGCTCACGACGCCGAGGACCAGAAGAGTTGCGGCGCCGGTGCCTACTCCCACCCGGGTGCGGCGCCGGGCCAGTCCCACCAGCCACATGCCCGGGAACAGCTTGAGCGCGGTGCTCAAGCCCCACCACACACCGGCCGCCCCGAATCCCCGACGGCGCAAAGCCCGCCACCCGAGGAACCCGAGAAGCAAGACCAGGCTCTCGATATGGTTCCGAGTCACCAGGAACCGGAAGCTGGTGGTGAGCAGGGCAGCACCCGCGAGAGCAACGCCCACCTCTGGCGAGAAACCGAGTTCCCGTCCCGTGAGATAGGTCACCGTCAGCAACACCACTACCGACAAGCCGGCCAGGAGCAACCAGGCCGTGTCGTAGGGAAGCAAACTCAGCGGTGCTACCAGCACTACGGTGGGGGGCGGATCGGCCGGATAGGCGTTGTAGCCCGTTACGCCGAATCGTTCCTCGATTTCTGCTTCCAACGACCCGTACACCGGCCTGCCGTCGAACAGTCGCTCGCCACCGAAGTAGTAATTGGGGAAATCCGGAAGGGCCCTACCATCGAGCGACTTGGGAGCTTCCCGGGCGAAAAACACCCCGAAGAGAACAACCGCCACCGCCGCCCCACCAACGAACAGCCACCGCTTCACCGCAACGCCCCGGTCAGGTCGGCCACCAAACTCCCCACCTCGCTGACGGCAGCCCGCTCGTCGGGTGCCTCCAGGACCCGCCGAACGAGGGCCGACCCAACGATGATCCCGTCCACCTGCCCGGCCAGGGAACGAGCCTGGTCGGGTGTCGAGATGCCGACCCCCATTACCAGCGGCAGTCGGGTGACGGTCCTGATCCGGGCGGCGAGTTCCCGGGCGTGCGTGCTGGACCGGCTTCTTTCTCCGGTGACTCCCAGATCGGCGATGCCGTAGATGAACACCGGGTTGGCAGCGGCAATGGCTTCGAGACGGGCCTCGGTGGTGGTCGGGGCGGCGAACAAGACCATACCCAGTCCGGTTGCTTCGATCGGTTGCTGAATGGCTTCGGCTTCCTCCAACGGCAGGTCGGCAACGATCAGACCGGAGGCGCCTGCTTCCATGCATCTCTGCGCAAACGTGTCTGGGCCGATCCTGAAGATGGGGTTGGCGTAGGTCATCACCAGGACCGGCTTTCCGGTCCTTTCGACCACGGCGGCGACAACCTCGAGTCCCGCCTCAATGGTCGCCCCGCCGGCCAGAGCGCGCTGATTGCCCGCTTGAATCGTCGGACCGTCCATCATCGGGTCGGAGTAAGGGATACCAACCTCGAAAGCGTCGGCCCCCGATTCCGCCATTGCCACGAAGAGATCGGCGCTGGTCGAAAGCGATGGCAACCCGGCCGTCATGAACGGCAGCAGGGCGGTACGTCCCGATGAACGTACGTCGGCAAACAGTCTCTCGAGTCGTGTTCGGCTCACCGTGCCATCCTCGCCAGCTGTTCAACGTCCTTGTCGCCTCGACCGGACAGGTTGACCAGCACGGTACGTCCCGCCAGGGTCTCGGATTCTCGAACGATCCAGGCAATGGCGTGAGCCGATTCGAGAGCCGGGATGATGCCCTCGGTGCGGGCCAGTAACTCCAGGGCGGCTAGGGCTTCATCGTCGGTGGCCGACTCGTAGCGGGCGATTCCGGTCTGCGCAAAGAAAGCATGTTCCGGTCCAACGCCGGGATAGTCGAGCCCCGCCGAGATCGAGTGGGCTTCCAGCACCTGGCCTTCGGCATCCTGGAGGAGGTACGTCCTCGTCCCATGCAGAATCCCGGGGGTCCCCGCCCCGATCGATGCCCCGTGTCTCCCGGAGGGTATGCCGAGACCGGCGGCTTCGACTCCGATCAGCTGAGGACCCAACCCGGCGAACGGGTAGAAGATCCCGATGGCGTTGGAACCGCCCCCGACGCACGCCACCACGTAGTCCGGCAAGTGACCGTTCAACTGCGACAGGGCTTCCTCCCCGATCACCTTTTGGAATTCGCGCACCATCCACGGGAACGGATGTGGTCCGACCACCGACCCGATGACATAGTGGGTCGTCTCGACGGTGCGCACCCAGTCCCGCATCGCTTCACTAACGGCGTCCTTGAGCGTTCCCGCGCCGGTGGTGACCGGAATTACCTTGGCACCCAGCATCCTCATCCTGTGAACGTTGAGCGCCTGCCGGTCGATGTCTACCTCGCCCATGTACACATCGCATTCCAACCCGAAGTAAGCCGCCGCGGTCGCCGTGGCGACACCGTGTTGGCCGGCGCCTGTCTCGGCGATCACGCGCGGTTTGCCCATGTCGCGGGCCAGCATGACCTGGCCGATGGCGTTGTTGATCTTGTGGGCACCGGTATGAGCAAGGTCTTCACGTTTGAGCAGAATCCGCACTCCCAAACGCTCCGAGAGGCGGCTCGCTTCGTGTAGAGGCGTTGGCCGACCGACGAAATCACGCAACACCCGTTGATACTCTCCCAGAAAACGGTCGTCGGACCAGGCGTTCTCGAACGCCGCAGCAAGCTCATCGAGAGCGGGGATCAACGTCTCCGGAGCAAATCGGCCACCGAATTCGCCAAAGCGACCCTGGCCGTCGGGTCTCTCGAGTTTCATCGACCTCGCGCCCTCTCCACGAATGCCCGGATCCGCTCCGGGTCCTTTATGCCAGGGGAGGACTCTAGGCCCGACGAAGCATCAACCCCCCACGGGGCAACCCGGCGAACGGCCTCCTCTATGTTGTCGGGCGAGAGCCCGCCGGCCAGCACATACGGACGCCCGAGGTCGGGAATCAACCCCCAGTCGAACGGCTCACCCGTCCCCCCGTGGGTGTCTGCCCGGTACGTGTCGAGCAGGGGGATTTGTCCGGCGGGTACGCCGCGCAGATCAATCCGGCCGAGCACAGCCACGGGCCGGAGCACGAAGAGTCCCTCCCGCTGCGCTCGCGCGGCGGCTTCCCGTCGATGATCGCCGTGCGGTTGGACACCGCCGGCGCCTGTGGCGTCGACGGCCGCCATCAGTTCGGACGGCGTGACATCAACGGTGACGATCACACTGAGGGCGGGCATTTCATGGGCCAGTCGGCGCGCCCTGGATTGAGTCACGGCCCGGGGAGAATCCGGAGCCAAGACGAGCCCGATCGCATCGGCACCGGCTTCGACGGCCGTGGCCACGTCACTCTCGCGTCGCAGACCGCATACCTTGACCCAGGTCATCCATCCTCCAGCAAGCCCGCCAGGAGCGAACCCGGGTCGGGGGCACGCACGAGGCTCTCCCCGACGAGGACGGCATCGTATCCGGCAGCCCGCATCCGGTGAGCATCGGCTCGAGTCCAGATGCCGCTCTCGGCTACCGCCACCATCGCCCCCTTCAGCAACGGCGCCAGCATCTCGGCAGTACCGAGATCCACTTGGAAGGTTCCCAGGTCGCGGTTGTTGACGGCGATGACGCGAGCGCCGGCCGCCCGGGCCCTATCGACTTCGATGGGGTTATGGACTTCGACCATGGCCTCCATCCCCGATGCATGGGTTTCGGCGAGGAGGCCGGTGAGCGTTTCATCGTCCAGGGCAGCCACGATCAACAGCACCGCATCTGCACCGGCCGCCCGCGCCTCCCAGATCTGAATGGGGTCGAGCAGGAAGTCCTTACGAAGCACGGGAACGTCCACCGCTCGGCGCACCCGGCGCAGATCGTCCAGTGAGCCCAGGAAGTGACGCGACTCGGTGAGCACCGAGATGGCGGCTGCTCCTCCACGGCAGTACTCACCGGCCAGGGTGGCCGGGTCCAGATCTGCGTCGATGGGCCCACGGGACGGCGATGCCCGCTTGACCTCCGCCACCACCGACAACCCCGGAGTTGTGAGGGCTGCTACGAAATCCCGAGGAGGGTCTTGCCGGACGGCCGCCGCCCGCACCTCGAACGCCCGCCGCCGGAGGGCAGGAAGGTCCCGGCGGATCTCGGCGATGATCTGGGATAGCACCAGGACATCGTAGGGCGGCGCCGCCGATCGGCGGTCTACCTCGCCAAGGGCCGGCATCTCGATCAGAAGGATTCTGTGAACTCGCAGAGCGGCACTGAATGGACGGTGGCCGGAGCCGAGCCGCCCTCCCAACGTATTTCGATCGGCGAGCCGGGTTCGACCTCGCGGCGTACCAGCGCCAGACCGACCGGGGCGCGGAGCGTGAGTGACTCCGACACCGACGTGATCCTTCCAACCACTGCACCTCCAGCCAACAGTTCGGCGTGCTCAGGGGGGAGCACGTTGGTTCGGATCACGATGCCCCGCAGAAGCCGGTTGACGTGTCCACGGCTGTCGATGCGGGCAACGAGCTCCTGACCCAGAAAGCAGCCCTTGGTGAACGAGACCGTCTCGGGTACCAGGCCCGATTCCTGAGGGATCGTCTTTTCGTCAACGTCCCGGCCCATAACCGGCTCACCGGCCTCGACCCGGACGGCGTCGACGGCCAGGGATCCAACCCGGCGGGCCCCGGCGCTTTCGAGGTCCTGGCGATCAGCACCAACCACCAGGTAACGGGCCAGCCCACCGAGGGGAAGGCGGGCGATCAGATGGTTGCTGCTGCGCACCCAACCGGCCGGCTTCGGGAGCTTGGCCTTTTCGAGTACCGCGCCGGCGAAAGGACCCCATACGCAGAGCATTTCACCCGCAACAGGTTCGACGACGGCGTCCACCCGGAACACGTAGCGGCCCAGTTCAGCAGCCACCAACTCACCCCGTCCCCCATCGGCTACCAGGATGATCTCGGTCTCGCCTTTCAACACCCAGAGAATCGCCCGTAGCTTCCCGTCGGCGCCCAGCAGCAAGGATCGCCCTACACCTCCATCCGGAAGAGCTATGACATCCTGGCTGAGGATGCCCTGCAGGAAAGACTCAGCGTCGGTACCCCGCACCGACACCAGATCGTGACGACCGGCGGTCAAACCAGCTCCGTTTCTGACCGCCAGGTACTCGGCAGTCACGTCGCCAAAGGTCTGCGCGTCCCTAGACACCGGCAGCCCCCTCGATGGCGGCCAGAGCCGCCGCGGCCTTGTCCATGGTCTCTGCGTATTCCGCAGCGGCATCGCTGTCGGCCACCAATCCGGCACCTGCCTGCACCCAGGCCTTGCCGGCGGTGATCACCACCGTTCGCAAACAAATGGCGGTGTCGATGTTGCCTGAGAAGTCGATGTACCCCACCGCCCCAGCGTAAGGCCCACGCGCCACCGGTTCCAGTTCATCGATGATCTCCATAGCCCGCACTTTGGGAGCACCGGAGACGGTCCCGTGCGGAAAGACCGCCCGCACAACGTCAATCGGACTGATGCCGGACCTGAGCCGTCCCGAAACACCGGAAACGATGTGCATGACATGCGAATAACGCTCGATGACCATCAGATCGTCTACGACCACGCTGCCGAATTCAGCCACCCGCCCCAGATCGTTTCGGGCCAGGTCGACCAGCATGATGTGCTCGGCGCGCTCCTTGGGATCCGCCAGTAGCTCGGCTTCCAGAGCGGCGTCTTCTTGGTCGTCGGCCCCGCGCCGCCTGGTGCCGGCGATCGGCCTGCTGAACACCCTCCCGTCCCTGACCCTCGTCAGCAACTCGGGCGACGACCCGACCACGGTGACGTCCGCATGCTTGACATAGAACAGGTACGGAGAAGGGTTGAGAAGCCGCAACGTCCGGTAGACGGCGAACGAGTCCCCGACGAAAGGGATCTCGAGCCGCTGGCTCAGGACGATCTGGAATGCGTCACCGTGCTCGATATATCGCTTCGCTTTCTCAACGGCCTGCTCGAAGTCTGCTCGGCCCATGGTTGAACGAGGCGGCGGTCCGGTCTTGGTCGGAGTTGGTGGCGGCCGGGTCCTGTACGACCGTCCGGAGCTGAGCCTGGTGGCCGCCTCTTCGAGCACCCGCACGGCGGCGGCATACTCCACGGCGGGTTCGTCTCCGGTAAACACGTTGCGCACGAGGGTGATGGTCTGGTCGAATCGATCGAGCGCCGCCAGCGACCCTACGAAATGCCACACCATCTCAGGAATCCCTCGATCGTCAACCGGTCGATCGGGGAGATCCTCGACGTAGCGCACGCAGTCGTAGCCGAGGTACCCCACGGCACCGCTGTGCAGCGGTGGGAGTCCAGGCAAATCAGGTGTGGCAAAGCGGGCCAGCAGGTCCTCGAGCACCTCCAACGGATTCCCCCCCGTCAGGTCCACTTGATGGCCTTCAACGACGGTCACCCCGTCCCTCGAGACCAGAGTGAATACCGGGTCCCAACCGAGGAACGACCAGCGCGCCCATCGATCCCCACCTTCCACCGACTCGAAGAGGAAACCGGGCGCTTCACCCACCAGCTTCTCATAGGCGCTTACGGCGGTCTCCCGGTCGGCTAGTAACCGCACCGACAGGGGTACGACCGGATATCGGGCCGCCAGGTCCATGTAATCCTCGAGGGTGGGTAGGACCTGCACGACGCCCGGCTAGATCTCGGCGAGCCGGTCGAGCCCGATCGTGGTGAACAGCTCCTGGAACCACCCGGACAGACGGGCGAGATTCCCGGTGATCATCAGCACGCCAAAGGCGGCCAGCAACAACCCGGAAGCGATGTTGATCGGGCGCAAATACCGGCGGAGGAAACGAACCGCTCCGAGCATCTTGGTCATCCCGATCCCGGCGAGCACGAACGGCACCCCCAAACCGAGCGCGTAGGAGAACAAGAGGACCATCCCCTGTCCAACCGTTTCCTGGACAGACGCGGTGAGAAGGATGGCTGCCAGGACCGGTCCGATGCAGGGAGTCCAGGCGAATCCGAACGCCAGGCCCATGACCACCGGGGCCAGCGAACCGAGCCGGGAAGGCCGCACCTCCACCCGCCGCTCTCTCATCAGACCGGCCAGAAACGGGCTGTTCGTGACCGCCGACACAACGATCAAGATCCCAAAGCCGACCACCAACCAGCCGGCCACCCGGGTGGCGGTGAATTGGTACCGGCTGACGAGCTGTCCGAGGGATGTGGCGGCCGCCCCCAAC
>DATEVB010000037.1:0-2041 GCA_035282865.1 Acidimicrobiia bacterium | reverse complement strand
TGTCCCTCGCCAGCCGCTTCCTGGCCGGGGCGACCGCATCCTCGAGATCGGCGATCACGGCGTCTGCTCCGCGTTCCCCGGCTTTGGCCAGCTTGTCTGATTGATCGCCGGGTACGAACAGATAACTGCGAGCGGTCACGGGATCCTCACACTTCGGTTTTCAGGCCGGTACCAGTACCTACTGCCAGTCGGTACACCCTACTGTCAGGAGGCAAACAGGACCTCGAACCACTCGCCGCCGCTTTAGTTAGTTAGCCCCGATCCTTCACGTCGTTGGGTTGGATTGACTGGGTGGGTCCGTGGAAAAGCCCTCCCGACTTGGGATGATTCATGTTGCGAAAGCACGCATCAACCCGAGCGAAAGGGTATCTCCGAGGTGAAGGCTAACAGCACCATGAAGGGGTGGTGAGTGTTGCGATGACATCGAGTTCTTGGGATCTCAGGGTCGGCTGTTTAGTGAAGTGTGCTCGGATTCGACGTTGTATCGGACTTTCACCGACAGCTTGGACACCGAGGCCGTGGCGCGTGCTCGGGCTGCGTCGGTCAGGTCCGGTCCCAGGTGTGGGCGCGCAACGCAGCGACCACGGGGAGGGCGCCGGTGGTCTTGGATTTGGATGGGTCGCTGATCGAGATCCACTCCGAGAACAAGGAGGGCACCGCAGCCAACTTCAAGCACGGCTTCGGCTTCCATCCGTTGTTCTGTTTAGCCGACGCGACCGGTGAGGCTCTCGGCGTCATGCTGCGGCCGGGTAACGCCACCAAATGTGCCCCGAGACGCTCCGGTGAGCGGCACCAACCCTCAGGGCAGGAAGGCCCCCGGCATGGTCATGCATCCGATCGGTGCTGTAGCCATATACATTGGCACGACCCCGTTTCCGGAGATCACACGCGCAGCAGTCGTCCCTTGGTTACACGCCGCATCGGGCAGCATCACGTGATGTGGAGCCTCCGCGAGGGCCGCCCCGGGACCGATCAGGGTGAGACCCACACCCAAGACGAGTGACGCGAGCATTCTTCTTCGCACGATTCCTCCTCATTCCCGCATGAATGACTCAGGACTAGCCTCACCCCGGCTGGCCGATGAGGCTCACGGCTGATAAGGCTCATGGATGTCGGTCGTTGGCCTCCCTCCCTTTCTCTCACTCGGTGCCTACGTTTTGGGCACACCGGACTTCGGGCTAGTACTTCACGCTGGCCGGGTTGGCCTCGTCGGTGTGGGCCACGCCGGCGTCGATGACACGCACGGTCGATGCTCCTCCAGCCATCGCCGCCGTCCCGGCGGGTAATGCCACCAACACCATCATCGCCAATACAACCAGACGACGCATCCGAGTCCTCCCTCACGGGCGGTCTTGCCATCTGCCCCGATACGGATCGAATGTTACATAACCGTTACTCTCCGTATCGGAAAAACTCCCAACATTCTTGGGGCTATTTCGAGAGCATGTCGGGAAAGCATTCACAAAGTGACCCTGCCCTGGGGCCGTCCGCCATCCAAACGGCACCGACGCCGGTGAGGTATAGGCGCTGTCGGCGTCGGATGCTGCGGATGTGGTCGCCGATGATGTTGGTGGCGATGCCGTACAACCAAGGACGCGCTATCTGACGGCTGGCGGCGTCAGGACCACGTAGCCAGAAGGCGCGGGCGAACACCTCTGCGGTCAAGTCCGCCGCCTGGTCGTGTCCGGTGCGCCGAGCGGCGTAGCCATAGATCGTGTCGTGATGGCGAGTGAAGATGATCCCGAACATCTCGGAATCGTCGATCGAACGGCCAATGACCTCGGCGTCAGAGCCGTCCTCGGTCACCAGACAACAATCCCCCCCCAGCAAGATCCGCGACTGCTAGTTAGTTGAGCCTCCTCTTCGATCTGCACCCCGGTCGTGTTGATCAACATCGCCGGCGTGGTGTACATCCCGACCGTCACGACCAGATCGAGGACCTGGGGGATGGTGAAGAACCGGGTGAGTTCAGCCCAGCCGGCATCGCCCACCGCCAGCTCGTCGAACAGCTCGTCGGTGACGGTGAGCAAGAGGGCTTCCT
>DATEVB010000036.1:0-3869 GCA_035282865.1 Acidimicrobiia bacterium | reverse complement strand
CCCTACGCTTCCACCATGAGGGCCGAAGATCCTTATCGGCGTATCGCTGCGGTCTACGACCGGCTCATCGAACCGATGCAGGCGGGAGTGCGCAGGGTCGCCCTCGACGTGGTTCCGCCATACCCAGGATGGCAGGTGCTTGATGTCGGCTGCGGCACGGGGACCGGCATGGCTCGATATGTCGAGGCCGGCTGCACGGTCACCGGTGTCGACGTGTCGGAGTCGATGCTCGAAAGAGCCAGGGCCCGCCTGGGAGATCGGGCGGCGCTTCACCTCACCGACGGCGATACCCTCCCGTTCGATGGTGGCCGCTTCGACCTGGTAACGACGTCGATGGTGCTCCACGAGGTGGCCGCAGACGCCAGGATGGCCTTGGTCGCGGAGATGGTTCGGGTGGCACGGCCGGACAGCAGGTTGCTGTTCATTGACTTCCGCTTCGGATCTCTGCGTGGATGGAAGGGGCCGATGCTTCGGGCCCTGTCTGAGGTGGTCGAGCGATTTTCAGGTCATTACTCCGGGTACCGGAGCTTCAAGACCTCAGACGGTGTCCCCGGCGTGGTGGGCAAGGCCGGTCTCGGCATCGAACGCGAGAAGATCGTCGCCGGAGGCAACGTGGCAATCTATGTGGTCGCACCGAAGCCATAAATCGCCGATGCGCTGCGCTGGCAGGCGACCGAGTTGGCGGCGAGGTTCGGCGTTGCCGTCCCCGATGTCGCCTCCAGAACGGTGGTGGGATTCGCAACACTTGGCGCTCATTCCAGTTATTGGGTGGTTGCCGCGGGTGGCGACGGCCGGTTCCGCCCTCGGGCCGATCGGCATTCAGAGGCCAGGATCCTCATGGATGCCCTTCCCTATGTGCCGAGCGGGCCCGGTTGAGGATATTGGCGGGACTATTCGGCCTTCGGTCGTTGGTCCGGCGCATCGTAGAGGTGGGTCGGGGGCATCCCGTCGTTGGTGGTCGAGCACGGCGCGAGAGCGCCCGGCAGCCGAGATCGACCCTCCTTCCAGCCCATCCCACTCCACCGTTGCTGCAGCCGCTGCCCCAGGTTCGGAACGATTCGGCGGGAGTAGCCTGGCTTCGTGACCTCCGAACAACCCGCCATCAGCGTGTCGGGATTGGTGAAGCGATTTGGGGCAACAACGGCACTCGAAGGCATCGACCTGGAGGTGCCCGCCGGAGTCGTCTACGGGTTCATCGGACCCAACGGCGCCGGCAAGACCACTGCCCTGCGGATCCTGGCGGGGTTGCTCAACGCAACCGAGGGCTCGGCGACCGTGCTGGGTATGAACGTGCGCCGCCACCGCAAGGCGGCACAGGCGCGAATCGGGTTCCTACCGGGTGAGGTCCGCCTCTACGGCGAGGCGACCGGATGGGACAACCTCCGGTTGCTGGCCGCGCTCCACACGCTCGCTCCCCATCGGCAGGCGGAGATGATCGAACGCTTTGAGCTCTCCAACGAGGTGCTGGAGCGAAAAGTCCGGACGTATTCCCGGGGCATGCAACAGAAGGTGGGGATCATCGCCGCCTTCCAGCACGACCCCCCGCTCCTGATTCTCGACGAACCCACCGAAGGGCTCGACCCACTCATGCAGGCGACCTTTGTGGAGTTGCTCGAGGAGGACGCCAAGGACGGCAAGACGGTGCTGCTCTCGAGCCATGCTCTCTCCGAAGTGGAACGTACCTGCGATCGCATGGCAATGGTCCGCAAGGGACGGATCATCTTCGAAGGAACCCTGGCGGATGTGCGCAGCCGGGCGCTGCGGCAACTCGACGTTGTGTTTCGATCACCCGCCGATCTGCCCTGGCGGGATCTGCCCAACGTGGTCGACGTCGAGGGAACCGCCCGTCACCACCTGGTGACGTTCACCGGCACACCGAATGAGCTGCTCCGGTTGGTCGTGGATCTCCCCGTCGAGGACATGACGCTGGCCACAGCCTCACTGGAGGAGAGCTTCTTGTCCTACTACCGGGAGCAGCCGACCTGATGTTCGGGACACTGCTGCACACCGCCTGGCGCCGGCATCGCCACTTGCGGTGGAGCCTGTCTGTCGGGTTGTTCCTCATGGGACTGCTGCTGGCCGGCACCTACCAGGTATTCGGGTCCGGCTTCATCCCCGACACCGTATTCCAGGACAGCGGCCTTGCCAAGACCTTCGAGGCATTCTCGGGCGGCAGCGTCAGCGTGCTGTCTCCGGAGGGCTGGCTGGGCTTCGGGTACGTCCACCCCTTCACCCTGATGTTGCTCATTGCCTGGGCGGTGGCGAGTGCGGCGACCTCGGTGGCGCGCGAAGTGGAAGACGGTACCATCGAGTTCCTCCTCTCCCGGCCGGTGGACCGGCGGGTGATGCTGGGAGCGCGGATCATCGCCTGGGCGGCCGGATCTGTGGTCCTGCTGTTGGCCGACTTTCTGGGCACGATGATCGGGATACTCTTCTTCGAGGCCCTCGCCGACTTCCCCCTTGCCGGCGCAGTGCGGTTACCTTTGAGTCTGGTTCCGATGTTGGTGCTCATCGGGGGTGTGGCGTTTCTCGCTTCGGCGGGCTCCTCGGCGCGCAGTCGGGTCTACGCGGCCGCGCTCGGATTCACGGTCGGGTCGTACTTCTTGAACTTCGCCGCCACGCTCTGGGATCCGCTCGGGCCCGTCGCTCCGTTTTCGTTCTTCCACTACGTGTCGCCGGGAGAGTGGGCGCGCGACGGCATCCAGTTGGGACCGGCGGCCGTCATGGTGCTGTTGGGCATTGCACTGTTTGGATTGGCGTTGACGGTGATCGACCGGCGTGACTTCTCCGTGTGACGGGGCCGTGTCGAATTGCGCGCCGGGCGGCGGTCGAGGGTACGGGCGGCCGCCCCGAAATGGTCGCCGTGTTCGACGAAGAGCGGATCGTCGCGGGCGGAGAGGCCCGTTCAGTTGGTCGGGGTGCCTATGAGCTGGATGCTGGTCGGCTCGCCGGTCCCGTTGAAGATCCCTATTCGGGCTAGGACCCGGTCGCTCCCGACGCTGATGTTGTCGATGTAGCCATCCGATCCGGCCGGGTTGAGGTCCTCGACGGGTGTCACCGACCATGCTTGGAGGTCGCTGCTGAAGAGGAAATGGTTGGCTTGGTGGTATTCCTCTTTGACCGGAGCAGCGGTTGTGGACGTATCCCCGGAATCGGCGCGTCGAGCTTCTCCGTCGGACCCTGCCTGGTACCAGGAGTTGACGGCGACTGCTATGCCGAGCGGACCGATGTCCGCATTGTCTATCCAGTGCTCATAGCCGTCGACCGCGGCGGGCAGTAGCGCGGCCAGGTCGATCTGAGTCCACGGTGCGGCGCCGGTCGGGGACCACAGCACCATCGCCCGGGGGGTTGAATCGCCTTGCGACGTCGTCCCTACGATCGCTACCCCGCCGCGTAGGGCTCCCACGGCGACGATCCAATCCAACGGTGGGAGATCCTCGGCGCGGGTCCACGTGCGAGCGTCGGTGGATCTCCAGATTTGCATGGATGAGCTATTCGTGTCCCAGTTCAGGGCGAAGAACCCATCATCGACGGCGAACAGCTCGGCGAGGTTGACTAATGGGGTGGCGACGGGGTCGAAGTTGACTCCATCTTGTGACACGAACAGCTCGGAGAAACTGAGCGGATCCGGATCGGTGATGCCGAGTTCGGTCCAACTCGCTTCGAATGCCACCAAACCGGAGGCCGAATCATCCCAGGGGTTGTCGAGCACTTGGCATGGCTCGGGTATCTGGTCCGGTTGGCCACCATCGGTGTCCAGCGCCTGCCATGCGTCCTCGCAGGCCATCTCAGCTTCTCGGAGGAGTTGTTGGTCGATGACCTGGATCCCGTCGGGGGTCGGATTCACAACGTATCCGTCACCCCGGTAT
>DATEVB010000035.1:0-12305 GCA_035282865.1 Acidimicrobiia bacterium | reverse complement strand
TTCAAGAGTCAAACCCTTCCCGGGACCTCGAGCCATGACCCTGACCTCCAACCGGCCACACACAGTGATAATCCAAGGTTCAGGATCACCCACCCAGTATCCCCCTTCCGGTCTTGGGTGGCACCGGCCGTACGCCCGTATGCTCGGCGTTGGTTCTGTTGAGTCGGTTCTGCGCGGTGACTTGGGAGTGTTCCCCTTGATGCTCGGTCATGGTGATGTTGCCATGCCGGGGGTGAGGAGGAGGGCTCTGGCGGCGAAGTTGTCGACGTTGACGAATCCGTAGGCGCTGCGTTTGAGGACCCCGAGCTTGTTGTTGGTGCCCTCGATGCGACCGTTGGAGACCCGATCGGTCTGGTGGAAGGCGAAGATCTCGTCTCCCCACTCGAGCAGCGTCTGGGTGAGCCGTTCGAACTCCAGAAGCGGATGATCCTGGTAGGTGTCGATGAAGGCGGCTAGCGCCTGATTGGCCTCCTCGTCGTTGGCGGCGACGTGGATGCCGTAGAGGTGTTGAAGCATCCGCCAGGCGGCTTCGAGCTGGGGACGGCCTGAGAGTATCTCACCCAGTTTGACGACTTGGTCGTCGGTGAGGTGGTCTGCCCGGGTCAGTTGCAGGTAGCGGGATCGGAAGATGTCGGGTTCGAACGCCGGCCGGGATCCGGGTGGGCCGATGCGTTGGATGCGGCGGCGGACCTCGATCATGGCGGCGGCGAACCAGCGGGCGACGTGAAACCGGTCGAGGACGTGGGTGGCATGACCCAGATGCTGATGGATCGCTGACCGGTAGGACTTGGACCCGTCGGAGACGACCACGCGGACGCCTCTGAGCCAGCGGTGGCCTTGGGATTGCAGGAACCCTCCGAGGGCTTTGGCGTCCCGGTGTTTGACGATGCCGAGGGTTTCACCGGTGTCACCGTTGATCAACACCGTCACATACCGGTGACCTCTACGGAGGCTGGTCTCATCGACGAGCAGGACTCGGCAGCGGCGTCGGCGACGGTGCCGGCCCACTAGATACGACCAGTCCGCCACAAGGCTCATGATGAAATGCCACGGCAGCCCATGGCGGCGGGACACCTCGCGGATCGACATGGCCCCCACGTCACGAACCAGCTGGCGGGCCAGCCGCCTGGTGACGTGGGTGCGGCGACCCAAGATGATCTCGGGATGGGACTCTGAGAACCGCTCCTCGCAGTTCTCACAGTCGAAACGCCGTCGCAGCCACTCCAACCTGGTGGGTCGACCCTGCGCAGGGAGGTCGTGGACCTTGACTCGACGGCGATCATGCACCCGGCCGGTACGAAACCCGCAATGCGGGCAGCGGACCAGCCGGCGGGTGTCACAGACCTCTACCACCAGACGTTCGATCAGATCCACCAATACGACGATCACACGGATCCGTCGCAGGTGCAGGCGCACGGTCATAGCATCCGGACTCATCAGAGCCCCTTCCTTGCTCGGAGATTTGGTCATCACCGAGTATCGAGGGGCTCTGATCACTAGCCCGGTATTCACATCAGCAGCAGGCTCCCCACCTCACCGCGCAGTCTCAAAAAGTTCCCAGCACGACCCCGGGGCTTCACAGTGAGCCGACCGCACGCCGCGAGAAGACGAGCGCAAACGGGTGATACAAATCAGCAGACGGTGCCGGATCGTCCCGATTATGGATACGTCGATTTGCGACTGGTTCCCGGTTTCGGTTGACGCCCCCCTCGCTCACTTATATAGTCAGCAATCGATTGCCGTTGAGTTGTGGCCGAAACCGTCGGGGCAGCTGAACCGAGGTTGAGAGCCGCGGTTCGGCAGTTTGCGAGGAATCTGCGTGTTATCTACGAACAGCCGGAAGATTCGCCAAGACGAAACCCGGGACGGGGATCCCGTGATCGTCGCCGAGAACCTGACTGTCGGCTACGAATTGGCGCGGGAACGCCAGCGTCTCACCGCCCTGACCGGAATCAACCTGACGATTGACCGAGGCGAGTTCGTGGTCCTGGTCGGGCCGTCGGGGTGTGGCAAGACGACCTTCATCAACGCTGTCTCGGGCATTGTCAAGCCGTGGGAGGGCTCCGTTGCCGTGAACGGGAAAGAGGTCACCGGTCCCGGGCCCGATCGAGCCATGGTGTTCCAGGACTACGCCCTGATGCCCTGGAGAACGGTGGAGAAGAATGTCAGGTTCCCCTTCGAGCTGCAGGGCGGCGGCGGGTTGGCCAAGGAGGAGATCGACGCCCGCATCGCTCACTACATCAAACTCGTTGATCTCGATGGTTTCGAGCATTCCTATCCCTACGAGCTATCCGGCGGCATGCGGCAGCGAGTCGGAATCGCCCGGGCGCTGGTGTCCGAGCCGGACATACTCCTCGCCGATGAGCCGTTTGCGGCCATCGACGCGATGACCAGAGAGGCGATGCAAGCCGAGATGGAACGGATCGTCGCTGCGACGGGTCAGACGGTGGTATTCATCACCCACTCGATCGACGAAGCCATCGCGCTGGGCGACCGGGTGGTGGTCATCTCGTACCGCCCCGGCCGTATCAAGGAGATCGTTCCCGTCAACCTCCCCCGGCCGAGGTTTGCCTCCGATGTCAAGGCCATCCCTGAGTTCTCCGCACTTCGGGAGCATGTGTGGGAGCTGGTCAAGGACGAAGCGCTGCGCACCTCGAGAGGGGACACGCTGTGAGCATCACGGACCGATCCGTCGCAAAGGACGTGGGAACTGAGACTCCGCGCCTCGTTGCGGCCGAGACCAACGTCCGGACCATATGGCGGCGGTACGGTCCCTGGGCGGTCACCATCCTCAACCTCAGCACCTTCTTCGTGGTCTGGGAGTTGTTTGCCAGGGCGGAGATCGTCAACAAGCTGTTCCTTCCGAGGGCCTCGAACATGTTCACCGCGCTGTGGGACGGATTGACGACCACGATGCCGCCGGGAGCGGTCATCTCCGGGAGCATCCGTGACCACCTCTTCTACAGCCTCTCCAATCTCGGCATGGGAGTAGTGATCGCCATCGCCATCGGGGTCCCTTTCGGTCTGCTGATGGGCGCCAACCGGTACGTTGACAGCCTGCTGAGCCCCTATGTGTGGGCGATCTCGTCCATGCCTCGCATCGCCCTGGTCCCCCTGTTCATCCTCTTCCTGGGCTTCACGAGGAAGATGCAGGTCACCATCATCGTGCTGTCGGCGGTGTTCCCGATCATGATCAACTCCTGGGCGGGGGTGAAGACCACCGACAAGTCGCTCCTTTCCGCCGCCAAGGTGTTCGGCGCCGGCCGAACGCAGCTCTATACGAAAGTCGTATTCCCCTTCACACTTCCCTTCATCATCTCCGGCATCCAGCAGGGCATCGGCCGGGGACTGGTCGGTGTGATCATCGCCGAGATCTTCGGCGGCTCGAAGGGTCTCGGTTACCTGATCTCGAGATCGGCCGACACCTTCAACTCCCCCCTGCTGTACGCGGTCTTATTCCTGCTGGTGGTGGTGTCACTCTCGCTCATCCAGTTCACCAGGTGGCTGGAAGCGAAGGTGGCTCCGTGGCGGCGCCTGGAGACGCTGTGAAATCGACGGTTCTGCGTCGCAGACGCGGAGAAGCCTCGAGAAGAGGCCCGAGACAAGAGGAGGAGAGCGGATGATCGGACGGGAGGACATGCAGCGGACCGAGAGTGGTATGTGGGTGGACAGGAGGAAGTTCCTCAAGATAGGTGGTGTGGGATTGCTCGGCACCATCCTGGCCGCCTGCGGCGTCGGATCCGAGACGACTACGACCACGGCGGCGACGACGACGACGGCCGGGACGGGGACGACCCTCGGGACCACTACGACCGTGATCGACAAGATCGTCGCCAACTTGAACAAGGTGGTGATGGGGGACTTCAACCCGAACTATGCCGCCCAGTGGAGCTATAGCCTCGCCCAGGCTCTCGGTTATCTGGAGGAGTACGGGATCGAGGACCTGGAGCGGCTGTTGACGGACGAGTACATCGCGGGTCTGATCGGTGGCAGCATCGACATTACCCACGGCGACACCAACGTTTTCCTCGGCTCGGCCGAGGCGAGCGGCGAGCCGATCAAGATCATCAGCATGTACCGCATCAACGAGTGGCAGATCTTGGGCGTGCGCGCTGGTATCGAAACCGCCGAAGACCTGATAGGCGGCACCATCACCGGCGGGCAACTCGAGGGTCGCAACACCTTCGTCCAGAAGAAGATCGTTACGGCCCTCGGCCTTGACCCTGAGACGGACGTGCAGTTTGTCCCCACCTCGGGCGGTTCCGACGGTCGTCTCCAAGCGGTCCTGGCCGGCACCGTCGACGGAGCCAGCCTGTTCCCACGCCACCGATTCGCCATTGAAGAGGCGGGCGGGAAGTTCCTGTACGCGGAGGTAGAGCCCGCTCCCCAAGAAGGATTCGGCGCCATGGCGGGTTGGATCGAGGAAAACTACGACACCGTGCTGGCATGGGTGGTCGCCGACTTGCGGGCCCGCCAATTCATGTTCGATCCGGCCAACAAGGACCAGGCCTACCAGCTCATGATCGATCTCGGGTACGAGATCCCGCCGGAGTTTGTCGAGCTGTACCAGGTCGAGCTGGATCAGATCAGTGAAGATGGCGGATTCGAACTCGATACAATGCAGCCGTTCCTGGACGAGCTAGCCATTACCGGTGATATTCCGGAAGGCATCGACTGGAAGAAGCACTTCGACTTCACGGCGCTGTGGGAGGCTCAGGACATCCTTGGCATCCCGAGGCGTCCCGCCAGTCTGTGATCTGAGCGCGAGAAAACGGGGGCTTGCGGTGCAGGCCCCCGTTTGTTCTCGTCAGGCAACCAATCCGCCGAGACGGGCCGCCAGCCAGTCGTTGGCCATCGGGATCGCCCGATAGCGGAGATTGTTGACCCCGTGATTGCCTTCCCGCACGAGATGGTAGACAACCTCGCCGGTCCCGAGAGCGGCGATGCGTTCTCCGTGCGACGTTGGGATCAGGGGATCCGAGTCGCCCTGGATCACGAACAGCGGACCTGCTATCGAAGCCCCCCGCAGCGTGAGCGCTTTCGCTCGCTTTTTGGCCTGGGCCATAGACGATGATCCGGAGTAGTGCCGGAACGCTTCCCTGGTCACGACCGGGAGATCGTCGAAACACTCTCCCCAGTCGTACGGACCACAGTTGACGACGGTGGCCTTCACTCGAGGCTCGAACGCCGCGCCCCGGGCGGCGTAGTAGCCGCCGAGACTGCTTCCGGTCACACCGACCCGGGTGGCGTCGGCGTCGTCCCTTCCAGCGAGCCAATCGATGGCTGCGGCCACGGCAACCTCGTAGTCGGGTCGGATGGTCGAGGTGAGGCTCATTTCGCCCTGGCCCGGTCCGTCGAGGCTCAGCACCGCCATCCCCCGCCTCAGCAGGCTGCCGCGTGCCCCGTGGCGGGTCTCCTTGGTCGAGTCGAGGCCGGGTAGGACGATGGCGACCGGCGGCCGCTCGATTCCGACCGGCCGGCTGAACAGTCCCAAGAGGTGACCACCTTCGAACGGGATGTGAACCTTCTCAGCGGCGGGACGGTCGTAGGGCAGGACGCGATCGTGGCACTCGACCATCTTGTCGAGCCCGCGCCGGTGGAGGGCGAGGTCGTCCACCGAGAGGAAGTAGGCGAGGTGGTAACAACGGGATGCGGTCATGAAGGCCTGGGTGGCGCTCGCCGTCCTTCCCTCGACCTGCGCCTCCTCACCCAGAGCTTCATGGAGGGCGGCCGTCTCCATCCAGCAGGGTCCCCAATCCCGCCACCCGCCGATTGCCCGGACGGTGAGGCCGATGTCGCCGATCTCGATGCCGCCGGCCAGGAAGCGGGGGAGCCAGATGTCGAGGACCTGCTGGACGACGGGGTCGGGATGGTTCAAGAGGCGCACGGGTTCCTCCTTTGCGGGGTGGTCGATTCTCGCCACCCGGCCGGGACGAGGGGCAGACTTCCGTAAGTCGTCACTCGATCACCTCGAATCCAAAGCCGATCTCGGGCCCGTGCTCGAGGGTATTGTGGATCTTGCAGGCTGCGGCCACCCGTTCGAGGCCGGCTCGCCGCCGGTCGGTGGCGTCGGTCTCGAGGCGCATGACGGCCCGGATATCCCCGATCCTCTCCGGATGCTCGGCCGACTCATCCTCCAGCGTCATCGAGATGTTCGACACAGAGATGTCCTGATTGCGGGCGAAGTTGATCATCGTCCCGATCATGCAGGTACCGAGGGCGCCCATCAGGAGCTCGGTCGGGCGGAAACCGTCGCCCGGCCCTCCGGCCGCGAGAGTGTCGTCCACGATCAGCTCGACTCCCCGGGCGCGGACCACCATCCGCCGCCCGGCCACCTGCTCGACCTCGACTTTCATGGCGCCCTCCTATCGGTACTCGAGGGCGGTGCCCGTTCGGGCACCGCCACCCTTTCGCCGTTCGTTGACGTTGGACTCGAGTGACAACGACCGGAAGATACGGACTGTGGGACCTGGTCGCAAACGAACGCTGTAGCCTGGGGCAATGTCGGAGCAGACGATGCGGGCAATGGTTCTGGAGGAGTACGGCGGTCCGCTGATTCTCCGCGAGCTCGTAGTCCCCGAGCCGGGGGCCGGGGAGGTGTTGTTACGGGTTCGGGCCTGTGCGGTAGACCGTTTCGACCTGGCGATCCGGGCCGGGGGCCGGGAGCGGTCCCCCCTGCCGCACGTGCTCGGCCACGAGATCGCCGGAGAGATCGCCGGGGTCGGTCCGGGGGTGATCGGGTGGCAGATCGGGACCAGGGTGGCTGCCACTCTCTACCTGGTGTGCGGAACTTGTCGCTGGTGTCTGCGGGGGCGCGAGACCATCTGTGAGAACTTCGGCGGGCATGTAGGTGTGAACATCCCGGGCGGATACGCGGAGTATTCCGTGATGCCCGCTCGCAACGTCGTGCGACTCTCCGACGCGATCGACTTCCCGGCAGGATCGATCCTCGCTAATGCCGTCGGCACTCCCTTCCACGCCCTGACGGCCAGGATGGGTTTGTTGCCGGGGGAACGGCTGGTCGTGACCGGTGCGGGCGGTGGGGTCGGGCTGCACGCCGTTCAACTCGGCCGGATGCTGGGGGCGGCGGTGGCGGCGGTTGATCTCGGCGCCGAGAAAGTTGCCGCGGCGCTTCAGTACGGGGCCGAGATCGCCATTGATCCCACTGTGACCGATCTTGGCAAGGCCATCCGGGAGTGGACCGGTGGGCGCGGCGCCGACGCGATCCTGGAGCTCGTGGGGCCTGCCACCATGCCGGCCACGCTGGCGTCGCTCGCAAAAGGCGGCCGCATGGTGATCGTTGGCTCACATACGGGCGCCGCCTGGAACATCGATCCGGGGTCGATCTACCGCAACGAATGGGAGATTCGCGGCTCTCGCAATGTCTCTTCGGACGAGTTGGCGACGGTCATCGACCTGGTGACTCGCGGCCTGATCAATCCGGTGGTGGCCGGCACGTATCCGCTGGAAGAGGTCGAGTTCCTGCACGAGCGAGTGCGGGTCGGTTCGGTGATCGGCCGGGACGTCCTGGTCCCGTAATCCCGGCGCGGATCTCGGTTCGGTGGCTCCCGACGCCACTGATCGGTTCGATTGGGCCGAAAGCCCTACAATCGATTGCAAGGAGAGATCGAGTCCCGTAGAGTTGCTGCCGTGAACGAACCGGTTGTAGTGCTGCTCGGAACCCGCTATCCCGACCTCTCCATCGAGGAAGAGGTGCTCGGGGATCTCGCTCGCCTCGCGGTGGGTTCCGGAGGTACCGCCGCCGAGATCATCGAGGCGGCCGGCTCGGCCCGGGTGATCGTCGCCGGCTCGCTGCCGAGGTTCACGGCCGAGGTCCTGGAGCGGTTGTCTTGTCGCGCCATCGTTCGGGCGGGGATCGGGGTCGATTCGGTCGATCTCGCGGCCGCCCGGCGTCTCGGCTATACCGTCGCTTACGTGCCGGACTACGGGACCGAGACGGTAGCGCAGCACACTCTGGCTCTGGCACTGGCCGCTGTTCGTCGTCTGATCGAGGCGGACTCAATCGTCCGCTCGGGAGAATGGGGATTCTCGAAGCTCCGTCCGCTCCATCTCCCGTCCTCGATGACCGTAGGCGTGGTCGGGTTCGGCCGCATCGGCCGCCGCGTGGCCGAGTTGCTGCGAGCGGTCGGCTTCCGGCGAATTCTCGTCCATGATGCCTACGTCATGGTGGAGGGGGACGGCATCGAATCGTGCGGGCCGGGGGAGATCTTCTCCATGAGTGATCTGGTAACCCTCCATGCCCCGGGTCCGACCGATGGGAGGCCGCTGGTTGGCGCAGCCGAGCTGGCATCGATGAAGCCGGGGAGCATCCTCATCAACACCGCTCGAGGGTCATTGGTCGACGGTGATGCTCTGGTGGAGGCGCTGGCGGCGGGAGCCCCGCGCCTAGCAGCCCTGGACGTGTTCCAGCCGGAGCCGCCCGATCTGTCCAGGTTCGCCGCGGTGCTCGACCGGATGATCCTGTCACCCCACACCGGCTGGTACACGGAGGAAAGCCAGGCGGATCTCCGCCGGAAGAGCGCCGAGGAGGCTCGTCGAGTCATCCTCGGCGAATCACCGCGCAACGCCGCCGTCCTACCCGAGGAGACCACGTGAACCCCCGATCCATCTACGACCTGACGAGCCCCGACGTCGCCGACCTGATCGAGCGATCCGGCATGGCCGTGATTCCATTCGGAAGCACCGAACAACACGGTCCCCATCTCCCTTGCGGAACCGATGCGATCGCCGGTGAAGTGGTGGCGGAGGCCGTCGCAGAGCGCCTCGACGCTCTATACGTGCCCTTCGGGCCCTACGGGGTGACGCCGATCCACGCCGGACATCCCGGCACCATCAGCCTCCGCCGGTCGACCTTCGAGGCGCTGCTGACCGACATCTGCGAGGAACTCGTGGCGATGGGTGTGAATCGCTTCGTCTTTGTCAACTGGCACGAAGGCAACATCGCCTCGATGGACTCGATCGCCACCGACATCCAAGACCGGCATCCCGGGGTCTATGTGGTCACCGCTCACTCGTGTTACACCGCTCAACGGGTGTACGCCTCGCAAGGCGGGGAGCTCACACATGGCGGTGGAATCGAGGCGATCGCAGTGATGGCCCGCGACCCCGACCTCGTCCACATCGAGCTGGCCGGAGACGCTACGCGTCCCGACCATGCCATCGCTCTCGATGCTATGCGCCGCGGCAAGGAGACCTACGGATACATCACTGAGGTCACCGAGATCGACGCCGATGGCTGGTACGGCAACCCCCGGTGGGCCACCGACGAGCTGGCCGCCGGTTTCGCCGCCACCATTGCCGGCGACGTGGCCAAGCGGGTGGCCGACATCTTCTCGCTCCGGGTGCGCGAATCGTGACGGTGGTGACGGGCGCCGGGATCCGGTTCGTCGACCTGCCCGGTCGGCGGGCGGCCGACCCGTTGCGAGGCGTAGAGACCTCGTCGAGCTTACGTATCGTGGAACTCGAGAGGACCGCAGGTCGTACGGCGCACCGGCATCCCTTGTCCGAGGAGGTCATCTACATCGAGGCGGGCCGCGGCCGGGTGTGGCTCGACGGAGAGTGGCATCCGGTGGCGCCGGGAGACACGGTCCACGTCCCGGCTGGATCGGCCCATGCCACGGTTCCGGACGAGGGCGCGGACATGCGGCTCGTCTGCTTCTTCCCACACCCCGACCTCTTCGCCAACAACGAAGACACCGACATCACGGTCACCTAAAACACAGGAGGTACCAATGGCAGACAAGATCCGTCTGGCGTCCGTCGGTCTCGGCCGCTGGGCCCGGGTGCTGGCGCGTGGCGCCCAACGGGGAGATGTCGTTGAGCTCTACTCGTGCTACTCGCGTTCGGAGAACAAGCGTGCCGCCTTCATGGCCGAGTACGGGGTCCCGAAGAGCGCTGCGAGCTACGAGGCCTTACTGGCGGATCCCGATGTGGAAGGGGTGATCGTCACCACCCCGAATGACACCCACAAAGACGTCATCATCCGGGCCCTCGACGCGGGCAAAGCGGTCTACACAGACAAACCGATTGCCCAGACGCTGGAGGACGCTCTGGCGATCAAAGATGCGGTGGAGCGCACGGGTGGGTTGTTCGCAGTGGGACACAGCGCCCGGCGACTGTCCGGAAACCGGGTGATGAAGAAGTGGATCGAGGAGGGAACCCTCGGCGGTGTCTCGTTGGCCGAAGCGAACTTCTCGAACGAACGGGGGCTCGAGCTCACCCCGGACACGTGGCGCTGGTATCTCGACAAGACCCCGGGTGGTCCGCTGATCCAGCTCGGTGTTCATCACGCCGACAACCTCCAGTATCTGCTGGGACCGGTGGCGGCGGTGACGGCTCACACTCGCAAGCTGTTCACCAATGCGGAGGTGCCGGACGCCACCATGGCGATCCTCGAGTTCGAGTCGGGCGCTCTTGGCTATCTGGGTTGTGGTTGGGCGTCTCCGGGGATCTACCAGATCCGGCTGCAGGGCACGAAGCAGAACCTCATGTACGACCTCGACTTTACCCACTGGGACGACGCCCACGAGGCGGATGCCTTCTCGACGCTCGTTTCGCAGGCGTATGGTCAACAGGAGCGGACCCCGGTCGAGCTGCCGCCGACGGACATGTTCCGCGAGCAGCTCGAAGAGTTCGGTCTGGCGATCCGGGGGAAGGCTACCATCGAGGTCGGTGCCGTTGAAGCCATCCGGGCGCTGGCCGTGGTCCACACGGCCATCGAGTCGTCACGCCTTGGTGGGAAAGCCGTCGAGGTGAAACCGTTCCTTGATGCGGTAGGCGTCGCGACCGGGTGAGCTAGCAAGGACTGAGATCCCGCCGCTGGGCGGGGAAAGGAACACACATGGTCGATTTTCGAATTCACCGACTGGGTGACTCGGTCGGCGTCGCTACGCGAGACCTCTCTCGCGGTCACCGAGCGGTGGGCAGATACGTCGACGAGAAAGAGGGTGAGGACATCACGATCGAGATGGCCGAAGATGTATCCCTGGGCCACAAGATCGCGCTGGTCCGGCTCTCTGAGGGACAGCAGGTCATTGAATACGGGGTGACCATCGGGGCCGCCACCGCCGACGTCGAAGTCGGCAAGCACGTTCACGTACACAACCTGAAGGGATTGCGATGGGCATGATCTCGGACAAGACGTTTTACGGATACCGTCGCCCGAACGGCGCCGTCGGTGTCCGTAATCACGTGGTCGTCCTCCCGGTCGACGACATCTCAAACGCCGCAGCGGAAGCGGTCGGCAAGGTCATCGGCGGGACGATGGCGCTCCCGCATCCTTACGGCCGGCTCCAGTTCGGTCCCGACCTGCAGCTGTTCTTCGACACCATGATCGGCACCGGATCGAATCCCAATGTGGCTGCTCTGGTGGTGATCGGGATCGAGCCCAAATGGACGGCCCGCATCGCAGACGCAGTGGCCGAAACCGGCAAGCCGGTCGCCCGGTTCCACATCGAGGGATCGGGTGATCTCAAGACCATCGAACGGGCGGCACGAGCCGCGCAACAGCTGGTGCAAGATGCCTCAGAGATTCAGCGCGTTGAGATCCCACTGCCCGAGCTGTGGATCAGCGCCAAGTGCGGTGAATCCGACACGACCTCTGGTCTCGGCTCGAACCCGACGGTGGGTCGGTTCTGCGAATGGTTCACCGCCGAGGGAGGGACGTTCTTCTTCGGTGAGACCTCCGAGCTCACCGGCGGTGAGCACATCGTGGCCGAGCGCGTCGTCGATGGTGAACAGCGAGCGAAGTTCCAACGGCTGTTCGACGAGCACGAACAGATCATCCTCGAGCAAGAGGCCGATCTGATGGGTTCCCAGCCCACCCAGGGCAACATCGTGGGTGGCCTCTCGACTATCGAGGAGAAGGCGATGGGGAACATCCAGAAGATCGGACGTGCGACCGTGCACGGTGTCCTGGAGATGGCCGAGCCGCCGCGACGCGGTCCCGGCCTCTACTTCATGGACACGTCGTCAGCCGCGGCAGAGTCGGTGACATTGTTCGCCGCCGGAGGGGCCGCTCTTCACCTGTTCACGACCGGACAGGGGAACATCATCGGCAACCCGATCGTCCCGGTCGTGAAGCTCACCGCCAATCCGAACACGGCCGCGACCATGTCCGAACACGTGGATCTCGACGTGTCCGGGACGCTCACCGGGGAGATGACGCTCGACGATGCAGCCGCGGCGATGGCCGATGTGGCGGTGAGAACCGCCAATGGCCGTCTCACCGCCGCCGAGGCGCTCGGCCACCGGGAGTTCGTCCTCACCCGATTGCATCGGACCGC
>DATEVB010000034.1:0-3271 GCA_035282865.1 Acidimicrobiia bacterium | reverse complement strand
TCCCACACGTTTGAGGCAGAGACCCATGTCGCCACCACCTACGTGGTGCAATCCGGAGACACCCTGGGCGGAATCGCGGCGCGCTACAAGACAACGGTTGCCAGCCTCGTAGAGCTCAATCGTATCGCCAACTCCAATCTGGTCCGGATGGGCGCCACCCTGGTCATCGACGCACCCGGATGGTTGTGCCCGGTCGAGGGTGCAGCTTTCTTCAACGACTGGGGCTTTCCGCGCTCGGGCGAACGGTTCCATGAAGGCAATGACCTATTTGCCCCTCTCGGCACCCAGATCATCGCCCCGGTGGGCGGCACGCTGCATCAGGTCGTCGGCACAGTGGGTGGGTACCAATTCAACCTCGAGGGCGATGACGGCCACCTGTACATCGGCTCCCACATGGATCAGTTCGCCAAGGACGGCTACGTCCAGGCCGGCGAGGTCATCGGGTACGTCGGGGACAGCGGCAATGCCAAAGGCTCGCGCCCGCACCTGCACTTCGAGATCTACGCGGGCGGCCAGAACCCGGTCAACCCTTACCCGACGCTGATCAAGGCGTGCGGTTAGAAGTCTTCTCCCTGATAGTTGCGGGAGGCGGACGCTTGACCTTGCCCCACAACGTGTGCCCCGGTGCACCGTGCAGCCGGGGAAGTTGTCCGATCGAAGCGAGACGACTCCTCCGGGCCACCTCCGGCCTTGAGACCACCTCCCGCTTGTCGCGGGGAGGACCCGTGACAGACGTGTCGTCCGCACCTCGCCAAAGACACCAGGGGGAGGAGCTGCCGACCCTAGATACCCCGCACCAGCTCGCGCAGATGGGTTAGCCCGACCGGGCCGGACCCGAGGACCAGGGCGTGAAACTCTTTGAGGTCGAACGCATCGCCTTGGCGTGCTCGCAGGTCCTCGCGCAGTTCGAGAATCACTCGTTCCCCGACCTTGTAAGAGATCGCTTGCCCCGGCCACCCGAGATACCGGATCGCTTCGGAGACCGCGTAGTCGTGGTACAGGAAGGCCAGGTCGGAGAGCATCTCCACTGCCGCGTCAAAACTCCAATCCTCACCGGGACGAAAGATCGCATCACCCGGGATGGGATAGGAGAGGTGCAGGCCGAGATCGATGACGACCCGGCAGGCACGCAACATCTGGGCCGACAACATCCCCAACACGTACTCGGGTCTCTCCAGGTAGCCGAGCTCATCCATGAGCAACTCGGCATAGAGGGCCCACCCTTCGCCGTAACCGGGATGCCAAACCACAACCCGATGGAGACGGCTCAATCGGTCGGCCAGTGATAGCTGGACCCCGACCTGCACATGGTGACCCGGGAACCCCTCGTGATAAGCGGTGCTCACCTCATCCCACAGGGGGATTTCCCGCTGGTCCCCGAGGGAGTACCAAACCGTTCCCGGACGCGAGTAATCCTCGGAGGGCTGGACGTAGTAGGCCCCCAGCGACCCACCCGGAGGAGCGATCTTGACATCGAGTCGCTTGATGGGCTCCGGAAGGTCGAAATGAGTACTGTCGAGCTCGGCCAGGGCACGCTGCTGTCGCTCGGTCATGATCCGGATGAACTGATCCGGGCTCGAGGCGCAACGAGCCGGGTCTGTCTTCAGGAGTCGCACCACCCCGGGCAAGGATTCGTCCGGGTCTATCAGACGGGCAACCTCACCCATACGTCGATGTAGCGAGGCCACCTCGGACCAGCCCCACAGGTAGGTTTCGTGCGGATCGATGTCCATACCCAGATGCCTGCGGGCATGCCGCAGGTAGCGATCGAGGCCGACACCATCTTCGACGGGAGCATCCGGTAGGTAGTGGTGTTGGAGGTGATCGGCGAAGCTCGCCAACGCCTCCCGGGCCGAACGGGATGCTGTCTCCAGGCGCACATCTAGGAGAGACCCGGTGCCCCCCCAAGCGCGGAACCGGGCCGGAGCCGAAGCGAAGTAGGAGCCATCGCCGGCATGGACCCGCGCGTCCTCGATTCCGGCGACGACCTGGCGGCGGGCCACCCGCACCCCCTTGCGCCTCCCGGCCTCGAGAGTCCGCTGGTAGCCGCCGATCGCTTCGTGGATCGTTTCCATCCTGACGGTGATGTTCTCCCACCCGGCCATGGTGGAGCTGTCCATGTGATCGAAGACTTGGCGAACGTGCTGCAACGGTGACGCCACGGTGTTGAGGTCGCAGAAAGGGTCGTCATTGGCGATCGCATCGAGGTGCTCATCGAGATACTCGGTGCCAACCCGGCTCGCCAATCGCTGCCAGTGGTCTTGCCCAACCGGCAAGTCGGCAAACGACTGCTGGAACCGCCGCAGCGTTGCTTCCCTTTCTTCGATACCTTCCGGGCTCAGGTCGTCCCACAGGTGGTCGAAGCCATCAGCGCCGATGTACGTCGCTTCAATGGGTGATAGCTCGATGAGGTCGTCGACGAGACTATCGCTGAGGTCGAACACGTTCCCGGTCACAGTGCCTCCAGTCCCGTTGTGCCATTGTGGCGAGCCAGGTCACCCAACCACCGCCCACTGGGCTGGACCGTTCGTTGCCGGGTAGCGCGATCGACCTCGATCAACCCGAACGTTGGCCCGAAGCCGAAAGCCCATTCAAAGTTGTCGAGAGCACTCCAGTAGGTGTATGCGTTGAAGCCAAGCTCCGCCAGCGCCGCGATGTCCTCCCGATAGCGGTGGTAGTGGTCACAGGCGTCACCGCTCGGTTCCACGCATGATGAAGCCGGATCGTGCTCCCAAGCCCACCAGTCGTTGTTCCAGTTTCCGCCCTCCACCTGATGAGCGGCCGTGGCCGTGCCCCACAAGAAACCATTGGGAAACCCCGGTGCCTCCATTTGCCCGACACTAACGCTGCGTACCGGCCCATAACTGGGGCTCTCACAACCGCTCCCCCGCTCGCACCGCCACCGGCAACCGGTTTCCGGCAGGGTGAAGGGCACAACCACCATCGGAATGGACCCGGGAAGGGTAGTACTGCCAACCTCGTGATACCCATCGGCCGGGCGGCCCTGGTAGCCCCGGAGAGCCGGCCGATCAAGTGAGACCATCTTCTGTCCGTTCTCGGCGCCGTCCCGCCGCCCGGGGCTGGGTGGCCGGTGAATTCAACAGGGTGGTGGCCGGGTAGGCTTCGAGCATCAAACCCCTCTGGAGGCCCCCATGGCGGAAGGTAAGAAGTTCAGCGAGGCGCTCGACTATCACTCCAGGGGGCGACCCGGCAAGCTGGAGGTCAGGTCGACCAAGCCCACGGCGACACAGCACGACCTTGGCCTCGCCTA
>DATEVB010000033.1:0-12797 GCA_035282865.1 Acidimicrobiia bacterium | reverse complement strand
CATCAGCGGCGGTAACCTGAGCGGAATGGTTTGCCAGTAGAAGGCGGACACAACTGCAAGATGAGGGGCCGGAATCACCCGGCCCCTCATCTTCGCCAGCCGCCCAGCAGGACCGTCGCGAAGACGGCCCAAGCGGGACCGGCGTTTTCCCGGACGGCACACGGTCGAGGTGGGACAGAACGCCAAAGGAGTCCCGATTCCTCTCCCTAGAGTCCCGTCCAATGGGGACTGTCGACCCTATGTCGAGTAACGAACGCGCTTGTAGCGTAGGGTCAACGTGGATGGTTTCACCAGGTAGCACCGTCTTGGGAGGTTGCACGTGAAAAGCGGCTGGCGTTGGGCCTCGTTGTCCCTAGCAGGTGCTGCGTTGCTTACCGGCTTCCTAACGGCCGGCACCTCGTCCGCCGGAGCTCAGGACGAAACTGAGGTAACCACACAGGACCAGGACCTGCGGTTCGACAACGGATACTGCCTGGGCTGTCACGATGGTGAGACGAGCGGCGTCAGTCTGAGCAACGTCGAGTTGCCTTCCGGCGAGATCCTCGACATCAACGTTCACCGCGCCACGTACGAAGACTCGGTCCATGGTCAGTTCAACATGTCGTGCGTGTTATGCCACACCACCATCTCCGAATACCCCCACCAACCGATCGAGGCAGACAGCCTGCGCGAATTCGCAGTGACCAACTACACCGCCTGCGCCACATGCCACGAATCGCAGTACTCGGCCACCCATGACAACGTCCACGGCGCGGCGCTTCTGGGCGGGAACCCCGAGGCGGCGGTGTGCACTGATTGTCACGGCGCTCACGACGTCCAAAGAGCGGGAACGAGGGCCACCGCCATCCAGCGGACCTGTGAGAACTGTCACTTCGAGATCTACACGGTGTACGCCGAAAGCGTGCACGGAGCGGCTCTCTTCGAAGAGGAAAACGCCGATGTTCCATCCTGTACCGATTGCCACGGCGTCCACGACATCGAGGGACCGGGAGTCACCGGTTTTCACCTCTTCTCCCCCCAGATCTGCGCCACCTGCCATGAAGATGCCGACCTCATGGACAAATACGGCATCTCCACCGACGTATTCGATACCTATGTTGCCGACTTCCACGGAACCACAGTGGTCATCTTCGAAGAGCTCTTCCCCGATCAGGAAACCAACAAGCCGGTATGCATCGACTGCCACGGCGTTCATAACATCGCCTCTGCCGATAACCCGGAGAGCCAGACTTTTCGGGAGAATCTTCTCGGAACCTGCCAGCGTTGTCACCCGGATGCGACCACCAATTTCCCAACCTCCTGGCTCAGCCACTACCGACCAACTCGCCAAGATGCCCCGCTGGTCTACTACGTAAACCTCTTCTACCGCATCCTCATCCCCCTGGTCATCGGGGCAATGGTCTTGTGGGTGATCGTCGACATCCTCAAAAAACTGGCAGCCCGCCGCAAGGAGGTGGCCAGTGCTTGATCAAGACCCGCAACCGGTTCGGCTGGGAGACCGCATCAAGCGTTTCTCCGTCTCAGACCGAGCCGAGCATTGGCTGCAGGTCATCACCTTCGTTGCCCTGGCAATCACCGGTTTGATCCAGAAATGGCCGGAGGCGGGATTCTCCCGGTGGGCCATCACGACGCTGGGCGGTATCGAAACCACCCGCTTGATCCACCGCGTATTCGCCACCATGTTGCTCCTGGCCGTGGTGTATCACCTGTTCACTGCCGGGAAGCGCGTCTTCGTGGATCGGGCCCCGCGGACCATGTTGCCCGGCCGAGGAGACATGCGGGCCGCCTGGCAAGGGATTCTCTTCAATCTCGGCCGCCGGGAACAGCCTCCCCTTCAGGGAAGATTCACCTGGGAAGAGAAGATCGAGTACTGGGCGATCGTGTGGGGCACACTGGTCATGACTGCGACCGGGTTCATGTTGTGGAACCCCATAGCCACTGCCGAATTCCTGCCCGGGCAGTTCATCCCCGCCGCCAAGGCTGCCCACGGCGGTGAGGCGCTTCTGGCGGTCCTGGCCATCCTCGTCTGGCACTTCTATCACGTCCACCTCCGCCACTTCAACACCTCCATCTTCTCCGGGTACATGTCCCGCCGCGAGATGGAGAAGGAGCATCCTCTGGAATTGGCCGCCATCGAGGCCGGCGACTTCGACCGCCCGCCGACGGAAGTCACCGAAGAGCGGAGGCGGCGCTTTGTTCCGGCGTACTCGGTGGTTGCCGGAGTCCTGCTGGTCGGCATCTACTTCTTCGTGACGTTCGAAGAGACGGCTATCCAGACCATCGATCCACCCGAAGACGTCACGGTCTTTGTCCCGGCACCCACTCCAACCGTGCCGCTCGTAACGACCACCACAACGGAAGCCACCGAGGAAACGACCACCACCACCACCACACCAACGGGCGAAGCAGTCAGTTGGGACACCGGCATACAGCAGCTTTTCGCCGGGGAGTGCGGTGCCTGCCATACGGGTGGTGGAGGGTTTGGTGGATTGGACGTCAGCACCTACGAGACGATCCTGGCCGGCGGCAACACCGGGCCCGGCATCGTTGCGGATGATCCTGATACCTCAGTCGTGTACACGCTGCAACTGGAGGGCGGCCATCCCGGGCAATTCACCGACCAAGACCTGTCGATGGTGCTGGAGTGGATCCAAACCGGAGCACCGCAAACGGCCGCCGGAGCCGGAACCGGTGGGACCGGCGAACCGACCTGGGACGGTGTGTTCGGCGCGGCGTTGGCCAGCACATGTGGGGCATGCCACGGAGCAGGCGCCGTCGGCGGACTCAACCTGACCAGCTACGAGCTGGCCGTCGAGGGAGGCAACTCCGGGCCCGGGATCGTTCCCGGCGATCCCGACGCTTCTGCGATCTACACCAAGCAGGCAGCCGGGGGACATCCCGGCCAACTCACCGACGATCAGATCGCCCAGCTGATGGCCTGGATCGACGCCGGAGCACCAGAGAGCTAGAAGTCAGAAGCCACAGGTTCGACGGACTCGCCTTCCCGCTTCCCATTGTGCACCAAGGTGCGCTAATACCCCGACGCCCGGGTGTGACACTGCGTACAGGAGATCGTCTCCCAGACGTCACCTATAGGGGCCGGGTGCTGGAAGTCGAGCCCGCCGACGTCGCTCTCAATAGCGGTCAGATCGTCGGTGGGGCCTTGGGCAACGATCACATGGCAGGTGTTGCATGCGACCGGCAGCGACTCTCCGACCTCATTGACCTGCCGGTTGCCGTGGCACCGGAAGCAGCCTTCGTTGACGAAATGGCTCAGGTTGTCGACCCGCGAACGGTAATCGGTGTTCATCTCAGGGAAGAAGTTGCTGTTGTAGATGGTCAACAGCGTCTCCTCCGCCTTCTCGATCTTCGAGGCCAATTCATCGAAGTCGCCGGGGTAGCTGGTCTGATAGAAGTCCCTCAGACCGGCGGCAATGGAAGCGTTGGCCTGTGACGTCGTCGCATAATCGGCGTTGAGAAGATCGACACCCAGTTTCCGGATGAACGGAAGATCCTGCGACAGTTTGCCGGTCGACAGGGCGAGGTTCATCGAAACCGCCGGCGGGGTGAAGTCATGACTGGGCCGGTTGTGGCAATCCATACAGTCGAACACACGGATCTCGGTGTCTTCGGCCTCCGGATCCGGATAGTCGGCGTCGGGGTCCGCATACACCGAGACCGTGCCATCCGCGGCGGTCACCCTGAACCAGGGGATGTCTTGACGGTCCTTGTCGACGGCGATGTATTCGACAACGTTGGTCGTTGCCATGTGCCAGTGAATACCCTCCAAGGCGCCCGTGCGCGGGTTGCCGCCTCCGATATTGACCAGAAGACTGATCGTCCACGGCGTACTGCCCTCGTCGGTGCGGTAGTAGTTGTGGGTGACGAGTTTCTGCCCGAAGAACTGCTGAGGCCAGTGGCACTCCTCGCAGGTTTGCTGCGCAGGACGGAGGCTCTCCACAGGAGTAGCAATCGGTCGCTCGAACGAATCGGTAGCGACTGCCAGGACCTGGCGAATCCCATCGATCTTGGACTGCACCCAGAACCCGGCACCGGGCCCGATGTGACACTCGACGCAAGGGACCCGGGCGTGGGGTGAGTTTTGGTAGGTGACGTTTTGGGGACCCATCACCTCGTGACAGGCCTCGCCGCAGAAGGCCGCTGAGTCGGTGGTTTGGTACCCCTTGAAGCCGGCGTAGGCGAACACCACCACGAATGCTGCAGTAAGGCCGAGGAACAGCCACAGGCTTCGCATGTAGCGAGGATCGGAAGGTTCGATGTGCAATCGGAAGCGAACCACCTCACCGCGTCGCCGTGCCTCGAGCACCTGAACGCGAATCGAGATCAGAAACAAGAGGAGGCCGATAATGCCGATGATGGGTGCAGCGATGAACCCGATGATGGAGCGGTACGGGTTGTCGATACCCGAGGTCAGATCGACGATCAACAAGATCACGAACGCCAGAAACCCGGCCAGCATGAGAGCGCCACCGAGCGCCGCCATCCAGTGCCGGTACAGGGTTCTCGTCTCTCGCTGTGACGCCTCCGGCTCGAGATGCTCCGCCTCGCTCTGGGGATCTTGATCGCTCATTCAACTCCCTCCCTTTTGACTGCGAGCCTAGAAAGCAACCGGGCCGCTCCCTAGAGACGTTAGTCCCTATCCTTCCAGGGTTGATCAACCCGGACGGGTCTCCAGGGTCACCTCCGGGTATCGCAACCTCAATCCCGCCACGTCGGTGACGATGCCACCTCTCAGGTGAGAGCCGAAGAACGAGACCAGCAGGTCATCGGTGATAGCCATGACCCGTTCGCTCTTGATCGGGCCCTTGAGTCCCAGCAGGGGAGCCAGCGGGGTCAGCAAAGGCATCACAACGAAATCCCAATGCTCGGTCCCGGAGATCGACGCCAGGTATTGCCCGCCACCCCCATGCGTATAGAGAGCGACCAAGAGCCGGTCGTTGTCGTAGGGGTCCACTCCTCGCTGCGGACGAAGAGAAATGGTTGCGCATGCCTGATAGGCCTCTTCTCCAACATCCTCTCCCTCGGGCAGAGCGTTCTGGTCCAAGCCGACCGACCGTCCGTCCGGGAACACGGTCACGATCGACCCGTAGGTGTGGTCGATGGACACGACCACATACCCGTGGCTGGCCAGCGCCTCGGACTGGTCCACGTTGACGGTCCGAAAGCCTGTCCATCCGTGCGAGTACACGATCACCGGATATCGCTCCTCAGCGTCGGACAACGGGGCATCCGGATACGAGTGCGTTCGGGCCAGCGCCAGGTGATCGAGCACGAAGGACGGGAACCCGAGTCGTTCGGCGCCGGCCGGTCCGATCTGGTCGAGGTCGTCGGTCCAAGGACCCCATCGGGATGAGCGCAAAGAGACCGATCTTGGAAGGTTCGTTCCGACCGATGTGGAGCCCGGGAACCGGCTTGCGCAGCAACCGCCACCCGACCCAGGCCATGACGGCCACAGCCGAGTAGATCGGGACCATCTGCCACCGATACCCCTCGACCATCAAGTGAACCGTAGTCAGCCCGGCGGCCAGGAGCGGCAGGGCATGGACGGCCTTGAGACGGGGCGCTAGCACCCCGGCGACCGGGTAGAGACCGGCGATCACCACAACGGCTATCTCCAGAGGTCGCAACGGTCCCCTCCCACCATGAACAACGATGCTAGGGGTCTTCCCCATGGACCGTGATCACCGGCAGTTTGGGGCCACGGCGGGACGGGCAAAGAGGAGCCGTCGGAGGCGCCATGAAGGCATACCGTGAGCCGGCCACCCCCCGTCCTCGCTTCGCTCGGACGAGGTCAGTCTGGTCGGACCAAGGACGGATCGAAACCGTAGGGCAACTCGAGCCGGTTGGCCCGCATCAGTTCACGATCTCCAAGAATGCTCGAGGTGGGCCCATCGGCGACGATCCGACCGCCATTCATTACCAGGGATCGCTCACACAACTCGAGCGCATAGGGCAGATCGTGGGTGACCATGAACATGGTGATATCCAATGCCTGGAGAATGTGCGCCAGTTCGTGGCGACTGGCCGGGTCGAGGTTGGACGAAGGTTCGTCGAGCACGAGTATCTCGGGCTGCATGGCCAGCACCGTGGCCACCGCCACCCGCCGGCGCTGCCCGAGACTGAGATGGTGCGGTGGACGATCGGCCACCTCCGACATTCCTACCGCCTGCAGCGCACCCTTCACCCTCTCGTCGAGCTCGGGACCCGTGACTCCAAAGTTGGCCGGCCCGAACGCCACATCCTGACGAACGGTCGGCATGAACAGCTGATCGTCGGGGTCCTGGAACACCAACCCGGTACGGCGCCTGATCTCACGCACGTTCTCCTCGGTGGCCGGCAATCCGGCTACGGTGACCGAACCGGCAGTCGGGTGGTGGATCGCGTTTAGATGGAGGACCAGCGTAGTCTTGCCGGCCCCGTTCGGTCCGAGCAGCGCAACCCGCTCACCAGGATGAACGTGGAAGTCCACCGAATGCAGCACATGCGTCCCGTCCGGGTAGCTGAATGAGAGGTCCCTGACTTCCAGGGCCGGGACGCTCATGTCACGAAGATGGCGGTGACGGCCGCCATCCAGGCCATCGAGGGAAGCGCCAGCGCCCGGAACCAGGAACCGGCGCGGGTCGGCTCGCTGCTCAACACCGGCATCTCCCCTTCGTAGCCGCGCGCCACCATGGCCTGGTACACGCGCTCCCCGCGCTCGTAGGAGCGGATGAAGAGCGCTCCGGCCGACGCGGCGAGGGCCCCACCCTGCCAGATCCAGCGAGGGTCGTAGCCGCGAGACATCATGGCGATCCTCATACGATGCATTTCTCCCAGCACCACATCGAGGTAGCGGATCATGAACCCGGCGATGGCGGTAATCAGCCTGGGTACCCGGAGCCGATCCAGCCCCAGCAGGATGTCGGGCACCTCGGTGGTAGCAGCCATCACGATTGAAGCGGTGACACCCAGCGTTGCCTTGGCGAGAATCGTCCAGGCCCCCCAGAGACCCTCCACGGAGAGCGAGAGGCCTGCCACCTCGGTTCGGGCACCTCCTCCGAAGAAGGGCAAGAACACGGCAAACAGCACGAATGGGGTCAGGAGCAGCAAACGCCGCAACAGGAAGCCGGGGGGGATACGGGCCGCCGCGGTCGCCCCACCAACCAGCATCGCGTGGATCCCAAACGCCCAGAATGCCTGGCGGGGGGTGGCGACAACTGCCAGCACGAAAAGCAACATGGCGGCCACCTTCACGTGAGCCTCCAGCCGGTGCACCCGGCTCGTGCCGTGCACATAGAGGGCGTGAACGTGTCCTGCTCTCACGGCCCGGTCTTGGACGCCGGGTGCGCCCGTCTTCTCCTGACGGCCACCAGGATTCCCGTTCCGGTTGTGAAGACCAGCAGTGTGCCGATCAGTCCCGCCACAACCGTGCCCCTTCGATCATTCTCCACGCCGGCCACCCCGTAGCCCGCCAGCGGCGAGTCGGCGGTGACAGTGTCCCGGGCGGTGGAGAGGAAACCCTGGTCTTCGGCCACCCGCTCCAGACCGTCCGGATCCGAGTTGGCCAGCGGGGCAACGAAGATCACCAACCCGAGAGCCACGATCAGGCCGACCGCCACAAACCCGCCCATCGCCGCCCGGCCCGGCATGAGGCGTCGGGAGGTCGCCAGCTCATACCTCTGCGCGCCGTAGACGAGGTCGGGTCGCACGGCAAGCACGGCGGCAACGATCGCACCGGTGATCACGCCTTCCCCGATCCCGATGAGCGAGTGGACCCCGGCCATAGCCCCGAGGACCGTACCGATCCGCGCCTGGCCACTTCCGCCCAGCGCGTACTCGGCGACGAAGCCCAGGGAGGAGACCACGACCGAAAACCAGGCGGCCCCGAACGCGGCGCCAACCACCGATGCGGTGCGTTTGGGGAGCACGGCCATGGAAACCCGGAATGCCCCCCATCCGACCAGGGCAGTGAGCAGACCCATATTGAGGATGTTGAGACCGAGGGCCGAGACGCCTCCATCAGCAAAGAGCAACGCCTGGACGATCACGACGACGGAGACGACGACCACCGCCATCGAGGGCCCGAGGAGCACAGCCGCCAGGGCTCCTCCCAGCAGGTGCCCACTGGTACCGGCGGCTACCGGGAAATTCAGCATCTGAAGAGCAAACACGAAGGCGGCCACCAACCCGGCCAGCGGGATCTGTCGGTCCTTCAGCGTCCGACTTCCCCGGCGGAGCGCGGCGCCCAGGCCTCCGGCGGCCAGGACGCCGGCGCCGAGTGAGGTTGCACCGTTGATGAAGCCGTCGGGTATGTGCATGGACACCTCTTATTGCATCACGCTTGCAATAAGAGTATAGACGTCTTGATCAGACCCATCGGGTTCGACGTTGCGAGCTTGAACGGGTGCCCGCCAGGCGGTGGGTGGTCCGCGATGGAAGGTTGGCTGCTACCGCAAACCGCCGACAGCCAACCGCGAGCTACTCAGGCGCCGAGAGCGATCAAGTCGTCGAGGGCTTGACGGATTTCGGCCTCGGATCGAGCGCCGGGCCAGCGTTCGACCTCGACGTCGCTGCCGGTGATGAGAACGGTCCACGGCTGGTATGGGATTCCATACGTACTGAAGACCGCCGATTCCTCATCCAAACCCCACCGGATGGCACCGGAGGGCATCAGCTCTGCCGCCCGGGCGGCCGTCTTGTCCAAAGTGGATTGCCAGGCGACGGCAACGAACCCAACCCGATCGGCGTACTCGGCAGCCAGTTTGTCGACGACGGGCAACTCCCGCCGACAGGTGCTTCACCACTCTGCCCAGAACACCAGATAGACGGGCTTCTGCTCGTCGCTGAGGGAGAAGGATGATCCGTCGGCCAGGGCAAAGGTGAAGTCGGGCGCCGCCGGACCGTCGACCTGGAGGGAGGCATCGGACGCCGCCGCTGTGATCGACGTTGACGTTTCTGCTCCTCCGGCAACTCCCGTGGTGGAAGAGGAAACCTGTGATGTGACGGTGGGGACGGTTACATCCTGCGTTGTGCTGTCCGCCGCACAAGCAGCCAGAGCCGGAACGATCGCCGCAGCCCAGGCGATACGCTGAATCCAAAGCGCCATGGTTCTCCCTCATCGCCGCCCGGCAGTGTATGCAACCGCCGGCCGGACAGGATCATTCCCGGCGATCGTTCATAGGTTGTTCACCTCTGCCGAGCAGGTTATGCACGTCCCCACGAGGGCGAAATGGACGCCCTCGGCTACAAAACCGTATCGGGCGGTGACCGTCGCTAGAACCGGCGCCAGTTCTTCGAGCGGGATCTCTACCGATCTCCCGCACCGCTCGCAGACGAGATGCTGATGATCCGGGTCCTCCGATAGGTGGTAGACCCCGGCGCCGTGTCCCAGATGAACGTGATGCAGATAGCCCAACTCCTCCAGCACATCGAGCGTACGGTAGACAGTTGACTGGTCGATCCCCACCCCGGCTTGCTCCCGAGCCCTTTCGAGGATATCCGTGGCGCTCATGTGTTCTTGGTGGGAAGTGGCCAGCACTTCGCAGATTGCCCGACGGGCTTTGGTGATACGAAGAGAGCGGCCCTGCAGAGCTCTGATGAGTTCGTCTGGTGTGAGGTGCATATCCGAATCATCACCCACCCGAAGCGAGTTGCCTACTTCGCTCGACCACCCGGTCGAGCACGGCGGCCGCCGATCCCGTGTCGATTGCGGCCGCGGCCATGCGCACCGCTTCCTCGAACCCCGACGCCAGGCCACCGACTACGATGGCTGGAGCCGCGTTGACAACGGCAATATCGCGCTTGGGTCCTTGCTCACCGCCGAGAATGGCACGACAAATGGCAACGTTGTCCTGGATGGTCCCTCCCCGGAGATCTTCCGATCTTGCCCTCGGTACACCAAAGTCTTCGGGTGTGAATTCGGCGTGGGTGATCTCACCGTTTCGGAGCCGGTGGATGAAGGAGGGGCCTGTGGTTGTGATTTCGTCCAGACCGTCCTCGCCGTAATACACGAAGGCATATTCGGCACCCAGGCGATGCAGCGCCCCGATCATCTTGCCGGCCATGGTTGCGTCCGAAACACCGACCGTCTGGTGTCGCGACCCTGCCGGGTTGGCGAGCGGTCCGAGGAAGTTGAAAACGGTTGGCACCCCCAACTGGGTCCGGACCGGCGCCGCGTGGCGCATGGCCGGATGGTAAGTAGGGGCGAAGAAGAACGCGAAGCCCGCCTCTTTCAGCAGCGTGGCATTGGCAGCCGGGGGAAGGTCGATGACCACCCCCAATCCCTCCAGCAGGTCGGCCGAACCTGACAACGAGGACGCAGCCCGGTTGCCGTGTTTGGCAATCCGTACCCCGGCCCCGGCGGCGATGAAAGCCGCAATCGTTGAGATATTGAACGTTCCCGACCGGTCTCCCCCGGTGCCGGCCGTGTCGACGATCACCGACTCGTCGACCTCGACGGGTACTGCTGCCTCGCGCATCGCCTGGACCAGCCCGACGATCTCATCGACGGACTCTCCCTTCATCCGCAACGCCAGGATCATCGCGGCAATGTGGGCATGGGTGGCGCGACCGGCCATGATCTCGGCCATCGCGGCATGAGCGCGTTCCTCGGATAGATCCTCCCCGGCGGACAACGTGCCGAGCACCGCCGGCCAGGGAAAGGGAGTGAACTCAGCCATCGTGCCGCGCAGTCTATTCAGATGCCGGTTGCGGATACCAGGGGTGTCAGGTTTCTGTTCCTCCCTGGCGAGCCAAGCAACCCGGCTGAGGGAGTACCGGCCAAGATGGGGAGGGATTCCGTTTCCACCAACCCGGCTGTACGGTGGGACCGCCTCTCAGCGGCCCACCCGAAATGCCTCGATACCGGTGATGGCGTTCCCCAGGACCAGGGTGTGTACCTCGTGGGTGCCTTCGTACGTGTAGACGGATTCCAGGTTGTTCATGTGGCGTATCACCGGGTACTCGAGCGTGATCCCGTTGGCACCGAGGACACTGCGCGCCGACCTGGCGACTTCCAGCGCCGCACGAACGTTGTCCATTTTGCCGAAGCTCACCTGCTCGTGGGAGAGCGTGCCGGCATCTTTCATCCGGCCGAGGTGGAGCGCCAGCAACGTTCCCCGGTTGATCGCCACCATCATCTCCACCAGCTTCTGCTGCGTGATCTGGAACGAGGCGATGGGCACACCGAACTGAATGCGCTCTTTGGCGTAGTCGAGGGCGGCCTCGTAACAGGCCCGGGCGGCGCCCATGGCTCCAAACAAAATCCCGAACCGGGCTTCGTTGAGACACGAGAGCGGGCCGCGCATCGACGCAACCTCGGGCAGCACCGCACCCGACGGAAGACGCACATCATCGAGGACCAACTCAGAGGTAACCGAGGCACGCAGCGACAGTTTCCTGTGTATGTCGTTGGCGCTGAATCCGGGCGTATCAGTAGGCACGATAAAGCCCCGCACACCGTCGTCGGTATGGGCCCACACGATCGCCACGTCGGCGATCCCACCATTCGTGATCCACATCTTGCTGCCGCGGATGACCCAATCGTCCCCATCCTGCCGGGCATGGGTGCGCATGCTGCCCGGGTCGCTTCCGGCGTCCGCTTCGGTCAGTCCGAAGCATCCGATCACGTCACCGGTGGCCATCGGCGGTAGCCAGCGTTGCTTCTGCTCTTCCGAGCCGTACTTCCAGATCGGGAACATGGCCAGCGATCCCTGGACCGAAACGAAGCTCCTGGCACCACTGTCACCGGCTTCGAGTTCGAGGCAAGCGAGACCGTACTCGACGGCGCTGGTACCGGCGCACCCATACCCCTCGAGGTGCATTCCGAACAACCCGAGAGCCCCCAGTTCCTTGGCGAGGTCCTTGGGGAACACTCCCTCTTCGAACCAGGACGCCACATCCGGGAGAATCCGCTCGCCGACAAACCGGCGCACCGTGTCACGCAACAGTCTCTCTTCGCTGGACAGAAGCGTGTCGATGGCGAGAAAATCGCGGGGGTCGGGTCCTTTTGCCATGGTCCACCTCAAAGCGCATAGGCGAGGCCGCCGGAGTCGAGGGCGCCGGTTCAGCCGTTTCCAGGCTACTGGTTAGCGGCCGCCGTGGCCGGTTCGAGCCGGTACCCGCACGCTATGGCGGCTATGGCGAATGGAGGCTTTTTTCCTTACTACACTGGTTACCCCGCGGATTCGAGGAGTTGGAGGCGTGAGCATGAGGCTGTATTTCGCGTACACCGCGCTCATCTCGCCTCGTCGGATGGGAAAGGCGGTACCGGAAGCCCGGTTCAGTTTCATCGCCCATCTCCCGGAAACAAGGCTCGTGTTCCCATACAACAACGGCACTTGGGAAGGCGGCCTGCCATCGGTTCGACCCGAACCCGGGAACACCGTTTGGGGCGCGGTGTTCGAGATACCCGCCAAGCAGGTGGAAGAGCTGAACGCCGTGGAAGCCAAAGAAGGCCGCATCCCGACCGAGGATTTCAAGGCCGTGGATCGTGAGGGTCATCGCCACTCGGTGCTGACTCACGTGCACAACGGTTCGGCCGGATCCGAGCAGAAGCCCTCGCGCGAGTACATGCGCCTCGTCGTCGAAGGGGGCCGCCATTGGAAGCTCCCGGCCGGATGGGTGGCCGGCCTCGAGGAGTACGTCGAAGAACCCCTCTTCTGAAGTCGCCGTCCCGCAACCAGCACCGGTGCTCCAGTGGAAGTTGCGGCCAGGACGCCCATCGAGCCGACCCCAACCAGGAGGCAGATACCGATGGTCTCGGCCGGGTACCTGTCGATAACCAAAGTCCGCTTCCT